>DUPB01000169.1 GCA_012838585.1 Bacteroidales bacterium
ACGTGAAACCGGCTAAGCTGAACGACATTAAAAAAGCGACCTACCGCTACACGCCCGATGACGGTTATGCCAACCATACGCTTCTCATTGAACTGAAAAACGGACGCTCCTACACGTTTTACCCAAGCCTGGAGACGGTGGAGATTTTCGAGCTGCTACCGGGAGGGGAAACCGGCGAGCTGTTGAGAACAACCCCGTATATTGTTGGCGCGGTGGGGTAAGGAAAAAAGTTGAAAATGAAAAAGACAATTACCATCATCATCCTTGCCACGCTTTGCCTCACGGCAACGCGAGCGCAAGACACAACGCGAGAGGTGCAGGAAATCCGAGCAGAGTATAATTTGCTGAAATCGCGCATCGAGGGGCAAACCAATGATTTGGTCTGCCTTTATCTGGAAGATAACAAGTTTGACCAAAGAGAGCCGGGTGCACGTTATTACAACGAAAAAATCTACTTCTACTACACGCCTGACGAAAGGGAGTTGAAAATAGTCATCGTTGTATCGCAATTTGGAATTTTTTTAACCTACGCGGAGTACATGGTTGATGGCGAATCGCTCGTGTTTGCTTTTGAGCAAGAGAATGAGGATAAAGAGGCTGAAAAACGCCTTTATCAACGGGATGGTAAAGCCGTGAAATACTCCGTGGGCAACAAAGATGAAAACATGGCGGAAAATGAAGATGAAATAGCCATGCTCAACAAGAAAACCTTTCAAATGCTTCGGATTTTCAACGCCTACATGCTTCGCGATTAATCCGACTTTAAACTATTAAAGGTATGAGAACGGCAACTACCATTTTGGCACTTCTACTTTTCGCTTTCGCGGGCATTTCGCGAGAGCGAAAACCGATCACGGTAGAATACAAGGGCGACCGTCCCGATATAGTGGACTTTGCCCGTGCCTACTTTAGTGCCATCGAAGAACGGGGCGACAATAGTAGCACTACTGCCAAACGTTTCAAGGCGGAATATGTCAATCAAAACCCGCGAAACGAGGTCATTGCCGTTGCTTACATTGTCGATCCCGATCCAAACGGTACAAACGTACGCGAAATCCCGGGCGGCAAGGTGATAAAAGTCCTCTCAAATGACGCAAGATGGATTGTAGATTTACGCGAAGCGTGGAATGGCTGGTTCAGGATAGGCCCGGAGATCGACACCGGAGAGGACGATGCAATCGATTTAAAAACGACTAATTGCTGGGTGCATGGCTCTTTATTAGGTGCAAAAACAAGGAATTACGGTGACGAAGTCTTGAAGTTTCATGCCAAACCTGACTGCAAAAGCACCGTTAACTTCACGGTGAGCCATGTGGTAGGTGTTAAATTTCTTGACGCAACGATGGAGTGGGCAAAGGTAAGCTACACCGACAGTGATGGCAAGAAGCTAATCGGCTGGATTGAAATCGAATGGCTATGCGGAAATCCTTACACTACATGCCCGTAGTTTGTTAGTTAAAAGGCCTGTTAAGTTTCCTTTTGTATGAGAAAGTTGTCTTGTTTTTGTATACGGTTTGATTTTCAATACAGAATAATCGCGTGAAACTGGCATAAGATGAAAACTTAAACGTCCATTATTAGGAAGAGGAAATGGAAACGGCAAAAAAATTAAATAATCGTATGAAACGAGCATGAAAACTGTTTTCACACAAGAACATGATTAAAGCGAGTTCCATACACCGCAATGTAGAAGAATAAAATAATCGTATGAAACATACAATATCTTTTAGAAGAATAATATGAGAACAACCATTTACCTGTTAACTATAGCCTTGGTAGCTATTTCATGCCATCAAGGCAAGGCCCAAAAAACGGAGCCTGCAAAGTTGG
>DUPB01000019.1 GCA_012838585.1 Bacteroidales bacterium
ATTGCAAATTTTGAAGACTTTAAAACTTGGAATAAGAACAAAAAAAACATTGCAATTTCGATGTGGGAACCGAGTGTGGAAATGGGAAAAAGAGATTGACATAAATGCACAACCGCTAACATCGTGTATAAGTAATGGCGGGGGTTGTAACGTATTCAAGCGTACTACCTCGCATCAAGTTCATCGTATCTTGACAGGTAAGTGCCCCGTATTCCGCCACTACTCATACACGCAAAACGTTGGGGCATATTTTGAAAACAACGACACTAATTTTAAATATAGATCTGAAAATTATGAGACACTGTTTTTTAGTTTTAATCATGATTATGCTAGGCTCTCAATTACATGCCGGGATTCTTGATTCACTTTCAATAGGGTTAGGTGGTGGATATGACAGTTATAATACTTTGAGAGGCGAGATTTATTTAAAGTCAAACAATCAATTATTTAATAGAAAAGCAGAGATAAAGGCAGGATTAAATAATCGTTCCTATCAATTAGAGTTTGATGGTGTTAAAAACTTAAATGCTCAATCCATTGGATTGTTTGGTGATATTGCTATCTATCCATTTAACAAAGGATTATTTACTGGTCTAAGATGGGAGTTGATTAATTTCAACTGGCTGATTTCTGAATCGAAAAAAAAGGTTGAAAACGAAAAAAAATACTCACCAACATCTCTTTACACGGGAACTTGTATGTTTTTTCAAATTGGATATCATTTTCAACTTTCTGACAAAATTGGTCTTAAAGTATATGGCCAACCAGGATTTCAACAATTTAGAATAACAAATGGGGCATCTTCTGCTGGAAGTTATGTTCAGGGATCATCAGCTACCGATTTGATTAGTGAGGACCATTATAAGTTTATTTATAACGTGAATATCAGTTTCGAATTTAGGATAAAATAAAAAACAGTCGTATGAAAAATAGATTTTTACTTTGCCTTGTGGGATTGATAATCTCTTCAATCACCCTGTTTGCTTCAGATAACGGTAGCACGAACAGAAGAATAAATCTTGGGGTGACAGGAGGATTATCACAATGTAGTTCACTTTCAGGTGATGTTTATGGAGGAGTAATACTTCCTTTCAATCCAAATAAAACAGAGATAAATTTTGGATATACCTATTTTAAGAATAGTACAGATTATAGTGGGGTGAAAGATCTGGAATTCAACTCACATGGACTATTTATAGAAGGTAATTATTACCTAATTAAAGGGCTGTACGGGGGATTAAAGTTTGCCATAAATTTTAATTGGGTGGACAATCAATCCCAGAAAAAATTCTAGGCTTATCCCGACATCGACTCTCCAACGTTTTTTCCCGGGATAGCCGGTTACGGACATGTGGGATATTACCTGCCAATGGGTGATACTTTTGGAATCAAATTACAAGGCCAAATAGGATTGCATAATTATAAAATTGCACAGGGTTGCTTATTGATTGATAACTCGAGTAGTGACTTGAGAAATGTGCAACACGGGATCGAGCGTCATGCAGAGTTGTTATACAACTTAAGTATAGGATTGACATTCAGATTGTAAGAACAAATTCACGCCACACAACGCACGAAATAACCCGCCCGCGATTCCTTTACAACACGTACTGCTAATGTTATTCCGAATTATAAAACAAGATGATTGCATAAAAGGAAACAGTAGAATGTTGTGAAATCTAAATGACTTAGGATGGATTTCAGTGATATAGACGGAAAATTGTTAAGACCCTGTTAAGAACCTGTTGAAAACGTGGCAAAAACATGTTAAGAAATTGTTAAGAAGTTGTTAAGAAGTTGTTCATAAAAACGGCCTATTTTATTTGCAAAACCCTTGGTTGAGATGTTATATTTGTAGCACGTGAATGAGAGAAAAACATTAGGAGTTCATTGACATTTTGTACAGGATCAGCAGAGCATCACCCCGCATGTGACCGCTCTACGCGCAAAGGTAGAATTCGTGACGGCTTTCACGCACCGTTTCACTTGAACGACAACCCACCACCGGGAGGTCAGCTCAACCGAAACAGGCACGAAAGTTAGTAAATGCAGGGAACGGGATGAACGTCCGGTTTGGATGAACGTCCAATTTGGATGAAAATCCGGTTTGGATGAACGTTCAGTTCGGATAAACGTTCAGACAGGACAGACGTCCAGTCAGGATGAAAATCCGGTCAGGGTGAAAGTCCGGTTTCAAGAACAGATTTTCTTACGACATCTGCATTCTTCCATTCGTGGAAGGATTTTTTCACTTGTGGAAGGCCTTTCCATTCGTGGAAAACTTAACCCACGCGTGAAAAACTATTTTCCATTCATACAAGAAAGGAAAGGGCGGGTGGTAAGATTGTCTAAGCCGAAGAATGCATGAATACATATTCACATGTACGATTGGGTTCTACTTCAAAGTCCGGAAAAAATTGATATCAGACGATTTATATGTTATCGAATTAGACGGTATACAATGACTTCTAAGGACAGCTTCAACAGCCTCAAACACTGTTCTAGACGTTTTTGGAGGTATCCGTATTCTGAAGTATCAGGCTTGAACTTGAAACGCTCACCAAAGCGTTGAACGCGATGCCAACCCACGCACGTGAGACTGTATGAAACGATTTGAACTCCTTTCCTATAAAAAAGCCCCGAGTGTTTCGGGGCTTTTTTTATGCGTTAAAGCGCCCTGTTTCACGTAGCTATAGGTTGGATTGTATTACCCTAAAAAAATATAGAGTAGACGCTAACGTGATGTCAATTGATCGTTAACACGATCTGATGCTCGGATGCCATTCTCCGCATATTGAGGATCGCATACCGCATACGCCCCAGCGCGGTGTTGATACTCACTCCCGTGATATCGGCAATCTCTTTGAAACTTAATTCCTTGTAGTAGCGCATCTCCACCACCTCCTTCTGGTTATCGGGCAAGCGGTCCACCAGCATCCGCACGTCGTTCAGTACCTGCGTCCGAACCATCTTGCTCTCTACCGTCTCGTCGCACAACGATGGGTTATTAAACAGGTCCACCTCGTAAGCATCGTTGGAGATCGTGTTCTCGCTCTTTTTCTGTCGGAAATGGTCGATGATCAAGTTGCGGGCAATGCGGTTGATCCACGCCTTGAATTTACCTGACTCGGTATACTTGCCTTGTTGAATGGTGATGATGGCCTTCATAAAGGTGTCCTGGAAAATATCCTCCGCGAGGCCATTATCGCGTACGGTGTAGAGGATATAAGAGTAGAGGGAGTGCTGGTGCCTTGTCAACAGTTCATCAAACGCCTCGTTATTGCCGTTAACATACATGACAACCAACTCCTCATCGGTCATCGTGTGAAAAGTATCCATTGCTTTACTGCTTAACTATGTCTATTTAAGTGGAGTAAAGAGGACGTATAGGCAATTAATTTTTAAGCGTTTGACATTCTTGCAAGCAAAGAAAGATAAAATTGGGGGAATAGCCAAACCGAAACTGTTAAATCTACACTGTTGTACCCAAAAAACCGAATGCGATTGGTTGATTTTCAGACGACGTACCTGTTATTACAGAAAAGTTTTTTATCTTTGTTTTGTAACAGCATACACGCTGATTCCCCCATGCTTATGAAGCGGTATTATTGGCTCCTTCTAATTTCCCTTCTTTGGTTGAGCACGAAAGGTGTGGCCCAGGAGTTTTCCGTTAAACGAGACTCACTTAGGTTCGAGATACCCGGTCGTGCAAAAACCGATTCTACCCTATCCAAATCTAAGCCGCTCCCCTCGAGGTTGATGCCCTTGAACCCCATGGAAAATCTACAGCCGAGATTCACGCCTTACCATCGCATCACGCTATCGACCCAATATAGCAAGGAGAGTAAGTTTCCACCCATCTACTGGGACGGTGCCAGCTCCGATTTCATACTTTCGAAAAGCCGCACCGCCATCGCCTCCATGATGCCCACCCCCAGGCTTCAACTCTACTCATCCGCCACCTTGGGCTTGGTGGAGACTCCCTACTTTGGCAAAGCCAACTACTACATCGTGAGCGGGGGGGCCAATTACGCGCTCTCTTCGGACTTGAGCGTTGGGATGAGTGGCGGGTACAACTCCAACTTCGGCTCCCTCCCCTACTGGAACAGCGGGATTAGCGCAGACTACAGGATTACCCCCAATCTCACGGTAGACGGGAGCCTCACCTACCTGAAGAGTGCCGCCAACCCGTTTAACGTGAACCAATCGGCCCTGCTGCTGGACCTGCACGGCCGCTATCGCCTCACGGACGACTGGTACCTGAACGCGTACGGGGGAACGCCGGTAAGGCAGCGAAACGAGATGCCGGGCGCTTCGATCATGCGCATGATGCCCATCATGAACAGCCCCTACTTCGGCGGCACCGTGGAGCACTGGTTTAAACCCACCATGGGAGTGGAAGCGGGCATGATATGGATGCGGGATATGTTTTCAGGTAAGATGCGGCCAAGGCCAAAGCTGGAGTTGCTTTTCAAGCCGGGGGATTAATGGTCACCCATATAGGATAAGCAACACCCAACATGCCAATCTCCCATGTTACATCAAAAGCTAGTAATTTCGGTATGGAACAACAAGCCATATGAAACCAATTTTATTATAATGATCATTAAGCATCAGGCGTTTCAGACAATGAATAATCAAAAAAAACAATCATATGGAAAAGAGAACCCTTTTGGACTTTTTGAACGAGTCCGTTGAAAAATTCGGTGACCGTCCCTATCTTTATGAAGCAAGGAAGGGAAGTGAGTACACCCACCTGACCTATAAGGAAGTTCAAGAAAAATCGAAGCAGTTCGCGGCGGGCCTTATCGCGCTAGGGATCAAGGCAGGCGATAGCGTTGCGCTAATCTCTGAGGGGAAAAACTACTGGGTAATCGGCGAGCTGGGCATACTGCATGCCGGTGCAGTCTGCGTCCCCCTCTCGGTGAAATTGAACACCGAGCAGGAGTTGAGCTTCCGCATCAACCACTCGGAGTGCGTGGCCGTCCTGGCTTCCGACCAACAGATCGCCAAACTGCGTCCCATGAAACAGTCGTTTACCCACGTGAAACGTTACATCCTGTTGGATCCGGAGGAGAAATTGGAGGCGGATGAACTGCAGTTTGAATCGGTCTTGGCAGAGGGGAAAAAACTTTTAGAGAGCGATCCCGTTGCCTTACAGGAACGGATGGAGGGTGTGAAACCCGATTCGTTGGCAAACATATCCTACACCTCCGGCACCACGGCGAACCCCAAGGGGATCATGCTCACGCACTGGAATTACGTCTTCAACGTGGAACAGGCCATCGACCACCTAAGGGGCTTACCGTCCAACTACCGAACACTCCTCTTATTGCCTTGGGACCACTCGTTTGGCCACACCGCGGGCATCTATGCCTTCATGAAGTCGGGAGCGTCCATCGCCTCCGTCGCTATGGGCAAATCGCCCATCGAGGTGTTACGGAACGTGCCTAAGAGCCTGAAAGCCATCAACCCGCACGTCTTATTGAGCGTACCCGCCCTGGCCTCCAACTTCCGGAAGAATATCGAAGCAGGAATAGAAAAGAAAGGGAAGTTCACCAGCACGCTCTTCAAGCGGGCCCTCAAAACGGCGTACGCCTACAACAAGGAGGGTCATAACAAGGGAGGTAAAGGGCGACTCATGTTAGCCCTGTACGATAAGCTGATCTTCTCGAAGATACGGGAGTCGTTTGCCAGCAACATGGTCTACTTCATCGGCGGGGGTGCGCTGCTCGACATCGAGTTGCAGCGTTTCTTCTACGCGATCGGCATACCGATGTACCAAGGGTACGGCCTGTCAGAAGCCACGCCCATCATCTCGGCCAACAGCCAGCACGAGCACAAGCTGGGCTCTTCGGGCAAGCCGATGCCCCGCATGGATATCAAGATCGTGGACGACGACCTGCAGGAACTGCCCACGGGCGAGAAGGGTGAAATTATCATTCGCGGTGGAAACGTGATGAAGGGGTACTGGAAAAACCCCGAGGCCACTGCCGAGACCATCGTCGATGGTTGGCTTCGGACGGGCGATATGGGCTATATCGATGAGGATGGCTACCTCTACGTGCTGGGGCGTACCAAGTCGCTGCTCATCAGCGATGACGGGGAGAAGTTCTCTCCCGAAGGAATCGAGGAGTCCATCATCTCCACCTCGTCGATCATCGACCAGTGCGTTCTCTACAATAACCAAAGTCCCTACACTACGGCGCTGATCGTTCCTAATGCCGCTGAGCTGAAAAAACAGAAGGTCACTCCTGAACAGGCGGCCCAATTGATAGAAAACGAACTGA
Organism: Bacteroidales bacterium; assembly: GCA_012838585.1. GTDB lineage: Bacteria > Bacteroidota > Bacteroidia > Bacteroidales > Dysgonomonadaceae > Proteiniphilum. Next base: position 6,291 of record DUPB01000019.1, read on the forward strand.
AAGAGTACCTGAAAGGGGGCAAGCACGAAGCGCTCTTCCCCCATCGCTGGATCCCATCGGCCTTTGCCGTGATAGAGGAGCCTTTCTCCGAGCAGAACGGGCTAGTGAACTCCACGATGAAAATCGTGAAGCACAAGGTGTACGAGGTGTATGCCGACCGCATCGCCTCGCTCTACACGCCTGAAGGGAAGCAGGCGGCCTCCCCGGGGAACCTGGAAGCGCTTCACAAAATATTGTAAAAAAACTCACCCCCTTTGCTTCTATGGTAAAATGGGGGGGGTAAATTGCGACAAAAGGGTAGCGCATAACTAAGAGATGTAAGAAAAGGGGTAAAGTTTAGGCTTCATTAAGCCGACAACTTTACCCCTTTGTTTATGCTTTAACGTGAGCGAAACGGTAGAATCCCTACTCCTTACCCTTCCGCTTCAACTTTCTTTTCAACGGCCCTGTAATAGGCCAAAGTGTCAATAGAACATTGTTCGACGAACCGGTAGTTCTTCTCCACCTCGATCTGGCCGTAGTGGATGTATACCTCGGCACTGCGGCGGAAGAGATCGGGGTTCACGGACGCATCCTGCAGCAGGAGGTGTCCCACGATGATGTGTCCGGCGCTCTCCACCATGCGGCGGGCATGGAAGTCGAGGTACTCCTCATCCTTGGGTGAGGTGACCTGTTCGACCAACTTCTCGTAGATCCCCGTCATCGCTGCAAGGGTGCCCTTCAAGGACTCCAGCTCGGGTGCCACCGACATCGCTTCGTACTCCTTGATCCGTTGCAGGTAAGTGCCGGTAGTAACGTGGCGAATGGCGGCCACTACCTGCAGCTGCGTGGTTCCCTCGTAGATATTGGTGATACGGGCATCGCGGTAGAGTCGCTCGCACTTGTAGTCCTTCATGAAACCCGAACCTCCGTGTACCTGGATGGCATCGTACGCGTTCTCGTTGGCGTACTCGCTGCTCATCCCTTTTCCAAGCGGAGTGAACGCGTCAGCCAGTCGAGAGTAGTACTTCATCTCGGTCCGCTCCTCAGGGGTCAGCTTCCGCTCCCGGCTGATATCTTCCAGCGCCTTGTACATGTCCACGAAACGGCTGGTTTCGTAGAGCAGCGTGCGCGACGCGTCGGTCTTGGCCCGCATATTGGCCAGCATCTCGTAGACCGCCGGGAACTCGATGATAGGCTTGCCAAACTGGCGGCGCTCCAGCGCGTAGGCGTAGGCCTCTCGGGTAGCCGCCTCGGAGAGACCCACCGACTGGGCCATGATCCCCAAGCGGGCACCGTTCATGAGCGACATCACGTACTTGATCAAACCCATGCGACGGGTACCTACCAGCTCCGCCTTCGCATTCTTGTAGACCAGCTCGCAGGTGGGAGCCCCCTTGATCCCCATCTTGTTCTCGATACGGCGGACGTTCACACCGCCATTTCTCTTGTCGTAGATGAACATCGACAAGCCGCGGGCGTCCCTCGTACCCTCTTCCGAGCGGGCCAGTACCAGGTGAATATCGGCGTCACCGTTGGTGATAAAGCGTTTCACCCCGTTCAGGTACCACTGGTCCTCCTCCTCGTTGTAGGTGGCCTTGAGCATCACCGCCTGCAGGTCCGACCCGGCATCGGGTTCGGTCAGGTCCATCGACATGGTCTCGCCCTGCACCACGCGGGGGAGGTACTTATCTTTCTGCTCTTCGGTGGCAAACTGGTAAATGGTTTCACCGCACTCCTGCAGCATCCAGATATTCTGGAAGCTCGCGTCGGCACGGCTCACGATATCGGCGCTCATCATGTAGGGAACCATCGGGAAGTTGAGCCCGCCATACTTGCGGCCCAACGCCATCCCCAACAATTCTGCCTTTTTCAGCGTGTCGAGGTTCTCTTTCGTCGCCTCGGCGTAGGTGACCCGCCCGTTCTTTACCGTGGGCCCGGTCTGGTCGACCTGCTCGGCGTTGGCATCAATAATCTCGCCGCATATCTCGCCCACCACTTCCAGCACCTTGTGGTAACTATCCATGGTGTCTTCGAAATCCATCGGCGCGTAATCGTACTTCTCGCTATCCGCGAAGTTCCTCTCTTTCAGCTCCACGATCCGCTTCATCAACGGGTGTTGTAGGTGGTGCTGAAGTTGTGGGGTATCTGTATAAAAATTGGCCATATTATTATTTCGTGTTCTTTTTGTAATACTTGATCATTTTGGGAATCACGCTCTCCACCTCGCCGGTAATCACGTAGTCGGCAATGGTATTAATGGGGGCGGCGGGGTCACTGTTAATCGAGATGATGATAGAGCTATCTTGCATCCCGGCAATGTGCTGGATCTGTCCCGATATACCACAAGCGATATAGACCTTGGGGCGAACCGTCACGCCTGTCTGCCCGATCTGTCGCTCATGCTCCGAGAAACCGGCATCGACCGCCGCGCGGGAAGCACCCACCTCGGCGCCAAGCACGTCGGCCAACTGGTAGAGCAGTTGAAAGTTCTCTCTCGAGCCCATACCGTAGCCTCCTGCGACAATGATGGGGGCGTTCTTGATGTTTACCTTCGACTTCTCGATATGGCGGTCGATGATCGAGATCACGAAATCCTCCTCTTTCACGTAGTCGCTCACCTTGTGCTCGACCACCTTACCCTTGTAGTTAGGATCGTACACCTCTTTCTTCATCACCCCCTCGCGTACCGTGGCCATCTGCGGACGGTGATCGGGGTTAATAATCCAGGCGATGATGTTGCCGCCGAACGCCGGGCGAATCTGGTAGAGCAGGTTCTCGTACGACTTGCCCGTCCGGGTCTCCACGTGATCGCCAATCTCCAGCGACGTGCAGTCGGCCGTGAGCCCACTGCCCAGGGCAGACGAAACACGGGGTCCCAAGTCTCGTCCCACGATGGTGGCGCCCATCAGGCAGATGGCCGGTTTCTCTTTCTTGAACAACTCCACCACGATGGAGGTATGCGGCAGCGTGGTGTAGGGAGTGAGTCGCTCGTCCCTGAACCTATGCAGCACGTCCACCCCGTAAGGGAACACCTGCTCTCCCACGCCATCGAGCTTGGCGCCAGCCGCTATCGCTTCAAGGCGACATCCCAGCTGGTTAGCCAACGAGCGCCCCTTGGTCAGGAGCTCCAGGCTCACGTCGGCCACGACACCCTCTTCAATCTCTAAATAGACAAATAAATTATGCATGTTTAATTCTTTGATTCTTTATCCAATGGTATGACTTTCTATCAGCTCCCTCATCAGCCCGTCGATCTCGTTATCGTCATCGGTGAGCCGCTTGCTCTCCTTGGCCTGGAACACCACGCTCTCGATCTTCTTCACCTTGGTGGGTGAACCGGCGAGGCCACACTGCTCCCTGTCGGCCTTGACATCTTCCACGCTCCACTCGGTAAGGAGCAAGTAGGGCCGTTCGGTGTAGAGTTCATCGCGGTCGCACTGTTCGGTCTGACGTTCGGTCGCCGTCTTCGCGTGCTTGTACTTCATCAACAGCTTCGCGTTGCGGGGACGACACGGGCGTGCGGTTCCATTCACGGTAACCAGCAACGGCAGGGGTGCCTTAACGATCTCCACCCCGTTATCGAGGCGGCGCTTCACCGTTATCTCCTCTTTACTGATCTCTTCAATACTCTCGGTGTAGGTCACCTGCGGGATTCCCAGCTTTTCAGCTACCTGGGGCCCCACCTGCGCGGTATCGCCGTCGATGGCTTGCCGTCCCGCGATGATCAGGTCAAACGGGCCGATCTCGCGAATCGCCATCGACAAGGCGTAGGAGGTGGCCAGCGTATCGGCACCTGCAAACGCCCTGTCGGTCAGCAAAACGCCGTCATCGGCACCGCGGAACAACCCTTCGCGCAAGATATCGGCCGCACGGCTCGGTCCCATGGTCAACAGGGTAATCGTGGAACCGGGGAAACGCTCTTTGATCCCCAGCGCCTGCTCCAAAGCGTTTAAATCTTCAGGGTTAAAAATCGCGGGCAACGCTGCCCTGTTTACTGTACCGTCGGCTTTCATAGCATCCTTCCCCACGTTACGCGTATCGGGGACCTGCTTCGCCAACACAATCATGTTAAATACCATTTTTCCGTCTATTTCTTTCGTGTTTGACTTATTTATGCTTTTTCAATCCGCAAATATACACATAATTTGCAAATGTGCGCGGTTTTGATCCCGATTTCATGAAAAAAGGGGGCGTTTTTAAACCATTTTGTATATTATTCATCTTAATAGGAGCGAATACTCAATGATTGATGTTTGAATCGTATGAGAAAATTTTTCCCTTTCTTTAGTATCATATACCTATTAGGGGTCATGAGCGGTTGTTCCGGGATTAAATTTGTGACCGTGGAGACGTGTGAACCGGCACAAATAACGCTGCCGAACAATATACGTTCGCTGGTTATCGTGAACAACGTGGTGCAGCAGCCCGATAACGTGGGACATGATAATCGACCCATCGGCCATTCCCAATCGGAGCGGGTCACAGCTTCATCCGATAGTGTTGCCATCTTTTACACGGAGGCATTGGCTCAATTCCTGGACGAAGAGGAGTACTTTCAACCGGTTTTCTATTACAACAAGCCGTTGAGGGACGACCCCCATTTTTTCCAGGAGCAACCCCTCTTACCGGAAACGATGAACAGGATACGAAAAGAGACCGGAGCCAACGCGGTGATATCCCTTGACATGCTTATCATAAAGACCAATAAACGGGATCACTTCAAGCGGCAGGGGTATACCTACAGCGATCTGACCGGCAAGATAAGCTCCACCTTGCGTGTCTACATGCCAACGATGGAGGGGAAGATACCCACCGTACATTACGAAGATAGCCTACGGTGGGAAGGGTTTGACATTCGGGACGATTGGGTCTACAGCGATGCCATGATTCCCTCCCGTGAAGAAGCCATGAAGCTATTGGCGGTACGGGCCGCTGAGAAGATGACCTACGTGCTTGTCCCTCAGTGGGTTATTCAAGATAGATGGTACTACACCACGGGCAGCTCCCTGATGCGGGAGGGGGCCGCGTTGGCCAAGAGAGGCAAGTGGACGGATGCCATTGCAAAATGGGAAACCCTTTTCCGTAGCCAGTCCAACAATATTAACAAAGCGAAAGCAGCCAACAACATCGCGTTTGCCCACGAGATGATGGGTGATATGGAGGAAGCTTACACCTGGGCGGTAATCGCGAACGATCTCTTTACCGAGCAGTCAGGAACCAACGCGCTGGAAAGCAGAAGGTCATTGATCTACAAGAACGAATTGAACCGACGACGCGGAAACAGCACCCGGATTGACATACAAAACTAACCTGCAAATAGGGTTACGCGTGGTGATAAAAAGGCCAAGGTGCCTTGATCGACATACAAAACTAACCTGGCAAATAGGTGCGATAAACCCCAAAAGTGTGGTAAAATGGGGCAACGGGTAAAAAAAACCCTCTTTTTTTTACTGGTTTCAAAAAAAGTGCTACCTTTGCCCTGAATTTATGGCAGTACTCAATCTGTATACCCATACAACTGCCAATCGTTACAAATTCATACAAAACATCATACCAGCCCCTATTCTCTTTTTAGATAAACGTGGCATTAGTCTATACTTACGTATGGATTTCCATTAAACGTAGTTATTAAAACCATAACGATTTTCAATACATTCAAATAATGACGTATAACATTATTGAGCTTAATGAGAAGCTCACCACAGAATTACGGGTTATTGCCAAGGAGATGGGCATACGAAGACCCGATGCGTACAAAAAAGAGGAACTAATTTACAAAATCCTTGACGAACAAGCGATTGCCCAAACGAAAAAGCTAACCGAAACCAGTTCAAGACAGGGTGGTAACGCCAGAGGCAGAACCGACAACCAAAAAAACACGAAAGGCAGGGAGGCATCCCCACAGGGCAAACGAACACAAGCTGCCGCTTCTTCCAGCAATAAAGGCCGCCCCTCAAAAAAAGAGGAGCCAGTGAAGAAGGCTGAACCGACGAAGAAGACAGAACCAGCTAAAAAAAATGAGCCGGCAAAAAAAGAGGAGCCAATCAAAAAGACAGAACCGGCAAAGAAAGAAGAGCCGGTGAAGAAGGCAGAGCCGATGAAGAAGGCAGAGCCGGTGAAGAAAGCAGAGCCAGTGAAGAAAGAAGAGCCAGTGAAGAAAGAAGAGCCAGTGAAGAAAGAAGAGCCGACCAAGAAAGAAGAGCCGACCAAGAAAGAAGAGCCGACCAAGAAAGTGGAACCAGTAAAAAAGGCGGATGTCCCGGCGAAAGAAACAGATAAAGGAACAGCCACTGTGGCAGGTGAAAAGAAAGAGGCGAGCTCGTCCGCCCCAAAAGCTGCCGATAAACCCATTCAACTGGTGTTCCGCTCCTCCAGACGACGCAACGACTCCAGAAAGAGCACCCCACCCCCATCCAAGCTGCCCCCTGTAGTGGCTGAAGATAGCCCAAGGGATGATGCCTCTGTTCCCGCACAGAGAGAGACAGCACCGGCAAGCGAGCGGGTTTCAATGCTCGACCTGGTCTCCCCTTCGCCTTTGCAGCCAAGGCAACAGCAGCAACAACAACAGCAACAACATGGCAGGGGGCCGGCGCAACAACAGAGAGAAAAAGAGAGGGATCCAGGGTACGACTTCGATGGTATCCTGATTGCTTCCGGCGTGTTAGAGATCATGTCGGATGGGTACGGTTTCCTTCGTTCATCGGACTACAACTACCTCTCCTCACCCGATGACATCTACGTGTCGCAATCCCAAATACGGCTATTTGGCCTGAAAACGGGCGACGTGGTAGAGGGTCCGATCCGTCCCCCCAAAGAGGGAGAGAAGTTCTTCCCACTGGTCAAGGTGGATAAAATCAACGGCCGCCTACCTGACGAGGTGCGTGACCGCGTGCCGTTCGACCACCTGAAACCCCTGTTCCCGGACGAGAAGTTCAACCTGACCAAGGGGCACAACGACAACCTGTCGTGCCGCGTGGTTGACCTCTTCTCACCCATCGGGAAAGGACAGCGAGGCTTGATCGTGGCACAACCGAAAACGGGTAAAACCATGCTGTTGAAAGATATCGCCAACGCGATTGCCGACAACCACCCGGATGTGTACATGATTATCCTGCTTATTGACGAGCGACCGGAAGAGGTGACCGATATGGAGCGGAGCGTGAACGCGGAGGTGATCGCTTCCACGTTCGACGAACCAGCCGATCAACACGTGAAAATCGCGGAAATCGTACTGAACAAGGCGAAGCGACTCGTGGAGTGCGGGCATGACGTGGTAATCCTGTTGGACTCCATCACCCGCCTGGCACGCGCGTACAACACCGTGCAGCCGGCATCGGGCAAGGTTCTCTCGG
>DUPB01000170.1 GCA_012838585.1 Bacteroidales bacterium
AAGGAGGAGACCAACACGAGAAACAACGTGGAGGCTACCATATTTCAACTCGGTTACCACTGCCCTCACGGTAAAACCCGGTACAGGACACTCGGTAAGCATAAACTATGGGCTTACTCGCGCTCCGCGTGGATAAATTTCAGAAGGATCCTCAAACATGTCACAACAACAAGTGAAAGAACGCTTTCAGGACAGCTTTCGTCCTGTATTTTCACCGGTGTACCGGCGAAAATATCTTTTTTAGTGAAAATATTTTTCAACAACGTCAAATCCTTGAAATCCCGGGAAGAAACCGCTTTTTGGGCCGTTTCATGAAAACGGGGTTTTCAAAGGGGATTCTTAATTACAACGAAAAGAACCGATTGGACGACTTTTTTTAATTAAAGTCGCACGGAGATAACCTGTTTGTCAAGTAATGCTTCGTGATTTAACGGGGCTTTCGCATAGTTGTGGAATTATTCCACAATTTGTTGTCAATAGGACAAGTAAAACCTTGCAAAGGTATAACAATTAGTTTATTTAACCATGAAAAACAGGGATAAATTCATGAGATTTTGTTTTCTTGAATTCAAGAATGGAGCCAATCCAATGGCTGCTTGAAGAGCCTTTCCCCGTGAGGCACTAGGGTTTATCGGTCATGTAAAACAGCAGCGTTCCCCCGTTCATGATCTCCTCGAAGGTGATAAACATCTTGTCGTACGGCTGACCGTTCAATTCGATTTTTTCTACGTGGAGATTCGCTTCCGAGAGATTCATCGCTTCCATCGTGAAATACTTCCCGTTACCCACGTCAATGCTCACCTTGGGCAGCTGGGGAGCACCCAGCACCATCTCACCCCCCACGGGGTTGACCGGGTAGAACCCCATGGCAGAGAAGAGGTACCAGGCCGACATCTGACCGCAATCGTCGTTGCCAATCAGCCCACCGGGCTTGTTCTGGTAGAAGTCGGTGCAGATGCGCCGTACCAGTCGTTGTGTCTCTTCCGGTCGATCCAGGTAGCTGTAGAGGTAGGCCACGTGGTGGCTGGGCTCGTTGCCATGGGCGTATTGCCCGATTAACCCGGTCACGTCGGCCAGCTTCCCAGGTGTTTCACTGGTGGTGTTGAAGAGGTAGTCGAGTATTTTCCCTGCCTCCTCTTTGCCCCCCATCTGCTCCACGAGGCCGGGGATATCGTGCAGCACGTGCCAAGTGTACTGCAAGGCATTTCCCTCCGTGTAGTGCCCCCCGATCTGGGAGTCGGCGTGTGCCAGCTCGTACGGGTCGAACGGTGTGAGCCATTCGCCTTTCGAGTCTTTGGGCCGCATGGAGCGCGTCTCCGGGTCGAACAGGTTCTTGTAGTAATTGGCCCGTTTCATGAAGAACGTGTGATCATCGGTTTTACCCAGCTTTTCAGCCATCAGCGCGGCAGCGTAATCATCGAAGCCGCACTCCAGCGTACGCGATACCGATTCCAGCTTGATGAGGTCGTACGGGTAATAGCCATAGCGGTCGTAAGTCTCCCAGTCAGTCTTGTGGTGCTTGCTTTCGGTGATGGAGCGCTTTATCGCGTTGTATGCCCGCTCCGCGTCAAACCCTTCGAACCCTTTCAGGTAGGCATCCACGATCATGGGGATGGAGTGGTTCCCGATCATGGTAAAGGTCTCTTGCCCCATCAGTGCCCAGATGGGGAGGTGACCCTGTTGTTCGTTGTAGTCGACCATCGAGTTGACCAGGTCGGAAATAATCTCCGGACTAAGAATGGTGTACATCGGGAAGGCGGCCCGGAAGGTGTCCCATTGCGAGAGTGTGGAGTAGTACTTGCCCGTTGATGAAAGGGAGGGCTCCCGGCTGGGGCCCACGTAACGGCCATCCACGTCGGCGATGTTGTTGGGCTGGATGTAGAGGTGGTAGAGCGAGGTGTAGACGTTGCGCTTCTGGTCGTCCGTCCCCTCAACCACCACCCGGGAGAGGTGGCGGTTCCACGCGTCTTTCGCCGCGGCGCGTACTGCCCCGAAGTCCCACCCGGGTACCTCTGCCGCGAGGTTGGCCTTGGCTCCCTCGATGCCCGTGGTAGACATGGCGACCTTCACCTGCAGGGTTTTATCGCCTTGCATATCAAACGTGAGGATGTAGCGTGGTGCCTTCTCACGGGGATCTCGTTGTTCGAGCTTCTCAGAGGAGAGGATGGGTTTATCGAACTCGATCACGAAGTAGTAGGTGCGCTCCACCCACTGGGTGCGGCAGGTATACCCCGTGATCACCCGGTCGCCCTCGAAATGCACCTCGTTGTCGAGCACGTGCGTGTAGAGCCCCTCCTCCTGCCAAACCAGGCCGCTCTGGAAGTCGGCCAGCACGTTACACGCTTCGTTACCGGCATCCGCGAAGGTGTAGCGATGGAAGGCCACGTGTGGGGAGGTGGTGATCTCCACGGCAACGTGGTTGTCGGCCAGCTCCACGGCGTAGTAGCCGGGGGAGGCTTTTTCGGTCGACTTGTCGAACGTGCTGCTCAGGTCGTCCCGTGCCGCTCCCGAGAAGGGCTGCAGGAGCAGGTCGCCCAGGTCAACGCACCCCGTGCCGTTGAGCCGGTTTTGCGAGAAGCCGTTAATCCGCTCGTCATCGTAAAAGTACCCCGAGCAGTACTCCCACGAGAAGTTGCCGGTCTCGGGTCCCGGTTGCATCATCCCCAGCGGGTAGGTGGCTCCCGGGAAGGTGTGACCCGTGAAGGCAGTGCCGATAAAGGGGTTCACGTACTGGGTGAAGTCGTGCTCTCCCTCGTTCTGCTCGCTGCAGGCGGTAAAGGGGAGGGCAAGCATTGACAGCAGCGCGCATGTTGCGATTGCCGCCAATGTCTTTGCAAATAGGGTCGCGGTGACCGTTGATGTTGTTGCACTATTTCGCATGATCTTCAGGTTGTTTGTCAGTTTTCACGAGTTTGCTAAATTAGCAGCGAAATACTTTCTTAACTTTCGCATGTCGTTTACTGTTTCAGCTTTCAGAGCGATGACCTCGTAAACTTTCGTGGGAACACATCCTGCGAAGATCGCGTTAAAAAGAAAAGCTGTTTGAGGCGAAGCAGAGTTCTTTTCTTTTAGCAATCAAGCAGTAGATGGGTCACGAATATTTGCGATAAGTGAGAGCAAACGTAAAGCTTGCTTTGACTTTGCCGAACGCAGCAAATATCTACGTTGTGCAATTTACGTCAGTCGAGCCTGAAAGCTACTGAACAGTTACATGCGAAAGTCAAGATATTTATTAATCATCTCGTTTCGCGCGCTTGGTCTCCCAGATAAAGTAGGTGATGAGCGCGCTGAAGGCAATTAACGCGGTGATTTGCGCACCCGTTCCGCTAGGGTCGCTCCACACGTTGAGGTTGAGCGCATTCGCGTTGTCGGTCAGGAAGATGATAAGCGCTCCCAGTACCCCGAACAGGGCCGCACCGGCAATGAATCCCGATGAGATGAGGATGGCCCGTTGATGCCTTGCACCGGCCAGCTTCTTGTCTTTACCGGGCTTGGGCTTGTTGATCCAGTGGTTGAGCAATCCACCCACGATGAGGGGGGTGTTGAGCTGGATGGGGATAAACATGCCGAGCGCGAATGCCAGGGGGGAGATGCCCAGCCAGTTGATGAGGATGGCCAGGACAGCACCGATGCCAAGCAACATCCAGCTGACGCCTTGTCCCGACATGAGGGGCTCGATGATGGCCGCCATGGCATTGGCTTGGGGGGCCACCATGGGGTCGGGGTGCTCGGCGGTGGCGACAAAGCCGTACGCCTCGTTGAGGATAAAGATAACTGCCCCCACGGTAGCCGCCGAGACCAGCGTTCCCAGGAACTTGTACGACTGCTGCGTGGCGGGGGTGCTCCCTATCCAGTAGCCGATCTTGAGGTCGGTGATGAAACCGCCGGCCATCGACAGGGCGGTACAGACGATCCCCCCGATGATCAGGCCGCTCACCATCCCCTGCCAGCCGTCGAGACCCACGGCTACGAGGACCACGGACGATAGGATCAGGGTCATAAGCGTCATACCCGAAACAGGGTTGGAACCCACGATGGCGATCGCGTTGGCCGCCACGGTGGTGAAGAGGAACGCGATCACGGTGATGGTGATCAGGGCCACGATAGCCTGCAGGAGCGTGATCTTCACGCCGATAATCAAGAAGATGAACACGGCGAGAAGCGTGAGGAACAGGAACAGCGTAACGAATGACATCTTCAGGTCGCGGTCGGTTCGCTTGACCGCCACCTGCTCGCCCCCCACGCCCTTCTTGCCGACGGCCAACTTGAAGGCACTGCCGATAACGCCGGACGACTTGATGATGCCGATGATACCCGCCATGGCGATGGCACCGATACCGATGGGGCGCACGTACTCGGCGAAGATAGCCTCGGCCGACATGGCGGCGAAGGGGTTCACCCCGCCAGACGCGGCTGCCAACGCGCCAATCTCGTTGACCAGCGGGATCAGTACCAGCCACGAGACGAGCGAGCCGACGGTGATGATCACGGCGAAACGCAACCCCACGAGGTAGCCGAAGCTAAAGATGAGGGCGCTCACGTTGAACTTGAACACCATCTTGAACTTCTCGGCCAGCGTGGCACCGAAGGGAATGATACGGGTGGTGATCACCTCGCTCCACAGTCGGAAGGAGGAGAAGCAGAAATCGAACAGACCGCCGATGAGCCCGCTCGTGATAAGCAGCTTCGCCTTGTTCCCGCCTTTCTCACCGGTCATCAATATCTCGGTGGTGGCGGTGGCTTCGGGGAAGGGGAGCTTCCCGTGCATATCCTTCACGAAGTACTTGCGGAAAGGAATCAGGAAGAGGATACCCAGGAATCCGCCCAGCAGCGACGAGAAGAAGATTTGCCAGAAGTTAATCTGTATCTCCGGGTACTTGGCTTGAAGGATGTAGAGCCCGGGGATGGTGAAGACCGCCCCGGCGACGATAACACCCGATGAGGCCCCGATGGATTGGATAATCACGTTTTGTCCCAGCGCGTTTTTCTTACGGAACGCGGCCGATGCCCCCACCGCGATGATGGAGATAGGGATGGCCGCCTCGAAGACCTGGCCAATTTTTAGTCCCGAGTAGGCTGCCGCGGCAGAGAAGATGACGGCCATGAGCAACCCCATGCCAATCGCCCAGGGGGTGGCCTCGGCTACCGGCCGGTCGGCAGGTAGCACCGGCTTGTACTCTTCACCGGGTTTTAACTCACGGTACGCGTTCTCGGGTAACTCCGTGATTCTCTTTTCATTAGATTCCATTTCTCGTATGTCATTAAATGTATTCACGTGGGTGTCGCAAGCCGCCTTCACGGAAGGTGCCGACAAGGCGACTGGCGCTTCTTCCACGAAATTTCGCCGAAATTACAAAAAATAGGGGAAAGAGTACGCCTATTTTCGTAACTTTGTGGAGATTTCCGTTTTTCCGCTGTTGCTTGACGTGTGTTACATGATAACTTCCGGCATGAGAATGGATACACGCTTACTTAATAATATGCTGTCAATAAACAGGCTGGAATGTTACGGGAAAAAGATGACAATATTAAGGCAAAATAATCGAATGAAACGACTCTTTATTACTCTCCCGCTGATGGTGGGACTGGTAACTGCCACCGCGCAGCAGTACACGCTGGATGATTTGACCAGTGGCAGGTTTAGCCCGCGTGGGGTGAGCGAGATGGTCTCATCCGCGGATGGGCAGCACTACTATCAAACCGACCCGCGGAGGACGGCGGTTATCAAGTACGCCTACGCGACTGGCGAGGCGGTAGATACCCTGTTTAACCTGGCCACTGCCCGGGGGGCTCAGTTCAACTCGTTCGAGGGTTTCCTGGTGAGTGCCGATGAGAACCGGGTGCTTCTCTATCGAGATAGGGAGCAACTTTACCGCCGCTCGTTTAGGGCGGATTACTTTTACTTCGACGTGCGGCGCAACCTGGTGAGGAGACTGAGCGACCAGCCCGGTAAGCAGATGATCCCTACCTTCTCGCCCGATGGGAAGATGGTGGCGTACGTGATCGATAACGATATCTGGCTTACCAAGTTCGACTTTGATACCGAGAGCCGGGTGACAACGGACGGTGAGGCGGGAAAGGTGATGAACGGGGTTACCGACTGGGTGTACGAGGAGGAGTTCGGGGTGACCCGACTGATGGAGTTCTCACCCGATAACCAGCTGCTGGCGTTCGTGCGCACCGATGAGTCGGCCGTGAAGGAGTTCTCGTTCCAGACGTTCCACCAACAGCTATACCCCGATTACTACCGGTTCAAGTACCCGAAAGCGGGTGAGGCCAACTCCGCGGTAGAGTGCCGGGTGTTCGACGTTTCGGCGCGGACTACCCGAACGTTAAACGTGCCGCTGGAGGGCGACGGGTATATTCCCCGGATCAAGTTCACACCCAACCCCGATGAGCTGGCGGTGATGACGTTGAATCGCGATCAGAACCGGTTTGAGATGTACTTCGCCAATCCCCGCTCCACGGTCGCCAAGCTGGTGTTACGGGAGGAGAGCGACCACTATATCGACTCGGAGTGGCTGAAGTCGATCCATTTCACGAAGAACCGGTTTACCTACGTGTCGGAGCGGGATGGCTACAATCATATCTACCTGTACGGTTTGTCGGGTACCTTGCAGCGGCAGCTTACCAGCGGCGAGTACGACGTGACCTCCCTCCTGGCGGTGGATGAGCAGCGGGCTTTCGTTTACTATCAGGCAGCCGCTGAATCACCCCTACAGCGCGAGCTCTACCGGGTGCACATGGAGAAAGGGCTTCCCGAGAAGTTGTCGAGCCAACCCGGCTATAACAGCGCCTCTTTTGCTGAGCAGGGAAAGTTCTACGTCAACCACTGGTCGGATGACAACACCCCTCAGGTGATTACCCTGCACGATGGCAATGGTAAGCAGTTACGGACATTGGAGGAGAACCAGACCCTCCGGGGGCAGGTGGCCTCTGCCGGCTTCCCTGCCAAGGAATATATCACCGTGCCCGCGGCGGATGGCCTAACCTCGCTGAATGGTTGGCTGTTAAAGCCCCGCGATTTCAACCCGGGACGGAAGTACCCGGTCGTCCTTGTTCAGTATAGCGGCCCCAACTCGCAGCAGGTGCTGGATAGGTATGGTAGGGATTGGTACTACGCGTTGCTTCAAGAGGGCATCGTGGTAGCGTGCGTGGACGGAAGGGGTACGGGAGCAAGGGGGGCGGAGTTTCGGCATTGCACCTACCGTCAGCTAGGTATCATCGAGTCGGACGACCAGATAGCCGCCGCACGCTACTTGGCTTCGTTGCCCTATATCGATGAGAAGGCGATAGGCATCTGGGGCTGGAGCTACGGGGGATACAACGTGCTGATGAGCATGAGCCGCGGCAACGGGATCTTTAGCGCGGGGGTAGCCATCGCACCGGTCACCGACTGGCGCTTTTACGACACCATATACACGGAGCGGTTCATGCGTACACCCCAGCAGAACGCCTCGGGTTACACGAGCGGGTCCGCCCTTGCGCTTGCCGATCAATTGCAGGGCAACCTGTTGTTGATCCACGGGACGGCGGACGACAACGTGCATGTTCAGAACACCATCGAGTACAGCCGTGCGCTGATTGAAGCGAACAAGCACTTCGACCTGTTCTTCTTCCCCGATAAGGATCACTTTATCAGGGGGGGGAACGCCCGGAAATACCTGTATGAAAAGGTGATTGACTACTTTAAGCGGAACCTCTAAGCTTCTCGGGAAATTACACCACATTATTATAATTATAATATAGCGTAGCGGTCGCCATATCGTGCGGCTGCTATTTGTATTTCGTTAGCCGCTTTTAAACAAAAAAAAGGCTTCGTTGTTATTTTAGGTGTACACGAGTTAAATGAGAAGGTTTTATGGTAGAGGTGACCACATGGCAAAAGATAACGAGGAACCCGGCATTGGGATTAATGCCGTTGTTCCTCTTCTCTATCCTTGTATTGCTAGTGGATACCCCTGTCGCGGTTTCAACCGCGTTGCTTCTCTCAATCCCGTCCCTGTTCGTGGTGAAGCGGCCGATTCGCCTGATACACGAGATATCCTTGATAACTTTCGCGGTGGCCCTACCACTCTCGTTCACCCTTTTTACCTCGCTACCGCTGCTGAACCGTTTCGTGATCGTGGAGGTCATATTCGTCCTGCTGCTCGTTGTTGCCCGTCTATCAAGGGGAAGAGCCATGGAGCGTGTGGTGCGGCTTCGTGACTTAACGATGAAGAATGGACTGAGGGGGGCGTTTCGGGTAGCCTTTATCACCCGTTATGGATTGTTGTTACACCTGCTCTTGTTGTTTGCCCTTTTTCTGTTTAATACCGAAGGATCCCTGCTCTCCCATACTACGTTCGTGGTGATCGCCTGTCAGGTAATCTTACTGCTGGTTATGCTTCTTGAAACTACCCGCCTGCATATCTTAAGCAAAAAACTGTGCCGCGAAGAGTGGTTGCCGGTGGTGACCGAGAAAGGGGACGTGACCGGGCGGGTGGCCAAGTCGATCACGAGGGAGCTAAAAAACCGGTTTATGCACCCCGTGGTGCGGGTGGTGTTGCTGCATGATGGGAAGATTTACCTCAAGGAACGCGATGCCTCTTGCCTGTTGAGCCCGGGCAGGCTGGACTACCCGTTTGAGAAATACTTACAGTTTAACCACGCTATTGATGAAACAGTGCGCGATAGCCTCGGGGTGGTGTGTGGCGAGGGGGATTTACCGCTCCGCTTTCTCCTCAAGTACACCTTTGAAAACGAGGCGACCAAACGGCTTATCTTCCTGTACGCCGCGCATGTGACCGACGAGGAGATGTTCAACAGCTTGCCGTTGGACGGGGGCAAGCTCTGGACCCTCGCTCAAATTGAAGACAACATGCAGAGTGGTCTCTTCTCGGAATGCTTTGAACAGGAGTTCGAGTACCTTAAAAATACCCTCTTCCTGGCGCTCCAATTCAAGCATCGAGCCGGCAATCGATTAGGGCATCGAACCGGCAAGCGCATCAGCAGTCGGCCAGGCAAGCAAACCACCAACCCGGCAACCGCCCGGTAATTCAATTCGGTTGTATTATCGTTGTTATTTACCTTGAAAGTAAAAGAGAGATAAACCCGAAGAACTTGCACTAAGCCGCACATTTTTTTAAAAAATATGCAGAAAAACTTGCATATCCTATTGATTATTTGTAATTTTGTGCCGTTTTTCACTCGTAATAATTGGTTATGTTATGATAATCAGCATGTTATGATTATTGTGTTCTGATTGTAACGTTTTGATAATAACAGATTACACGTGTAGCGGGTGAAAGATAGACGATACATAGAAACGGATAATATAATAAAGTACTAACAGGTAAAAGAAAGCAGACAATGCCTACAATTCAACAATTAGTAAGAAAGGGACGCAGCACGCAAAAGGAAAAAAGCAAGTCGCCCGCGTTGGACTCTTGTCCGCAACGCCGCGGTGTTTGCGTGAGGGTCTACACCAAGACCCCCAAAAAGCCTAACTCGGCCATGAGAAAAGTGGCCCGCGTGCGCTTGACCAACTCTAAGGAGGTGAACGCTTACATTCCGGGAGAGGGACACAACCTGCAAGAGCACTCGATCGTGTTGGTACGCGGGGGGCGTGTGAAGGACCTGCCCGGCGTACGCTACCACGTGGTACGCGGCACGTTGGATACCGCCGGTGTAAGTGGCCGCACGCAGAGGCGTTCAAAATATGGGGCGAAACGGCCTAAAGCTCCCGCGAAGAAGTAACATGCATGGAATACGCGACGCTAATGTAATGATGAAGGGTTGAGTAAATGAGCTCAGTGGAGTTTCGTTGAAGACATGCAAACGGCAACCAAACAACATAAATTTTTATTTCAATGAGAAAAACAAAACCTAAAAAAAGACAGGTTCTTCCAGATCCTGTATACGGTGATGTGAGGGTTACAAAGTTTGTTAACCACCTCATGTACGACGGTAAGAAGAGTCTCTCGTACGACATTTTCTACACCGCGTTGGATAAAGTAAAGGCTAAACTGCCGAACGACGAGAAGTCGGCACTCGAAATATGGAAAGCGGCCCTGGATAACATCACCCCTCAAGTGGAAGTGAAGTCACGCCGTGTGGGTGGGGCAACCTTCCAGGTTCCTACCGAAATAAGACCCGAAAGAAAAGAATCCGTTTCAATGAAAAACCTCATCCTCTACGCACGTAGAAGGGGGGGCAAGACGATGGCTGATAAGCTGGCCGCTGAGATAGTGGACGCTTACAACAGTCAGGGAGGTGCATTCAAACGCAAAGAAGATATGCACAGAATGGCTGAAGCCAACCGCGCCTTTGCCCACTTCAGGTTTTAATTAGGATATAGAAAGCAAGGTAAAAAAAGATGACTAAGGGTTTACTAGAGGCATTGCAGTTTACTCGTAACATCGGTATCATGGCGCATATCGATGCCGGCAAGACGACCACCTCGGAGCGCATTCTCTATTACACGGGACTGACGCACAAGATCGGTGAGGTGCATGACGGCGCGGCGACCATGGACTGGATGGCGCAGGAGCAGGAGCGGGGGATAACCATCACTTCAGCTGCTACTACCACGAGTTGGGAATACAATGGCGATACCTACAAGATAAACTTAATTGACACCCCGGGGCACGTTGACTTTACCGTGGAGGTGGAGCGCTCGTTACGGGTACTGGACGGGGCCGTGGCCGCGTTTTGTGCCGTGGGGGGCGTGGAGCCGCAGTCGGAAACGGTGTGGCGCCAGGCCGATAAATATAACGTGCCGAGGATAGGGTACGTGAATAAGATGGATCGCTCGGGTGCCAACTACTTCGACGCGGTTCGCCTGATAAGAGAGATGTTGGGTGCCAACGCGTGCCCTATCCAGATTCCCATTGGCGCTGAAGAGGAGTTCAAAGGGGTGGTTGACCTCGTTAAGATGAAGGCCTACTACTGGCATGACGAGACCATGGGGGCCGATTACGACGAGGCGGAAATACCGTCTGACCTGTTGGAAGAGGCTCAAGAGTGGCGTGAGAAGATGCTGGAGGCAGTTGCCGAGTTCGATGACGCGCTAATGGAGAAGTTCTTCGAGGATCCCTCTACGATTACCGAGGAGGATATCAAAAGGGCTATACGGAAAGGGACGTTGTCAATGCGCCTCAATCCCATTATCTGTGGCTCTTCGTTTAAGAACAAAGGGGTGCAGACGCTGCTCGACGCGGTGTGTGCTTACCTGCCCAGCCCGGCAGACACGGAGGCGATCACGGGTACCGATCCGAGGGATTCCTCCAAGGAGCTGACGCGTCGTCCCGATCCATCGGAGCCGATGTGCGCGCTGGCGTTTAAGATTGCAACTGACCCCTACGTGGGACGTCTCTGCTTTTTCCGGGTTTACTCCGGCGAGTTGAAGGCAGGTTCCTATATATACAACGCCCGTTCGGGGAAGAAAGAGCGTATCTCTCGCCTCTTTCAAATGCACTCCAACAAGCAGAATCCCAAGGAGTTCATTGGGACGGGAGATATTGGTGCCGGGGTAGGATTCAAGGATATTCGCACGGGCGATACGCTGTGCGATGAAAATCATCCCATTCTTCTGGAGGCGATTGACTTCCCGGACCCGGTAATCGGGATCGCGGTAGAGCCGAAAACCCAGAAAGACCTGGATAGGCTCGCCACGGGACTGGCCAAGCTGGCGGAGGAGGATCCCACCTTTACCGTGAGGAGCGATGAGGACACGGGGCAGACCGTGATATCCGGGATGGGGGAACTGCACCTGGAGATCATCATTGACCGCTTGAAGCGGGAGTTCAAGGTGGAGTCGAACCAAGGGCGGCCGCAAGTGTCGTACAAGGAAGCTATCACCAAGCCGGTTGAGCTGCGCGAGACCTACAAGAAACAGACAGGTGGTCGCGGTAAGTACGCCGATATCATCGTGCGCGTGGAGCCTGCCGACAGGGATTTCGAGGGTACGTTGCAGTTCGTGGACGAGGTGAAGGGAGGTAACATCCCTAAGGAGTATATCCCCTCCATCCAGAAGGGCTTTGAACGTGCGATGAAGAGCGGCGTTTTGGCCGGTTTCCCCTTGGATACATTGAAGGTGACCGTGATTGATGGGTCTTACCACGCGGTGGACTCCGATCAGTTGTCGTTCGAAATATGCGCCATGCAGGCATTTAAGAACGCTGCCGAGAAGGCTGGCCCCGTCTTGTTGGAACCCATTATGAAGGTAGAGGTGGTGACGCCCGAGGAGAGTATGGGTGACGTCATATCCGACCTTAACAAGCGTCGCGGTCAGGTGGAGGGCATGGAGTCGAACCGTTCCGGTGCGCGGGTGGTGAAAGCCAGAACCCCGCTCGCGGAGATGTTCGGCTACGTCACCGCGTTGCGAACCATCACCTCGGGGCGCGCCACATCAACCATGGTTTTCTCCCACTTCGAGGAGGTATCCTCGTCTATTGCCCGGGAGGTGCTGGAAGAGGTGGGTGGTCGTGTGGAATTGATTAAGTAACAAATTTTACGTGAGATAGCTATGAGCCAAAAAATCAGAATCAAACTGAAATCGTACGATTATAGCTTGGTTGACAAGTCAGCCGAGAAAATCGTGAAAACCGTTAAAGCTACGGGTGCGGTGGTCAGCGGTCCAATCCCCCTGCCCACGCATAAGCGTATTTTTACCGTGAACCGCTCGACCTTCGTGAACAAGAAGTCACGCGAGCAGTTCGAGTTGGCTTCTTTCAAGCGCCTCATCGACATTTACAGCTCCACCGCGAAGACCGTGGCCGCGTTGATGAAGCTCGAGTTGCCCAGCGGGGTAGAAGTAGAGATAAAGGTGTAATTAATTAAACAACAGAGAAATGCCAGGATTATTGGGGAAAAAAATCGGAATGACATCCGTTTTCAGTGCCGAGGGAAAAAATATTCCATGCACTGTCATCGAAGCTGGTCCTTGCGTG
>DUPB01000171.1 GCA_012838585.1 Bacteroidales bacterium
GCATCGGCTTTTATCTCTTCAACACTCCGCTCTACAGTCGTACCCTCATTAAATTCCTGCATTGCCTTGTCTATCGTTGCATAAAGCTCCTCTTTGGAATAGATGATATCATCTTCGGTTACAGGTATTAGCCTAAAACTGCCTTCGTCACGTGATTTAAGCAAAATGCCTCCCTTGCTTTTTTTTGCAAGTCTGAGGTATTTGGTTTGACTCTCTCTAAATTGTCGCATGCTTATTATTTCCATGATTGCTCTTTTTATTATAATACTATTTGGTACCATGTTGGTACCGCAAATATATATAATTATTCAGCGTTTCCAAAATTCTTATTTAAAGCCGATTTTAAGTCGGTTTATGAGCTTCGTAAAGGGAAGTATGGCACAATGTTGCGGCGAAATGGCGGCAAACTTTATCGAACGCTTG
Organism: Bacteroidales bacterium; assembly: GCA_012838585.1. Classification (GTDB taxonomy): domain Bacteria; phylum Bacteroidota; class Bacteroidia; order Bacteroidales; family Dysgonomonadaceae; genus Proteiniphilum. Next base: position 424 of record DUPB01000171.1, read on the forward strand.
ATCGTGGTGACAAACGAAAACCACATGCCCGCCATCTTCTCTTCCGGACGCTTTTTGCCCGGCCTGTGAAAACCAAAGTTACCGCTCTCCAAGAGGTCGCGTATTACCTTATCAGCGTGGCGATTGTTGGGTATCATCGGAAACGGGAATATAGACTCTGGTGCCCCCAAGTAGTCAACGGCGATACGGGCGAACAGCTGCATGGGGTAGAGTAGGGCGAATCGCGTGGCGAGACGGGTAAACTCTTCGCTATCTATTTCCGCCCGGTGCTTGTGCAGAAACAGCACCCAGTCGCACACCTGTCGAAGACCCACGCCGAAGTTCACGAAATGGCGAAACAGGTGATGGAACAGGAAGAAGGCGTTGAACGTCACGGGTAATACCGGTACCGATAATACGCCGTTGATATCCACGGTGGCGAATTCCCCCTTAGTCAAAACATCCCCTTCAAGCTCTTTAAACAGTTTATTATACCGCTTGTTGTTGAAGTAGGTGGTGTGGGAATGGTTCTCCACCGCGATACCGTTGCGAAAGTACTTGTAGTGCACAACCCCGCCCGGTTCAATGTCAACGCCTTTTTGGATAAGCCATTCTCTCGCTCGTTCGTAATCGCCTTTCCCGTACAAGAGTAGGTCGATATCGCCCGGGTTCCTTAACAACGGCTCGGGGTAATTCACGCCGTTGGCCAACCCTTTTAGCAGGAGAAAGGGGAATCCCGCCCGCGTGTACTCCTCTTGCAGCTCCTTTAGCAGGCTGATCATTACGCGGTTCGCGTTTTTCGTCTGCTCAACCACGGAGATAAACCGCAGCGTCATATCGCTTGGGGGAAGACACTCTGCAGGAAGCGACAACACTTTATCGGCAATCAGTGCTCTCACGCTCTGCCGATGCGCCATATCTGCTATCTCGTTCCAGGCCAAATTGTCTGTACCCTCGAAAGCGCCCGCCTCGAGAGGGTGATCCCAAATGGCCGCGCTGAGCAGGCGCAGGAAGTGGGCGTTAGCAGGTTGCTCCATGGAGAACGTCGTCATATTCTTTTTGTACAAATGTAATCACAAAACGTGCATTCTTTTCGCGAATCGTAAAAAAGAGATTCTCAACACCTTGTATTTAATGTTTTTTAATAATCCTGTTTCGTCATCTGTTAATTTCGTTTTCGTTTCTCCACCTCTCTGCTCCGCTGCAATAGCCAATGGTTGTAATCACCATTATTGCTGTTGGCGCGAATAGCTTGATAAACTTTTGTTACCTTTGTGCTATTGTAGGTAGTTATAGCCGCCATATATGAAAGCAACCTTCTCTTTTACACGCTCCATTACCCGGGGTTTTCGGCTCCGGATAGCGCTAATTATCCTGCTGGGACTGCTGGGGGTCTTCTTTACGCTCGCTTTTGTCTGGTGCTCGAAGCAGGTCATCGATATTGCCACCAAGGTGCGAGGGGGAGAGCTAATCGATTACGCTTTGTTGCTTATCTTGCTGATGGCCCTCAGCATACTCTTCCGCGTTATGGATATTCGGCTGCGGAGAATGACGGAGGTGAAACTGGGCAACGCAATCCGTTACAACCTCTTTTCGCAGTTGCTCTATACCCGCTGGCAGGAGCTGTCGTTGTTGCATAGCGGTGATATGCTCACGCGGTTTATCAAGGACAGCGATGATGTGGTGAATGTACTGGTTACCACGATTCCCCTATGCATCGTGGCCGCCGCGCAGTTTGTAGGTGCCCTGGCGGTTCTCTACATCTTAGACCCCATTCTAGCCATTATCCTGGGTGTCGGCCTGCCCATCATCGCGCTGTTCGGTAGGAGTTACTACCGTTTAATGCACAAGTATACCCGCGAAATAAAGGAGAGCGAGAGCCAAATTACCTCCATGGTGGAGGAGAACCTGCTGAACCAACCGGTTATCCGCACCTTTGAACGTCAGGAGAGCGAGCTGGGACGATTGCGCGATTTGCAGTCGAGCTTGCACGGTAGCGTGGATAAGCGCACCGGGGTTTCGGTGGTTGCCAACCTCATCATGGGTATCGCGTTTAACGGGGGCTACCTCACCGCCTTCCTGTGGAGCGCGTACGGCTTGGCGAAGGGTACCGTTACCTTTGGCGCTATGACGGCATACATACAGCTGGTGGGGAGGATTCAGCGCCCCCTGTACGACCTGATGCGGCTGCTTCCCACCCTTATTACCGCGAAGGCATCGATAGAGCGACTGATTTACCTCACCGGTTTCGCCAAGGAAGAGAGTGGAGAGTCTACCCCCTTACAGGGCAGCGTCACGCTTCACGTGGATAGGTTGACCTTTGCCTATAAAGGTAGTTCGAAGCCCGTGTTGCATGACTTTTCCATGACGGTTAAACCCGGCACGATGGTAGCCCTGACCGGGAGGACGGGCGCGGGAAAAACCACTTTTTTGCGTCTCCTGCTCGGACTGGTTAAACCCGATAGCGGTACCATCCGAATTGCCGATGAGACGCTCTCCCTGGATGTTTCGGAACAGACACGCGCCAACTTCGTCTACGTGCCACAGGGCGGTTCGCTCTTCAGCGGCACGATACGAGAAAACCTGCTCCTGGGCGACCCCAACGTCGATGATACCATGCTGAAAGAGGTGCTCACGACCGCTGCTGCCGATTTCGTTTTCGATATGCCGGACGGGTTGGACACGGTACTAGGGGAAGGCGGAGGGGGACTTTCAGAAGGGCAGGCGCAACGCGTCGCCATAGCCCGCGCACTGCTGCGTAAAGGGAAGGTGCTGCTGCTTGATGAAGCCACCTCGGCACTCGATACCGAGACAGAGAAGCGCTTTCTGAACAACCTGAAAGCGGCACTCCACAACAGGATAGCTATCTTTATCACCCACAGCGAGGAGGTGGCTGGCTTCTGCGACTACCGATGCCACCTGATGCCACGGTAAGCTTAAGGGGTGTAAAAAAGCAAACGCTTACTTTTCAGGCAGTTGTTTTAGCGAATGGTCATTAAAGCTACTATATTGCATCATTTAATTTTGAAAACAGGTACAAAATGTTTGTATGAATGAAACTAATTAGTTACATTTGCATCGTTAGTCAACATTGTTATGCGTGAGATATATAAAACATACGAATTTGAAGCCTTTTTGAGTGGATTAGATGCTAGAACTAGAACCAAGTTTGACTACGCGATTGAAATTGTGATGACTGTAAAGGTTATACCTGCTAAATTTGTAAAAAAACTGACTGGCAGTGATTTTTACGAAATGCGTGTTTCGCTAGGCTTTAATGAGTATCGCACTATTGTGTTTTCTATTGATGCGCAAAATATAATTGAAGCCACCAAAATAGTATTGATAAATGGTTTTTTGAAAAAATCTGAAAAGGATTATAAAAAACAGATACAGAAAGCAAGCAACATATTAAGCAATTACGATTATGAGTACAAGTAGCAATAAACGCGAGTTGATAAGCGTAAACGAGGAGTTTAATCAAAAATACGGGGTTTTAGGCAGCGAAAAGCGTTCTGAATTTAACGCGAAAGCTATGGCTTGGTATTATGGAGAAATACTGCGTGAAAAACGCAAAGAGATGAATATTACACAGCAAGAACTTTCGGAACGCACCGGGTTAAAACGTGCCTATATATCTCGTATTGAACGGGGTGAGACGGATATGCAATTATCCAGCCTGATACGTATATCGCAAGCCTTGAATTTAAAGTTCGGGCTGATGTGAAGTTGTATATGGACTAATACAAAAGAAATTCCCGAACTCAATTAAATAAGACCTGTGACATTAGTGTGAAAGCATAGGGGCAAAAAATAATCGGCTCATTATGAGCCGATTACTTTTGCGGATTGTTGTCCCACCAGGATTCGAACCTAGACTGACTGAACCAAAACCAGGAGTGCTACCATTACACTATGGGACAATCCTTACGTGCTTCGTGAAAAGCAGTGCAAAAATAGAATAAATCCCCTCAC
>DUPB01000172.1 GCA_012838585.1 Bacteroidales bacterium
GATCCTCCAGGGCTAAGGTTACCGTCATTATCGGGTACCTGTTGGTGATGATCGTGATGGGCCTTGGGCTCGTTGACATTTATAAAAACCTAGAGGAGTACTCTACTAAGAAGGCAGAGAGCCAGGACTTTTCGGAACTGCTTGTCGTGAGTAACACGCTCTCGTTACTGTTCGAGATCGAGAGCGAGCAGAACCTGCTGACCTCCCAAAGCGCCAGACGCTATTTTCAGAAGTACGACTCTATCGTGCCGGTAGTAAGTGCCAATTTGACCAAGTTGAAAAGCACGGCGATTGACTCGGCTCGCGTGATGAAGCTGGATTCCATTGAAATGCTGGTGGGCAAGAAAAAAGAGAACCTGCAGGTGGTAGCCGCGCTGCTCGATTCCATACGAAGGGCACCGCGCATCACCCGTTCCATCGAAAGTAGCCAGGTAGCACGGGAGCTTAACCAAGAGATTGTCGATTACTTGGGAAGTAAGGATTTGGGTGTAGCGCAAGAGAATAAAAGCGATACGAGCGTCGTTATGGGAGAGCGAAAAGGGTTTTTTACCCGGATTCGAGACGCTATCACGGGGCGGCCCGACTCCACCGTCGTGATCGAGAGTAAATCGAAGGTGACTGACCACGAGTTCGAACTGATCGTGGATACCATCATCAACAAGGTGATCTATTCCGAGCAACTCGACCTACAGAATCAGAGGCGTTTTCAGGCGGCGTTGTTGGCAAGGCAAAAGATAGTGACCCGTACCAACCACCTGCTCACCGCCCGCATCAATGAGCTGTTGACGGGGATCGAGCAGGAAGAGATGATGAAGTCGTTCCAACGTCTCGTCGATCGGGAGGAGGTGCTCGCGCGCTCTCAAGTCACCATTCATTGGTACTCGTTCGTGGCCGTTGGGATTGCCATGCTGTTTGCCACCCTCTTTTTGGTGGATATCAACAGGAGCCAACGTTACCGCCGACAACTGGAAGCATCCAACCAGCGGGTGACGGAGTTGTTAGCCTCCAGGGAGAGGATGATGCTCACCATTTCACACGATATTAAAGCCCCCGTGAGTTCCATCCTCGGCTACTTGGAGTTGTATATGGAGCTGTTGAAAGAGAGAGCGGGCAAGGAAGCCACGATGCTTGATGATAAACCCAGGATTAAGGAGTACGTGAGCAACATGCAGCACTCTGCTCAACATGTACTGCAGCTTGCTTCCTCCCTGTTGGATTACCACAAGCTGGAGGCGGGGGTGTGGCAGATGCAACCCTCGAACATCAACCTGTATCAGTTGGTGGAAGATATCGCGCTTAGCTTTAGATCGATAGCTACCCAGAAAAAGCTGGACTACCGGATCGACAACAAGTTGCCCAAAGATACGGTTTGTTATGCAGACGCGTATGTGATCAGGCAGGTTATGGGCAACATTATCTCGAACGCGATTAAATATACTTCGGAGGGAGAGGTCGCGATCGAGGTGTTGGAGGTGGTGGATGAGAATGGGCAAGGGAGAAAAGGATGGGGAAGGGGGAAAGAGCCGGAAACGGCTTCTCGTCTCCTCTTTAAGGTGAGGGATACCGGCCTGGGAATCAGTAAGGAGGAGCAATCGCAGATATTTCAGGACTTCAAGCAGTTGGATCATACTGGCCACGTTGAAGGCAGTGGCCTGGGACTGGCTATTACCCTGGGGTTCGTGGAGCAGATGAACGGGACGATCCGCGTGGAGTCGAAAAAAGGTGCCGGCTCACTGTTTGTCATTGACTTGCCCTTGCAACCCGCCAAGGAGGGGGGTGATTTGGGTAGTGGGGTGCCAGAGGTGGCGGAAAGCTTCACCGATGCGAAAGCGTTAAAAGCGCTGGAAGGCATAACCGTGTTAGTGGTGGATGACGACCCCGCTCAACTGACGATGATGTCAGAGATGCTGAAGAGGGTAAACATGACGACGGTTACGGAGAACCGTTCCGATCGTGTGACGGATCTCCTAAGAGAGCGGCGGATTCACCTCCTCTTTGTTGATCTTCAGATGCCGGGAATGGATGGTTTCGCCCTGTTGAAGAAGGTGCGGCAATTGCCGGATGGCGATCTTCGGAACCTGCCCGTTATCGCGGTGTCGGCTCGCTCCGATGTCTCGGAGGAGGCATTGGTAAAAGAGGGGTTCACGGGAAACCTGATCAAACCTTTCTCGTCCATGCAACTACGTGACACCCTGCTCAAGCACCTTGGGCAACGAGAGATTGGCGCGGAAGAAGCTGCCGCGAATGTAATAGGGAGTAAAGGCACAACTACAAAGAAAACAGGTGGAGAAGAAGCTGCCGCGAAAGTAATAGGTCCCGAGGCGCTCATCGAATTTGTCAAAGAGGATAAGGAGGCCTCCTTGACCATATTGAACTCGTTTGTCGAGGAGACGACCCTGCAAATTGACAAGTTAAAGGTAGCGCTTGATGAAGACGACACCAAGGCGGCTGGTGATATCGCCCATCGGGTATTGCCCCTGATACAGATGATGGGGGATGAAACGATGACCGGTCGACTGAAGCGTCTTGAGAGGCGAGAATCGCTGCCGAAAGAGGAAGAGAAGTCGTTGCTGACTTCGCTAAAAGCAAGTGTGGAAGAGGCAAGGCGGCTGGCCCGTGAAATAGAAGAGATGTTCAAATGAACAATGGGCCAATTACCCATGAACAACGCACGATGAAAAAAGAACACGCCAGGGAGTTCAAACGCTACCTGCTGCTGGAGAAAGGGTTGTCGGCCAACACGATTGACGCGTACTTGACCGACCTGCAAAAGTTGATCTCATTTGTCGAGGCGCGGGGAGTCGCGTTGGAGGAGGTCGAGACCACCCACCTGGAGGAGTTCCTGGCCGAGTTGCATGACCAGGGGATATCGCCCCGATCTACTGCCCGGGTGATATCGGGAATTAAATCCTTTTTCGATTTTTTAAAACTGAATGATGACGGGAGAGATGATCCGACCAAGCTCCTGGAGGCGCCCAAGATAGGGATGAAGCTCCCGGTAGTTCTTTCTGTGGAGGAGATCGATGCCATCCTTTCGGTAATCGACGTGTCGACGCCCGAGGGAACCCGGAATTACGCGATTATCGAACTGCTTTATAGTTGCGGGTTGCGCGTCTCAGAACTTACCAACCTGCGGTACACCGACCTCTTCCTGGACGAGGGGTTCATCCGCGTGGAGGGGAAGGGGAGCAAGCAGCGACTGGTACCTATCTCCGAAACAGCCATCCGGAAGATCAGGAACTGGCTCCCTTACCGTCGTGACATCAATACCAAAAGAGGGCAGGAGGAGTTCCTGTTCGTCAGCTCTCGCGGGAAAGCTATTTCGCGCGTGACCGTCTTTCATTACATCAGGAAATACGCCGAAGCAGCCGGCATACAAAAAGAGATAAGTCCCCATACCTTCCGCCACTCGTTTGCCACGCACCTGTTGGAACGGGGGGCTAACATCCGCGTGATCCAGGAGATGCTGGGGCATGAGAAGATCACGACTACCGAGATTTA
>DUPB01000020.1 GCA_012838585.1 Bacteroidales bacterium
ACTACGCCTGCAAGGCAGACGGGATAAAGCTAATAAAAAGGAACGTGAGCGGAACAGTTCTTCCCCGTCAAATTTTCATTCTCAAGGGTGTATTAATTAGTCATGAGGGTTTCATACGATTATTTTATTTTTTTGTTTCGGTGTATGGAACCTTTGAATTTCCATTGTTCAAAAAGTTCATAAAAGAAGGGGTAATTTCATGGGTTACATAATAGGAATAAATAATCTACATTCTCTTTATTCTTGTCGGTTTCAGAATTAAACGTTTTCCTGTTTTTTCGATTCGGGTGTCCCTTGGGATGCCCATGAAAAAAATAGCTGCAAATCAATTGACTTACAGCCATTTGCAGTACTCGGAGCGGGACTTGAACCCGCACAGCCTTAATGGCCACAAGATTTTAAGTCTTGCGTGTCTACCATTCCACCATCCGAGCGCACCTTGAATTATACATGAAAAGGAGGTGTACTCCTCAACAGAGCGGAAGACGGGACTCGAACCCGCGACCCCGACCTTGGCAAGGTCGTGCTCTACCAACTGAGCTACTTCCGCGATTATTTCAAAAAACACCTTGCCAAGGTCGCTTCCATTTCCTCTTGGGGCAAGGTCGTGCTCTACCAACTGAGCTACTTCCGCAACGAACGCTACTCCCGCAAGCAGGTTTTTTTATTTCGCGATTGCAAATGTAGACATGTTTCGCCGCTTTTCAAAGGAATCCAGGAAATTTTTTTAAAAAAACCTGTGTGAGGGAATTCTTTTAAGGAGTGCAAATGATCCAAAGCTGTCAAGCAAAAATCATGAAAAACACTCGTGGAACAGCATCGAGAGGGGGTTGAGAAGTAACGAGATGGGGTAAAGGAGAAAAAGAAAAAGCTAATAGAAGCGAGAGACTAATTCACCACGCGGAATACGCCGGGGGCAGTTGAAATGACACGGTAGCACTGCAGCGGTCGGGTGGCAGGTCCTTTCTCCGGAGTACCCAACCCGTAGAGGGTAACGAAAACGGTGCCGCAGGTCGGACACGTGGCCGTGCCGTTATCCTCGGGAGCGACCCGAACCTCCCTCTTTTTCTCGTGAGGACAGCAGAGGTCGTACGCGTACAGAGCGGTTCCGTCAGCGTTGGAGGTAACCAGCACCCCGCTATACCCGAAACGCTCATCGTCGGTTCGCCTATCCTTCTCAGTGAAAATTTTGTAGGAAAGGGGATTCCTCAATACATGGTCTAAGCCATTCAGGTCGATTTGAACGTTGACGGGTGCATACGGGACGGTCTGCCGAGGCACTTCTTCAGTGCAACCTGAGAGCGAAAACAAAATGAGCCAGAACAGTGAAGCCCCGAAAAGGAGGCACGCTGTCCAGCTGTTTGGTTTTCTTCGTTTGGACATCCACGTTAACATGTTGTAGGGCATTGTTAAAAGCGTTTTGAAACTGTCATTGAGCCGTCTTGGAATTATGACAAACATTTTTCGCGTGTTATGTTGAGCCACTGGTGAAACATTTGGGAACCACTGAAACAGGTCAACTCATTTTCCTCTCGATCTCCTTGTCCGATACCACGCAAACTACCACACGACCATCGGGGGTGTAATTAGGCGTTTTGCACGCGAACAGCTGGCTCACCATCAGCAGCATCTCCTCCGAGGTAAGTATCCTACCGCTGGGGATAGCCGTCATGTTGGCCAGCGATAGGGCGATTGATTCCTGGATGACCGTTTTCACGTCGCTACCGGTCTCCATGCTGTTGTTGATCATGCCCTTGATCATCTCCGAAAAATCACCGTTCTCAATCTCTGAAGGCACCCCTTGAATAGCGTAACTTCGGTTCCCCATGTCGCTCAACTCAAAGCCGAGTGCCTCCAGGTCGCCCTTCACGGTAGGGAAAGCGGCGTCCTCCGCAACGGAAAGTTCCAACACCTCGGGGAAGAGCACGCGTTGCGACACCCCCCTCCTGCCCTGAATCTGCTCTAAGTAACGATCAAAAAGGATACGGACATGTGCCCTATGCTGATCGATAATCATCAGCCCCGATTTCACGGAAGTGAGGATATACTTTTGCTTGTACTGGTAATGTTCCGGGAAAAACTCCGTTTCCGGCACCTCTTGCGAAGCGCCACCCTCAACATCCATTTCGCCACTTAAAGAGACAGGGGATGTTCCTACCCGCTCGAACCCATCGTAGAGCCTCTCCCAATCCAAAGGTTTAGGGGCAAAAGGAAGGTCACCGGGAAAACGGCGCACAGAAGAGTAGCCATCAGGAAACTGATCGTTAGAAGAATGGTCTGGAGATTGATACCCGAAAGTCGGAACACCATGAGGGTGATCAGCAGAAACGGAATCACGAAACGGATTGTAATCGGGATTCAAGCTCACTTGGGGCATCGAAGTAGGTCGGGAGGGATCATAGATAGGAATATCGGGGGCGTCATCGGTATCAAAATCGATACTCGGAACCGCATTGAAGCGCCCCAGGGCCTCCTTCACGGTGACCATCAGTATCTGCCACAGGGCCTGCTCGTTCTCGAACTTGACCTCGGTTTTGGTGGGATGGATGTTCACGTCAATCGACTCGGGATCCACCTCGAAGTAGATGAAGTAAGTGGGTTTCTCGTTGGCGGCGATCAGGTTCTCAAACGCCACCAACACTGCCTTGTGGAAGTAGGGATGCCTGATAAAGCGGTTGTTGACGAAGAAGAACTGGCTTGTCCTCGTTTTTTTAGCAAACTCGGGCCTTGAAACATAGCCGTGAATTTGCCCCAACGTGGTCTCCTCTTCGATCTCGATTAGCTGCTGGTTGATATGCTTCCCCTCCATCTGCACGATCCGTTGCCTTAGCCCCGTCTTGGGCAAGTACAACGTCTCCAGGTCGTTCTCCATGAGGGTGAACTCGATGTCGGGACGAACCAACGCCACCCGCTCTATCTCCGTGAAGATATGGCGCCGCTCGGTCTCGTTCGACTTCAAGAACTTCCGGCGGGCAGGCACATTGTAGAAGATATTCTTAACCGAGATGGAGGTGCCCACCGCGCACGCGACCATCTCCTGCTTCTCCACTTTGGAGCCCGATATTACCAGTAGGGTGCCCAGTTCGTCCTCGGCCCTTCTACTCTTCACCTCCACCTGCGCGATAGCCGCGATGGAGGGCAACGCCTCACCCCGGAATCCCATGGTGGTAAGTGAGAACAGGTCGGCCGCCTCCCTTATCTTAGAGGTGGCGTGCCGCTCGAACGCCATGCGGGCATCGGTGGGCGACATCCCCTTGCCATCGTCAATCACCTGAATCAAGGTACGCCCGGCCCCCTTAATATGCACCGTGATACGGGTGGCACCCGCGTCCAATGCATTCTCCACCAACTCTTTCACCACCGAGGTGGGACGTTGAATCACCTCACCGGCAGCGATTTGGTTCGCGATAGAATCGGGTAAAAGATGAATGATATCTGGCATAAGCCCTATTTACGAGTTGTTAATCAACGATTACAAGAGCAAAAGATGAACAGCATCCAGCATAGGCCCCCCGCTACAACGTTATATCTTCACGTTGGAACCGTTTGGGGGGCTCTACCATATCTGAACCCTCTCGTTTGTTTTCACGGAAGATATCATCCGGTCCCGTTGGCCGCAGGTAATCCAACCAGGAAAAACCCTTAAGCGTGAGCTCCTCCGGCTTCAACAGGGAGAGCGGGGTGGTGGACCCTTTCACCGCAGACCACCCTTTTAGCTTGGTGATCTGCTCGTTTTCAATATCGATGGAGAAGTAGGGACTCTCCATCCGGTTCAGCCCAATCATGGTACTGTCTTGTTCCACGACGTAATAGAGCGATTCAGCGCTCCCCTCCACCAGCACACGGTAAATAGCCCCATCCCTGAAGAAAGCCGTCATATCCTTACCGCTCAACTGGTTATACTGTTTCTCCTCTCTCCTGTCCTGTATGGCCAGCGCGTAATCCCGCACGTGCGCTTTCTCCACGGTAGAGTCGTTCAGGTAGATATCGATCATTTCACCCAAGACCTGGTTGTTCTCGTTCCATATCACGGGATTGCCCCGCATGTAGATCATAGAGTCGCGGGAGGAGTAGTGTACCGAGTCGCTAATCGCCTGAAG
>DUPB01000173.1 GCA_012838585.1 Bacteroidales bacterium
GACCAGTACAACAATTTCGCGAAGGAGGTGGCAGCAGCTACCGGCTTCAATATCTCGGGCCACATGGGCTTGGGTCCGCAAGGCTCTCGGGGTCAGGAGTGGTGGGGTGCCGCTGCCAACGATAAACGCGCTTGGCAGATGTACTCGACGAAGTTCACCTTTATCCAGAACGGCGTGCAGCTGAAAATCCAAAAAGAGGGGAACGAAGGTTATGGAAGGAACGCGAGCGCGGCTAGCGTGGGTGGATTCACCGTTCACGCGGTTGAGGGCGATGATGCCTACTTTACCTACAGCGGTGGGGAGTACACATTCTCGATTGATGAGGCGGCTGAGTTTCCCATGCTCACGATCTCGGGGAATGGCTACATGGGGTATTACGCCGGCAGCCAGGATTACGAGGTGATCTACCTGACCGATCGGGTAATGGCATTACGTGTCAATAACACGATCGAGGGACAAGATTGGGTATTCGTCTATTGCTTGGAAGCGTTGAACGTGGAAGCGCCGAAGCCACCGAAGGAGCTGAAATCCATTCCTCTGAGCGAGGACTTTGAGGGCGACACCTACTTGAATTTGGTACAGGAAGACATGGGCAACGTGAGCCGGGTGGTGGATAACCCGTTGCCGCTACCCATCAACACGTCGGATAAGGTGTTCCGCTACTGGAAGTCGGGCGGCTTTTACAGCAACCTCTCTTTTACCGCACCCGATTACAAGTTCGACCTTACCGCGCAGAATAAAATTCGGGTAAAGGTCTATATCCCTTCGTACAACGATTACGAAACGGAGCACGGGGTGGCGGGCCCATGGATCGTGAACGGTAAGCTCCGACCGCAATTGGCGGTGAAGCTACAAGATAGCGAACATCCTGCTCCGTGGGAAGGACAGACCGAAATAGTCAAGGCCGATTTGGAATTGGACAAGTGGCTGGAACTGGAATTCGACTTCAGTGGCGTGGCCAACCGGAAAGATTACGACCGCATCGTGATTCAATTCGGTGCAGAAGGGCATGCCGGAACGGGATTCTTCTTCTTTGACGATTTTGAATTTGACGAATAGTGGGATGGCCAAGTGGCCGGGTTGTCGCGAAAAGCGGCAGCCCGGTTGACCATTCCATACGAATGAACCATCAACCAACATGAACCGAATGAACGGGACACTTGCACTAGTCATCTTGCTCGTATCGTGCGGCGGCGCGAACGAGCCTCTGCCCGTCGTCCCGCAACCCCCTGTAGCCGTAAAGTGGACCATCACACCGTCTACCGTTTCGTTATCCTCGAAGGGTGAAACGCGCAACCTTATCGTCGAAGCTAACGGGGAGTGGACGGTGGTGTCTAACCAATCCTGGCTCACGGTAAGCCCAAGTCGGGGTTCCAACGGGCAGACCAGCGTGAAAATTACCGCCACGGGGAACCCCGGCGAGCAACCGCGTGATGCCCTGCTTACCTTTTCTTCCGGTGATAATCGTACAACGTACACCGTTAAGCAAGAAGGGGCCATCATCGCGAACCACGTTCCCGAAGGGTACACGCTGGTATGGCGGGAGGAGTTTAATGCCGACCGGCTGAACGGTGGTAAGCCGGCGCTGCCAGACACGAAAAAATGGTGGTACGAGGCGGCTGCACCAGGATGGGTGAACAATGAATTACAAACCTACGTGGACGGAGGATTTCGAGGAACCGATACCGTGGCGGCCATCTATGATGGGACGCTGAAGATCATCGCGCGAAAGAGCGGAAACGCCATCCTGTCGGCACGGATCAATACAAGCGAGAGCTGGACCTACGGCTACTTCGAGGCGCGCCTGCGGGTTCCGGGAGGTAAGGGTACGTGGCCGGCATTCTGGATGATGCCGAGGGATTTCAAACAGTGGCCGCTGGACGGGGAGATAGATATTATGGAGTACGTGGGGTATCGGCCCAACGTGGTGCAATCTTCGATTCATACACAAGCCTACAATCACGTGCAACGAACCGAGAAGACGGCCACCAAGGCTATTCAAAATGCGGAGACGGAATTTCATATTTACGCTGTGGAGTGGACTGCCGACTATATCAAGGGATTCGTGGACGGTGAAGAGTATTTCCGCTTCGATAACGATGGGGCAGGGAACAAGCATACCTGGCCGTTTAACGTGCCTTTCTACCTCAAGCTAAACCTGGCATGGGGTGGTGACTGGGGTGGTTCGCAAGGGGTGGATGAGTCTAAGCTCCCTGCCGTGTACGAGATCGATTACGTGCGTGTTTATCAAAGATAACCGTCATCGGGCGAATAGCTGTACGCGGTGCGGACTGACATCAAAGCCTCCATACACTGTAATGTAAAAAATAATCATATCAATCAAATGAAGAGAATCAGCTTGCTCGTTTCCCTAACCATGCTGTTCATAGCTTGCAGCGGTGGGGCGAAGAGGTCGGATGCGGTCACCCTGGACGCGGGCATCGAACGTAAGATCGATAGCGTCATGGCGGGGATGACCCTTGAAGAGAAGGTGGGGCAAATGACGCAGCTTGCCCTCGACGTGATCGGGGAGGGAGGAAATGTGTACTACAGCGATGAGCCGTTCCGCGTAAATCACGCTATGCTCGACACGGTAATCGGTACATATAAGGTGGGATCTATACTGAACACCTCCAACAACCGGGCGCGGACCTCCGAAGTGTGGGAGGAGATTGTTCGCACGATTCAACAGCGAGCGCTACAGGAAACCGGGATACCGGTGCTGTACGGCATCGACTCCAATCATGGAACCACCTACACCACGGGTGGAACGCTCTTCCCGCAAGCAATCGGGATGGCGGCCACCTTCAACGTTGAGCTGATGGAGGAGGGCTCCCGGATCTCGGCCTACGAGACACGGGCAAGCAATATCCCGTGGACATTCAACCCCACGATGGACCTCGGGCGGGATGCCCGCTGGCCACGGCAGTGGGAGAGTTACGGGGAGGACGCGTACCTCAACGCACGAATGGCAGTTGCCTCAGTGAAAGGGTTTCAGGGAAGCGATCGGAACCGAGTGGGGAGCCATTCGGTTGCCGCGTGCGTGAAGCACTACATGGGATACGGCGTGCCGGTTTCGGGCAAAGATCGAACCCCGGCTACCATCTCCGAGAGCGACCTTCGTGAAAAGTATTTCGAGCCGTTCCGCGCCTCCATTGTGGAAGGGGGTGCTCTCTCGTTGATGGCCAACTCGGGCATCGTGAACGGGGTTTCTACCCATGCCGACTACCGGTTATTGACCGAGTGGGTAAAGGAGGATCTTAATTTTGACGGGGTTATCGTGAGCGACTGGGCGGATGTGCAGAACCTGCTTAGCCGCGACCGCATCGCGGCGAGTTACAAAGAGGCCGTGAAAATGGCCATTAACGCGGGGATCGACCTGGTGATGGAGCCTTATAACACCGCCTTTTGCCCCACGCTGGTTGAACTGGTGAATGAGGGTGCGGTCTCCATGAACCGAATTAACGATGCGGTGCGACGGGTATTGCGATTGAAGTACCGTTTGGGACTGTTCGAAAAACCATACTGGTCCGCTTTGGAATATCCCGACTTTGGCTGTGCCGAAAGCGAAGCCATCGCCAAAGCGGCCGCGGATGAATCCATCACCCTCCTCAAAAACGACGAGGGTATCCTACCTCTCCCGGGTAATGCACGTATCTTAGTGGCAGGATCTAACGCCCACTCGATGCGTACACTCAACGGGGGTTGGAGCTACTCGTGGCAGGGCGAGAAGGTTGAAGAGTTCGCGCAAGACTACAACACCATCTACGAGGCGCTCCAAGAGAAGTTCGGGGCGGATAACGTGCGGTACGAGCCAGGGGTAACGTACAAGATGGATGGGACCTATGATCAGGAGAATGAACCGGAAATCAGCAAGGCGGTGGCTGCTGCAAGGGGCGTTGATTATATCGTGCTTTGCCTGGGGGAGAACTCCTACTGTGAAACGCCCGGGAACCTCGATGAGCTGATGCTTTCGGAGAATCAGACACGGTTGGCATTGGCGTTGCAGGAGACGGGCAAACCGGTGATATTGGTACTGAACGAGGGGCGACCGCGGTTGATTCGAGAGATTGAATCGGGCGCTAAAGCGGTGTTGCAACTATACCTGCCGGGTAACTTCGGGGGTGATGCGTTGGCCGATATCCTCGCGGGAGATGTGAACCCGAGCGGTAAGCTACCCTATACCTACCCGAAATACGAGCAAGGTCTCATTACGTACGACCATAAGCCAAGCCAAAACATCGATGGGCGCATGGAAGGGGCATACGACTACGGTGCGCAGACATCAGTACAATACCCCTTCGGGTACGGGCTGAGTTACACCACGTTCCGCTACGATAACCTAACCGTCAGCCAGAAAGATTTTGCTCCCGGTGAGCTTCTGACGGTCACGGTAGAGGTAACCAACAGTGGTGTCGTGGCTGGGAAAGAAACGGTGATGCTCTTTAGTAGCGATCTGGTGGCTTCCCTGTCGCCCGATGTGCGTCGCCTGCGCGCTTTCCAGAAGGTGATGCTCGAGCCTGGGGAGACCAAGACGGTGACGATGCCATTACCCGCTAACGACCTCGCGTTCGTGAACGCCCAAGGAAAATGGACGCTCGAAGAGGGAGAGTTCATGCTGCAGGTGGGTACCCAGGTCGAGACGATTCGTTGCAAGGAAACTAAGGTGTGGGATACCCCTTCGCGGTAACCGATTCTTGTCTAAACAACCCTTTCGTTTTTTCAAATATTTTTTCTACACGACGTGGACAACGATTATCATCAGCCAGTTGCCCGAGGGGTACTGGCTCTTTTTTTGACTTAACCTGTGGCCGAAGCTTATATGGACAGGACAATTCGTCTGGTTAAAAAACAAAAAAAAACGATAACTTAAGGAAATAGTCGTATCTTTAACAAAAAAAACAATTTAACGGCTGGGTGCCTATTGCCGGAATCGGTGGGGCCAATCACCAGAATATTCATTAATAACGTAAAATAGAGGAATCATGAATTCACA
>DUPB01000174.1 GCA_012838585.1 Bacteroidales bacterium
AGCGTTACCGCCGCGGTCACGACGAAGAGTAATAGTGTTCTCAATAGATTCTTTTTCACACTTGTTGTTTTATTTTAGGTTTTTGATTCTCCAGGTTAAAGACACGCACACCCCCCCGACATTTACCGGGGAGGTGTATCGCGTCAATTACTGTGATTATCCACGGGGATTGATCTTGAAGATCGCGTACCCCATCACGTTGGCCTTACCGAAGCGGAAGGCTACCGCTGTTCTGCTCAGACCGTTCTCGTTCACGATGGGAACGCGGAAGTAGATCGGAGCGGTAGATACCTTCTCATCGCCCTGGAATACAGCTTGCCATTTGAAGTTCAAGCCAGTGCCGTAGGGGATAAGGTCGAAGTAGCGGCTCGGGTGAGTATCAGCCCTGAGGTCTTGACGAATCGGTTCCCAATTCACGCCATCGGCCGAGTACTCCACGTAGTCGTAGTCAACGTGTCCGGCGCGGTCTGGGTCAACCGGCATCGTAGCCAAAGTTTGAACGCCGTACCACTTGCCAAGGTCACCAGCGGCGGTACCGTTGTACGTGACCTCACTGCTGGATACCAACTTAGCATCACCATCGAATAGACCGCGTTTAATGGTCTGCGTATTGGTCAGGAAGTTGAAGTCAGCCTTTTGAATATCTTGCTTGTCATCCAGTGCAACAGTGGTAAACTTGGTGTGGAGCGCGCGTTCGAACAGCACGTCGAATTCGGTCAAGTAGAACTTGTTCAGCTCGATTGTGCTGGCGTTCACGTCAGTTACCATGCGAACCTTGATCAGGTTCTCGGGTGCCCATACCTCGTTGAACGTGTTGAACAGCTTGCCCGGGTTGATACCGTTGATCCAGTTGTAGAGGGCATCACCTGCAGCGTTGTACTCGATGTAGATACGTACCATGTTGTCGGCCGGATCCTTGTAGATGTTGGCCGCGCGTTCGCCGGCAAGCATCAACTGGGTCAGGTAACCGCCAACACCTTCCTCGTAGCTGAAGCCAGCGTCGAGAAGTGCCTGTTGCGGGATAAACTCGAACATGGGCGCGTATACCGGTACAGGCTTATTCCAAGCCGGGTTGATAGCAGCATCGCCATGATCCTTCGCGTTATCGGTGGCCACGGTGATCACCTTGGTTCCGGCATCGTGGATGAACGCCTGGGTCAGGTTGCCCCTGTAGCCGGTCTCGCTCAAGAACGTGTACCCGAGGGTGTTGTTGATACGAGCGAACTGTACCTTGAGCGTGTTCGGGCCAGTCCATACCGGACCGTCTTTCTGAACGGTCATCTTGCGTACACCCACGTTGAACTTGAAGGTGAGGTAGAGATCCGGTCCAGCTTGTACGGCAGGTGTACCCTTGGTGTAGCGTACCTTGTAGGTTACCACGTACTTACCGGCAGGTGCTTGCGGGCTAACCTTGACAAGGAAGCTGTTGGTAGCGTAATCAGGATCGATTTCGATTTGCTCCATCGCCAGGTTCTTCGTGATACCAATATGGTTGTAATCGAACGGTTCGAAACTGGTTTCGGCTTCGATGTAGTCGAGAACTGCCGGCCATGCGGTCACGTAGGTGGAGTTCCAGAACTCTTCTTTCTTGATGGATGCCAACGGGAACTTGTCGAGTACCACGTCAACGTCACCCGGGTTCTTACCGAATATGTAGTTTGCAGGATCGTTGATGATTCCGGCTGCATCGGTATGGTAGTATGCAATGTTGGTGAAATCGTAGGTGTGACGAACGTCTGCCCATGCCTGACCCGGGTCATTGGTGATCTTCACCACCAGGTAGCCAACGGGTTGACAATCCGGATCTGCAGCGTTCACCTGGGTAACCTTGATGATTACCTTCTTGTCGTCGGCAGAGTTCACCTTGCCTTCTTTCACTCTCAGGAAGCTACCGTCAACAATTTCGGTGTAGCGATCTTGCGGGTCGATGAAGTGAGGCGCGGCGCCTTCCCACTCGGAGACGATTTCGAACGTGTAGATAGGTGCATCGTATACCGGCTTATCGGTGTAGGGCCTACCAAACGAGCCCAAGTTGTTGTAGAAGCGGTAGTCACCTTCAACGTTATAGTATGACAGCACGTAATCGTACAGGTCAATGATACCCAACTTGTAGAGCATAACGTTCCAGTTCCTCGTTCCCACGGGGAATTCCTCGGGATGGTTCGCGAAGAACTCGGCTGCCGGTTGTGTTACCTCGAGCAGGCGCTCGTTGAGCGTTCCTTCGCCCAGCTCGGCCAACACGATCGGGGTGTGGATGAACTCGGTATTTACCATTTCGGTGGAGCGCACATAGACGTTAAAGTCATCATCTTCCTCGGCATCAGCTTTCAGGCCGATGTTCTTAACGGTGAGTACCAGCGATAAAGCTTCCTGGGCCCCCGGTTCGAACACCTCGCAACCCTCGCCCACGATGTGAACAGGTACGCAGAGTACGTCCGGGAAGCTGGTATGCATGTAGGCATCGCCGTTCAGGTAAACGTCAACGATATTGGCGTTGTCAGACAACGTGGCACGGGTGGTAATCTGGTAGTTGAGCGACTCAACCACGAAATCCTTACCAACCTTCGCGCTCGCGGGCGATACGCGGTACATCAACACGTGGTCGGCGGTGTAGTCACCGGCGTTCCAGTACAGCTTGATGGTCTTTTCACCGGGCAGCCCACGGGTGGGGATGAAGGTGAGGCCCTTCACTTGCTGCGAGAGGATGTTGATGTTCACGATGTTGAGGCCGATAGCCGTCTCTGCAGCGTCCATCCTGGTTTTCAAGCCACCAATCTCGTTATCGATCTCTGTCAACTTGTTCTTCAGGGTAACTTTAACGTAGTTTTGGATAGAGTCGATGCTGTTCCTGTTCGTGGTGATTTGGTTTTGCAAAGCCTGGTCCGCGGCAACCAACTCGTTGTACTTGGCGTCCATGTCGTTACGCAGGGCGTCAATAGAGTCGGCGTGTGCAGCGAGCTTACCAAAGACATCTTCAAACTTTCCATAGATATCATCCAGCGTGTCAGACGTGCCCTCTTCCGTTACTTGCAACAGGGCTTCTAACACCAAGATGCGGGGGTTCAATTCCGCTTTCAGATCGGCGATAGCCTGGTTGCGGTCAATCACCTCTTGTGCCAAACCATCATCGATGTACTGGGTTAAATCTTCCTTGGTGTCTGCCACGAGCTCACGCAGCGCCTCATCCAAGTTATCGATTTTCACGTCCAGCGAGTCGGTAACAGCCTTCACCTCGGCGAATTTACCGGCAACCTCAAGCTTGTAAGCGTCGAAGTCAGTTTGATTGACCTTCTTGGCCAACTCGGTGTTCAAATCCGCGAGCGCCTGTTGGGCTTGCTGCTGGAATTGTTCGAAGACGGTCTTGGCAACGGTCAGGTTCAAGATCTCGGTCTTGGTGTTCGCGATCAGCGTCTCCAGGGCAGCCTTTTCAGCAGCCAGCTCGGTCTTGGAGGCTTTTTTACCCAACTCGGTTTCCATGGCGGATAGGTCTGCCTGCAACCCAGCAATCTGGGTGTTGATGGTGTTGACCTTACCTTCCAGGGTAGTCAAGCCTGATTGCACGCCATCAATTGCCTGCTGGAGCTCGGTTTTTTGGGCTTCCAAGCTTTTCCTCAGGCTGTTGATGTCCTCATCGTAATCTTTACAAGAAGTGGTGAACGCCATTCCGACGATCACTGCAACTGTAAATAACTTCAGTAATAAACGATTCTTCATAATTAAAAATTTAAAAATAAATTAACAGCAGAATTATACCTTCTTTTTTTAGTTAGTTAGTTAGTTTTGCCAGTTTTGTTAGTTTTGTTAGTTTTTTGTTTTAGTTTAGAGATTCACTTCAGTTATCACTTGACCATTAGTCGAGCGGCAATAACCCGCCCTTTTACCGCGCTTGGCATTTGAGCCATCGCGAAAATAAACGATTAATATTAATTGTGCAAATGTTTTTTAAAAAAAGAACCATTTTCGCACGGGTAATATGTGACATAACGCAAAGGTAAGCGATTAAAAGTTATTCTACAAGTATTTTTTTAAAAAAAACTTTCCTATCGTTCACTTTTTTGTTCGTTTTTTTGTTTTTGGGCACGAGACGGGTGTGAACCTCCACCTTAAACGCATGGGGAACAGTTTTTTGGTATCCCTGGGTGCTCCCCGATTGTTGCCTTACTCCTGTACCTTATTATATATACGTGTAATGAAAAATCCCAACCTCTCCCTAACGGCTCACGCGAGAACCGCTCACGGGCCGCCCGGAAAGCAAGTTGACCACGAAAATCACCACAAAAATATACAATTTCAATTAGAATCCAACAAAACCTGGAAAAAAAATCGCTTTCAAGGGCAAATTGGTCGTGAATCGAGGAATCGCGGGTGAAATTGACGGCTAATTATAGGTGTAAGCGGCGCCCTATACCTATTATTATTAAGGTGAAACGCGCGGGTGAACGCCTGAGGAGGCTAAAGGTAATGGTTCACGCGTAATGAAATCGTTCCAACTCGACTTTATTCTTGGAGAAGTTCGCACGTTCTTCCTCTAAATCGTACGTGCGTTGTAACCGCAACCAAAAATCGGCCTTGCCGCCAAACACGGCTTCAACGCGAAGCGCGATGTTTGGAGTAATGCTACCCCGCCTGTTCAATATCTTGGATAACGTGAGCCTAGATACCTGCAACAAGTCGGCAGCTTGACCAACGGTGATTCCAGTCGGCTTAATAACATCTTCATATAATATCTCCCCCGGGTGAACGTGTATGTCTTTGTGCTTAAGCATATCGCAAATATACAATATGTTTTTTGAACAACAAAAGAAAAATCAAAAAAAGATACTTGGACAAATAGACCGTACCAGTGCAGAAGTTCATGGAGGCGCACCTTAAGATTGTATTCTGGAGAATACAAAAACGCCGGTATTTTGTGTTTTCAATCGATCCAGCGCCTGGTGAGATTGCCGTAAGCATCTACGCGGCGGTCGCGGAAGAAGGGCCACCAACGACGTACCTGCTCGGTACGGGTCAAGTCGACTTCCACCACCCGTGCATCCTCCCCTTCCGGTGCCCGGTACAGGAACTCACCTTGCGGCCCACAGACGAAGCTGCTTCCCCAGAACCGGATGCCGTTGGTTTGCCCCGACGGGTCGGGCTCATGCCCGGCACGGTTCACCGCGACCAGCGGCAAGCCATTGGCGATGGCATGGCCCCGCTGCACGGTGATCCACGCGTCTCGCTGCCGCTGTTTCTCGTCATCGCTATCGCTGGACTCCCACCCGATGGCCGTGGGGTAAATCAGCAGTTCCGCCCCGGCTAATGCCATCAGCCGCGCCGCCTCGGGGTACCACTGATCCCAGCAGACCAGGATACCCAGTCGCCCCACTGAAGTATTGATGGGTTCGAAGCCAAGATCACCCGGCGTGAAGTAGAACTTCTCGTAATAGGCCGGGTCGTCCGGTATATGCATCTTCCGGTAGATACCGGCAATGGTGCCGTCCTTCTCGATCACCACGGCGCTGTTGTGGTAAAGGCCGGGAGCCCGCCGCTCGAATAGCGACAACACGATGACCACCCCCCACTTTTTCGCCAGGACGCCGAAGGTATCGGTGGAGGGGCCCGGTATCGCCTCCGCCAGGTCAAACAGCTCCACCTCTTCGGTTTGGCAGAAGTAGAGACTGTTGTGCAGCTCCTGCAGCACGATCAACTGGGCCCCGCCCTTGGCAAGCGCCGCTATCTTCTCCTCCAGGCGAGCCACGTTCGCCGCGGCATCCGCGCCGTTGGCCTGTTGTATGATTCCTATCTTCATAACAGTTCGTTTTCGCGTGTTGTTGTTTTACTCGCTTGCTTTCAAGCTTGACTGACACTCGGTATGCGACCCATCAACTGCTTGTTCGCTAAAAGAAAAGAACTCAGCTTCGCTGCACTTTGGCTCGCAACGGCATATATGAACACGTTCATCTCTGCTCGTCTTGCTTAACGCAAAAGTTCGACTACGCTTCAAACAGCTTTTCTTTTTTAACGCGAACTTCGCAGGATGTGTCCCCGCATACCGAGCGAAGGTCATCGCTTTGAAAGCAAGCGAATAATTGCTCGAATTTCAGAATTACAAGAACCCGGCGGGGAGCTGCATCGTCACGCAGTGCAGCGAACCCGACTGCTTGATAAGCGGCCGGCAATCGATGCCGATCACCTCCCTATCGGGAAAAGCTACCTGCAACTGCCCTCGCGCGATGCCATCCTTCGGTGAGCCGTAGAAGGGCATCAAGACGGCACCGTTGATGATCAGGAAGTTGGCGTAGGTGGCGGGCAGGCGCCTCCCCTCGTGGTAGAGGGCATCCGCCATGGGCAGCGGCAGCAACCGGTAGGGCTCCCCGCTCGAAGTCACGAGAGCCTTCAACTCCCGCTCCATCTCCTTAAGCTCGCCGTAGTGAACATCCTCGTCGTCGTCGCAAGCCACGTAAGCGATGGTCGCCTCGTCGCAAAAACGGGCCAGGGTATCGATATGGCTATCGGTATCGTCACCTTCCAGGAAGCCGTGATCCAACCAGAGCACCCGCTCAACCCCAAGCGTCAACTTCAACTGCTCCTCTACCCGCGCTTGGTTGAAGGCACCGTTCCTGTTGGGCGAGAGCAGGCAACGGGAGGTGGTCAGGAGCGTTCCCGCCCCGTCGGTCTCGATGGAGCCCCCCTCCAGGATAAAGTCCAAACGGTTCTGATAGGCCACTTCCGGCCGGAAGGCCGAGCGGTCGTAGAGCCGGCGGGTAATTTGGTTGTCGTGGTTCGCGGCGAACTTGAGGCCCCAGCCGTTAAAGCCAAAGTCTACCAGCAGGGGGCGCCACCCGTTGAAAGGTACTCCACCGCTAAAAGGTTGCCCCTCGTCGAAAGGTAACCTACCATCGAGGGGATGGCTCCCGTAAAACAGCCCCACGCCGCCATGGTCGCGCGTCCAGGTATCGTTGTTAGGGATCTCGTGCAGAAGCAGGTTCGCCCGCTCTCCCGCGGTAAAGTGAACCGCCACTTCACCTGCACCCCGGCATACTACCAGCAGCTTCTCCCGCTCGAGGATCTCCCTCGAGAAGGCGACGTAACAGCCGGTCACCTCCTCCAGGTTCTCCTTCCAATCGGTATCTCGATGGGGCCAAGTCACTTGGACACCGCTCTGCGGGTGCCACTCGGCCGGGAAAAAAAGGGTTTCCTTCATAGACACACCTCCCGTGGTTGCCACCACATGGGTACAGCATGGTTATACCGCTCAAGGTTCACTCCCAGACCCGCGATTACCCCTCCATGCTCCCCCTGACGATGCCTCGCCCGGAAGAACGGATAAACGACAAAACGTAGTCGCGCTCTTCAGATACCGGGAGCTCTTTCTCGATACGCTCCGTCGCCTGGGTGACGTTAAGACCCGACATGTAGAGCAAGCGGTAGACCTCCTGGATGGCGTTGATACGCTCGCTGGTGAAACCCCGCCGACGTAACCCCACGATATTGAGCCCCACGTACACGATGGGGTCTCGTCCCACCATCACGTAAGGAGGTATATCCTTCGGGATTTTCGAGCCCCCCTGGATCATCACGTGCGCCCCGATGCGGGAGAACTGGTGCACCAGGGTGCCCCCGCTCAATATGGCGTAGTCGTCAATCTCCACTTCACCCGCCAGCTGCGTCGTGTTGCCCAGGATCACGTGATCCTTCAGGATGCAGTCGTGCGCCACGTGGCTATAGGCCATGATGAGGCAGTTGTTACCCACCTTGGTGAAACCTTTCGAGGCGGTACCCCGGTTCACCGTGGCGCACTCCCGTATGGTGGTGTTGTCGCCAATGATGGCGGTGGTCTCCTCTCCCTGGAACTTGAGGTCCTGGGGGATGGCCGAGACAACGGCATGGGGAAAAATCAGGCAGTTTTTGCCGATACGGGCACCCGGCAGGATGGTGGCTTGCGCCATCACGCGGGTACCCTCGCCAATCACGGTATCGCGGTCCACGTAGGCAAAAGGCCCCACCACCACGTTATCGCCCAGGATGGCCTCGGGATGCACGAACGCTAAAGATGAAACAGTCGTCATAGCTTTCGATTCATGTTATCTATTTCAAGTTCATTTACTTGTTCTTGATGATTTGCGCCGTGAAGTCGGCCTCCGACACCACCTTGTCGCCGATAAAAGCCAGCCCCCGCATGGTCGCGATGCCACGGCGGATTTCGCTGGTGAGCTCCACCCGGAAGATAAGGGTGTCACCGGGGACCACCTTGTGGCGGAACTTCACGTTATCGATCTTCAGGAAGTAGGTGGAGTAGCGCTTCGGCTCATCCAGCCTCGACAGCACGAAGAGACCTCCCACCTGCGCCATCGCCTCCACTTGCAGCACGCCCGGCATCACCGGCTCTTGCGGGAAGTGCCCCACGAAGAAGGGCTCGTTGGTGGTGGTGTTCTTCACGCCCACGATGTAGGTGTCGGTCATCTGAATCACCTTGTCGACCATCAGGAAGGGGTAGCGGTGCGGGAGCAGCTCGCGGATGCGGATGTTGTCCATCACCGGCTCGGTATAGACGTCGTAGATGGGAGGCTGTACCTCGTTGAGCTTGATATCGCGGCGAATAAGCCTCGCCAGCTGGTTGTTGATCTTGTGGCCGGGGCGAACGGCGATCACGCGTCCCTTGATGGGCTTCCCCACCAGGGCCATATCGCCGATGATGTCGAGCAGCTTATGGCGTGCCGGCTCGTTGGGGAACACCAGCTCGCGGTTGTTGAGGTAACCCAGCTCGTTGGCATCGTGTCGCGGCACGTTCACCGCGTCGGCTATCTCGTCCAGCTCCTCTTGCGGCAACTGCCTCTCGTAGATCACGATCGCGTTATCCAGGTTCCCCCCCTTAATCAAGCCCGCTTTCCTGAGCTGCTGGATTTCGCGGACGAAGACGAAGGTGCGCGCGGGGGCGATCTCCGTCTCGTAGTCGGTCACCGAGTCCATGGTGGCCGACTGGTTGGGGATGATGCGGGAGTCGAACTCGATAAAGGAGTTGATGCAGAAATCGGTGTCGGGCAGTAGCGTTAACTTCGACCCGGTCTCGGGATCGGTGACCTCCATCTTCTTGCGCACCACGTAGAAATCCTTGTCCTTCGCCTGCTCCTTGATCCCCACCTTACGGATGGCTTTCACGTACTCGATCGCGCTGCCGTCGAGGATGGGAAACTCTGCCGAGTTGACTTCGATCAGGCAGTTATCGATCCCCAAGGCGTAGAGGGCCGACAGGGCGTGCTCGATGGTACTCACCGTCACATCGTCCTTACCCACCACGGTGCCGCGCTGCGTGTTCACCACGTTCTCTGCCAAAGCGGCGATAACGGGTTGCCCCTCCAGGTCGATCCTCTTGATTTTCAGCCCGTGATCAACGGGCGCGGGCTTAAAGGTCACCTCGATATTGAACCCGGTATGGAGACCGATTCCGCGTAACGTGAAGCTCTCTTGTATTGTTCTCTGTTTCACTGCATCAAAATTTAATTACACATTTTGGTTATTTTTGTGCAAATATACAACCAAAAGTGCGAAATCCAGTGAGAATGTCGATTTGATTTTTGAAAGAATGAGAAAAAGGGAAGTTTACTCCTCCCCGCCCAGCTTTTCCTTGAGCCTGGCAACCTCCCGCTCCAGCGCGGCCAGCTGCTTGTACATATCGGGTAGCTTGGGGATGATCACGCTCGACTTAAAGAAGCTTTTCAAGGGGATGGCGGGCGAACCCATCACCTCCGACCCCTCCTTGGTGTTGCTGATGATGCCCGACTGCGCCCCTACCCGCGAGTTCTTGCCGATGGTGATATGCCCCCCGATACCCACCTGTCCACCTAAAACGCACTGCTCCCCGATCTTGGTAGAGCCGGCAATACCCACCTGCGCCGCCATGGCGGTATGTTCGCCGATCTCGCAGTTGTGGGCCACCTGAATCAGGTTGTCTAATTTCACGCCGCGACGGATCACGGTGGAGCCCATCACGGCCCTGTCGATGGTGGTGTTGGCGCCGATCTCCACGTCCTCCTCGATGACCACGTTACCCACTTGCGGGATCTTGTGGTACCTGCCGCCCTCCTGGCTAAAGCCAAACCCATCGGCACCGATGACCGCCCCGGAGTGGATGATGCAGCGGTCGCCGATCACGCAGTCGCGGTATACCTTCACGCCCGGGTAGAGGATGCAATCCTTGCCCACCTTCACGTTTTCGCCGATGTAGACCTGCGGGTGGATAACCGACTGTTCGCCGATGACGGCGTTATCGTCCACGTACGCGAAGGCACCCACGTGCACCCCTTCACCCAGCCGGGCCGACGGGGCGACGAAGCTCATCTCCTCCCGCCCCGCCTCGCGCGGCTTGGTAACGTTCACCAGCTCCAACAGCGATGCCAGCGCCTGGTAAGCGTTGGCCACTTTCACGAGGGTGCCCTTAATGGGCCTGTCCGGAACGAAGTCACTGTTTACCAGCACGATGTCGGCCTGGGTAGTATAGATGTAGCAAGTGTACTTGGGATTGGCTAAAAAGGTGAGGGTGCCTGGTTTACCCTCTTCGATTTTCGAAAAATCAGACACGGTAACATCGGGGTTGCCAACGATCTCTCCCTGTAAGAAGTCGGCAATTTGTCTTGCAGTAAAAACCATTCGTTCACGTTTTTTCTAAGGGGGGGTCGCGCTCATTCCATTTTCTCTCACGCTAAAACGCTTGGAACTCGCGATAGATCGCTTGTTACATCACGCGTTCAATCACAGGGAAGTCGCGCCCAATCGCCCGGTAGTCGTGCCGCGTCAACCGTTGAAACGCGCACACCAACGCCTGAAAGGCATCCTGAACGATTCATTAAACAAAGGCGCCTCATCTAAACAAAAGCGCCAACGGGCAAGACACCATGTAGTCAACCCCTCAATATCAATTATTAGACCGCGAATTAACAACTTTATTCCGTATCTACCGCCATATTATTTCATAATATACATTAAAGATAAGGGAGAAGAAATTTGCATAATTCAAATATATGTGATACTTTTGCAGGCACGTTTTCGGGATGTAGCTCAGTCCGGTTTAGAGTACTCGTCTGGGGGGCGAGGGGTCGGAAGTTCGAATCTTCTCATCCCGACGTACTGAGAATAAGGCGTTTAAGTTGAGGAACTTGAACGCTTTTTCTGTTTTAATAAGGTTAACGTTACACAGGTATGATTATTAAAAAGATACTGTTCCTAAAAGTGTGTCTGAGTCAAACATTATAATCAAGCCAACTAATTCTTTATTTGCTGTGGCTCCTAAGTCGATAATCGTTAATGACTATAATGTATAAATCAATGAAGAGTTTAATTTGAATTATTTGTTTTTGTGAAATTGACAGGGGGTAATAGAATTATCCCCACACCGGCTTTCGCTGAAAGATTAGATAAGTGTTCTCTAATAAATGGATAAATTATAGCAGCACCATTAACGTGCCCGAATTGTTCTAAATTAATAATGGATTCACCTACCTTTTCAAAAGTTCCAACCATTTTTATTGTTGATGATACCTGCTCAATTTCATTATAAATTTGAGAATAGCGAAGAGTCTGTATAACAGCAATAATGTTTTTTTCCGGGTTAATCGTAACTTCTCCGTTTATTTGGATATCGTGTTTTATTTCGGGTTCTCCAAAAACGACGTTTTCGATTCTTTTAAAATTACTTTCCAATAAAAGAATATTATGAATCTTAAAGCCTGATTCTAAATTGTTTTCTTTATCTTCCATATAATTAAGCTGCTAATGAACATGCAGTGGTTGTACCTAAAAAGCTTTTAGATATTTCATTATAATAGGTATCTGTGTTATTACTTGAAAAAAATGTAAAATTGAATAAGTTTCGAGTGTAAATAAATTCTTCAACTTCTACAACATTACTTTCGACAGATATTTCTTTGTGAGTTGTTGAATACAGCACTTCAAATTCAACACCAATTAATTCAAAATCAATTTTATTTAAACCAACTATTGCATCATCTGAAAGAAAACATATATTATCGTATGGAAAGACTTCAACAAATTCATCGAATATTTTACCCTCCCATTCAATATAGCTTTGATCTAAATGATATATTTCATTAGGAACAACCTCTATAAAATGTGTATCAGAGAAATCATCATATTCATATCGAACTCGCGTTTGAGGAAATTCCTCTATAAATAATTTTAATTTCGATATAATAAAATTACTTGGAGTCATCTTCAATATTTTTTTAAAACTGGTCGAATTTTACCTGATAATTCAATAGCTTTTAAACTGTCATTATATAAGAAAGCATCATCACTATAATCGGCAGAGTGCCTCAATTTTTTCAATTGACCAATATTCGTATTTACAACACGGAAATCACTTGGATTCTTTATCTTTATATACTTTTCTATCTCATTAATGAGGATATCGTGAGTGCCCTTTTGTAAAGCCCTTCTGCTTTTTGAATTTTGTATTATTACATTTAAATCTGATTCCGTTTTGTTTAAAGAGTTATACCAAATGTGTCGTAAAAGTTGATAACAGCTATAGTAGGCACAATGTGCTACTGAAGGATAATTACCTCTATTATGGAGAATTTCAGCAGAATCATAATTAATTTCAGATTTGTTTTGTAGCTCACTCATTTTTCGTTTTCGGGGACACAAAGGTAGCGCTTTTATTTGTCTACGACAAATATAAATAAAAAAGGATTAGATAGACACAATTATTTTGGACTTTAACAATTAATACACGTCATCCCTTTCAAAATATCGATTAATTCTCCGATGGAGTTAACGCCATCGAGTTTCGTACATGCGCAACTTCATGGCTTCCACAAGGCTGGGAGTACCTATGGGATAATGTTCCAACTCGTATTCTTCAACCAAATCCACGAGCATGTCCAGTTCGATCATGTTCTTATCTGTCACAGGCGTACTGTCATCCGTAACGAGCAAAAGCTCTTCGATGCGCTGCATTAAAGCTTCATATTCTGCCTCTGTTTTTATTTTTGCCATGACGTTAAATATTATCAGGAAAACGGATAACTCATCCATTTTTTAATAAATAAACCGCTTCTGAAGGTTCGAGAGCGGCCGTCAAAAGATTCATAAGTGTATTCATCAAACGAAATTCACTTGACTTAGGTCATCCGCGAATTCATGCAACGATTTCTCTATCTTGTCAACCGTTCTCTTACTCGGCTTTCGCACACCAGTCGCGTAATGGTTCAACTGCTTGGGGTTTATCCCCGTGAGATTTCCTAAACCCGTTAACGTGAGTAATCCCTTGTAGTAGGATAAAAACGAAGCCATGTCATAGGCAAAAATGAAATTCGCCTCGGTGAAATCCACGTTCTTTTCGGCATGAAACTTCTTCATGGCCTCGTAGGCAGACATGAAATCATCAATCGCCTCTTTCGCCGTGTTTCCATTTCCATGTATTCCGTAATTTAGCGTGGTATTCTCTAAATCCACGTAAACACCGTAGCTACCATCATCACCTCGTTCAATAAACGCCTTAACCGTTTCCATGATTGTTATTTCATATTCAGAATACTTCATAACGTTAATGGTTGTTTTATTAGCACAGTACAAAGATAGATATAAATCTATCATTTAAGAAATAAAAAGGATGTTTTTACATGGGGAAACCTATTTTTATGTTTTCTTAGCATTAAATAAATAATGAGACGACCCGTATTTTTTACGCCAACTTGTGGATCACGAGGCCCGAACGCAGTTTCGGCTCGAACCAGGTGGTTTTGGGCGGCATGATGTTCCCGGTATCCGCGATCTCCATTAGCTGCTCCATCGAGACGGGGTAGAGGGCCAGGGCCAGCGCCATCTCGCCGCTATCCACCCGCTTCTTGAGCTCGCCCAAACCGCGGATCCCCCCCACGAAGTCGACCCGCCGGTCGCTTCTCAGGTCCTTGATACCCAACAGCTCATCGAGGATGAGGTTCGACGCGATCGTGACGTCGAGTTGGTTGATGGGGTTGTCATCTTCGTACAGGCCCGGCTTCAGGGTAAGGCTATAGGCGCGGCCATCCAGGTAGATAGAGAAGTTGCGCCGCCCGGTGGGCCGTTGGATCTCCGACCCCGTTGGTTTCACCACGAAATCGCGCTCCAGCTTTTGGATGAACTCATCGGGAGTCATCCCGTTCAAATCCTTTACCACCCGGTTGTAGTCGATGATGGTCAACTGGTTATCGGAAAAGCAAACCGCCATGAAGTAGTTGTACTCCTCATCCCCGGTATGGTGGGGATTATTCCTTGCTTTTTCTGCCCCCACGAGGGCGGCCGCGGCGGTGCGGTGGTGCCCATCGGCGATGTAGAGCTCGGGGATCGCGGCAAAAGCGCTGGTGACCCGCTGGATCTCGTCGTCACGCGACACCAGCCAGAGGTGGTGCCCCACCCCATCGACGGAAACGAAATCGTATTCAGGCTCCCGGGCAGTCACCTCGCGGGCGATCTCATCCAGCGCCTCGTTGTAACGGTACGCGAAGAAGACCGGTTCCACGTTCGCGTTGGTCACCCGCACGTGCTTCATCCTGTCCTCCTCCTTATCGTGGCGGGTAAGCTCGTGCTTCTTGACCTTGCCGCTCATGTACTCCTCCACGTGTACACCTACCACCCAGCCATATTGCGTTTTGCCGTTCCGGGTCTGCGCGTAGAGGTAATAGATCTCCCGCTCATCCTGAACCAACCACCCTTTCTCCTGGAACATCCGGAAGTTCTCTCGCGCCTTATCGTACACGTCCGGGTCATGCTCATCCTTTCCCGGTGGGAAGTCGATCTCCGGCTTGATAATATGGTAGAGCGACTTTTCATTTCCCCGGGCCTCTTGACGGGCCTCCTCGGAACTCAACACATCGTAAGGGCGCGAGGCAACCTCCTCCACGAACTCCCTGGGTGGGCGAACGCCCTGAAACGGTTTTACTAACATAAGCTTGTTGATATATCAAATGTAAATTTCTCCGCGAATTTCCCGCGAATGTACGGGTTTTTCTTCGGAATACCCGCGATAGGCACGAAAAATAGCGTGAATTCCCAATGCTTGTTTTCGCTCCATTTTCACTCCCGTTTAGAAACGTGAAAAATGAAGAAGCCTATCGATAATTGATTTTTTTCGCGTAGGTTCGCGGTAGGAATTCATGAACTTACCCATATAACAGCATTCGATATGAACCGAAGAAACTTCTTGAAAAGCGCGGGGATAGCCGGCGGGGTCTTCGGCGACGTGGAGTTCTTCATGCAGCGCTACTTCGACCACACGATCGACGTGATCACCAACCCCGAGCCGCTCGATATACTGGGCTGGCCGCTCTACCTGCCGGGCAGCGTGGCACGGGACTACTACAAGCTATGGACAAAGGAGCGCCTGAACCGGATTATCGAGGCGGCGGAAGCCCGCGGCATAGCCATCGAGATCAACAACACGGCACGCACCCCGCACGAGGAGTTCATCACCATGGCGAAGCGGGCCGGGCTGAAGTTCACCTTCGGCTCCGACACCCGCAACCACACCATGGGGCGGCTCGACTACTGCCTACAGGTCGCGAAAAAATGTGGACTAACGCGAAGCGACTTCTTTGTTCCGAAACGAGCGTTATAGGTGTCTGATGACCCCCCTTTCGCCCACGGTAATCTCTTGACCGTTGGGTAGGGTTACGCGGTGGGGCACGCTATCCATATTGACCAGCAGGTAGCAGGGGTTGCCCGCGCCGCTTTGCCACTCGGCCCCAAGCACCACGGGGGTGGTCTCGTAGCCGGGTACATGTTTCCGTGGAATCTCTCCCGAGAGGGTGAGTTCACCCAGGAAGCGCCCACCGACAAACAGGTCGCGGTGCTGCTTCCTGAACAGCGTTAACGCCTTCAAGAAGGCCGCCTCTTCGGCGTACTCCTCCAGCATGACGCGATCGGGCTCTACCCAACCCAGTTGGGAGCCCCAGAGCAGGCTTCTCGCGGTCAGGAAATCGATCACCCCGTTTTTCATATCGCGGGGGATGTAGGAGTAGCCGCTATAGATGGCCCTGTCAGAATAGACCAGCGGGAAAAGGGGGACCATCTTCTGGTGCGCGGCGTGCGGGGTATTCACGATCAACATCATATCGAACAGGTCGATGTAGCACTCGGCATTCTCCTCGGTAGTAAGGGCTTTTCCCGCACCGCCATATTTCGCGCGCATGGCCTGTATCAACTCCCGGTAGGCGTAATGCCACCAGCTGCCTCCCCCCGGCGCGTGGGGATGATGTGCCGCGTAACAGGGCTCAGAGGGGGCGGCACCCACCTGATCAATGTAGAGGCCATCGGTTTTCACCTCCTGAATCAGCCGGTCGCCAAGCCCTTTGATGATGTTTTGCCAAGTGGGGTGCGAGGGGCAGGTTACCGTGTTGAGCACCTTTGAGCCGTAGATCTCGGTATAGAGCGTGCCATCGGGCTTTCTGCAGGAGGCTTCTTCTCCCTGCATCTCCTTATACGACGCGGTGTTCGGGTCCCAAAGGCGACCGTTGATATAGGGGGTAACCCTGGCCCCCTTTCGTTGCGCGTGGCTAACCATCGCTTCAAACCCCTCTTTGCAGGGGAAATATTCCGGGTACTTAGTATCGAAGGGGTGGTGCTGCCAGTTGTACCAGTGGATACCTACATCCTTTCCGAAATAGTCCAGGGCCACGTCCAGACCGGTGGTTATCTCTTCGGCAACCCCCATGGGGCGCAACCATAGATCGGCATCTTTCATCCAGCCGACCAGGTCAGCGCGTTCCGTGACCGTTTTTGCACCCCACACCGTGGTGAAGGTGAAGGGGCGATACCAGCGCTCTACCGCCTCCTGCCACCCGTTGGCGGTAAACCCCAGCACCGTGGACCAGGGGAGGGCAAACTCCCCGTTGCCGCTCCAGTCGTAAGCCGCGGCAACCCGGGTGCTTAGGGTGACCTCATCTCCCGAGGCCATAACGGCGAACAGCTTATCTGACGCGTCACCATCTTCGGTGGCGTAGTAGAGCGCTCCCCGGCTGTTGTGCAGCAACACCAGCTGCATGGTGCCAGTGCAAGAGGGGTAACGGGACTGCAGCGTGGCGTAGGGCCCCACGGCATACTCCACCCCATATCCGGCTGAGAGGATGGCCTTGGTGTCGCTGGCACGGCGAACCGTTACGCGGGGGAACTCGAGGTGCGTGACCATCCAACCGGGGGGGAGCTCGGCCCGGATGCTCCACTCGGGCAGCTCCGACTGGGGTTCAAGCGTCACCCGCATCTCGACGGGGCAAACGGTGTCGGTGAGCTGCACGTCCCAACGAAAAAGGAGGGAGTGATCCTGCCGCGTAGCTCCCCGGTAGGTGGCAAACCTCGGGGTTAGAACCGGGTTTTCGCCCAGGGTGCCCCGGTAGGTCAGCTGCCAGGGATGGGCGCTGCTCCCCTTTTCCGGCAGCAGCTGGTGACCGTCAATGCAGAGCGACTTCATCAGGAACCGATCTGCATGGGCAAAGGTGATGGATATATGACCGTTTTGTAAAACCAAATCTTCAGACAGAGCATCTTGAGCGTACGCCGTGACGGCACACAACAGAACAGCTATTACGATGCATCGTTGGAAAAATCCCTCAATGGAACGGAAGGCTTTTTTTAAACCCTTTGAAAAAACCACATCCATACTTCAGAGGCTTTATACTATGATTTTTTCATGGCAGGTGTTACTGCTTAACGGACTCGACAACGAACTTACAAAATTCATGGTACAGCTCTTGATCCTCATGCTTGCTGGAGCGGGCAAGCTGATACAGAGCGGTCCCCCCCTGATAATACGCGAGCCGCTTGTTTTGCCAAATCCCGTTCTCCTTGAACGCCTTCATGTAGTCCTTAAGTCGATAGCCCCACCCCGTGAGGACCCTTTCATCGAACTCCATCTCCATATCCATGCCGTAAACATTCGCCAACTGGCACGCGTCGGTCAAACGAGAATAAGGGAGCGACTCGGTAAAAAAATAGTTGGGTTGCAGGTAGGCGTAGTTAAACCCAAGTGTTTCCCACTCTTTATGACCGCCAGACACGAAATAGGGTATCCAGTTAAAGGTATATTGTAATTCATTCAAGTAACGTGACACCTGATTGATAATAGTCCTCGTGGTTCCAGCTTGTTCCGCGAGCCAGTAAAACCCGGCCAACTCCAGGTGCTTGTAATTCATCTGGTTGAATTTTGACCTCACGTAATCGATATACCATTTACAAGCTTCTATTCGATGCAAGTCAATCGAAAAATCAAGCATTATACCGTCTGACACGGAACCCCAATCTTTTTGTCCTTTTATTGGCTCCGGTATAGAGATGACCACCTTTCTTTTACAGTCAGGCACACCCATTCGTTTCATGGCGGCGCCCACGGCCCTGTTTAAAGCTCCCAGGCTCATACTGGAGTCAAAATAGTAGTCGGCGAGATTCCTCCAGTCGCGCAGATTAGCCGGTATTTCGGTGTATCCTTTGGCAAACGTCTTTGCATCTCCATCTTTAATCTCCAGGAACAGGAAGCAATCGAAAAGCCAATGTTCGATCCCGCCTTCATCCGTGTAGGTCACGTAGGGTTGGAAGGCCTCTTCATCCCACTTGTACGTGCGGTGACGACCACCTCCGTAGATAAGAACCATATTGTCGTAATCCAACAGGGAGGTTCGCTCTTTTTCCCATGCATACAACCGCTCTTGCTCCGCATCGCCACCAGCCTTATCTCCCTTATCATCATTGAAGATGTCGTCTACCGCTTTACCCGTGCATGAAATCAACAAAGCGCTTAAAATAATCAGGACAGTTGTTTTCCTCATACGATGAATACTTTTTAACACGAAAATAGTGGAAAGAAAGTCACGGGTGCTTTAGGCAAACTCACGCTCTTACAGGGATTATCCAAATAAAACATCTAGAAGATGGTAGAATAATCTAAAAAAATGCCATGAAAAACAGGCTTTAATGTTGAACGGATTCGACGACGAACTTACAAAATTGATGGTACAACTCCTTAAGCTCCGGGTCGCGGGTTTGGGCCAGTTGATAGAGAGCAGTGCCCCCTTGATAATACGCGAGCCGCTTGTTTTGCCAAATCCCGTTCTCCTTGAACGCTTTCATGTAGTCCTTAAGCCTATAGCCCCACCCCAAAAGGGCCCTTTCATCGAACTCCATCTCCATGTCCATGCCGTAAGCGATCGCCAAATAGCACGCATCGGTTAAACGGGAATAGGGAATGGTCTCCTGAAAAAAATAGTTGGGTTGCAGGTAGGCGTAGTTAAATCCAAATTTTTTCCAATCAGAGTAGCCATAAGACTTGAAATAGGGTATCCAGTTGAACGTGTAATTCAACTCATTTAGGTAGGCACCTATCTCTTTCATGATAGACCGCGTGTCCGCGGCATGTTCCGCGATCCAATAGAATCCGGCCAGCTCAAGGTTCATGTAATTCATCTCGTTGAACCTCGACCTCACGTAATCGATATACCACTTACAAGCCTCTAGTCGATGTGTGGTATTAGAAAAATCCAGCATCACCCTGTCCGACACGGTTCCCCAATCCTTTAGATCACTGATTGGCTCCGGTAGTCCGATGACAACTCTCCTTTTGGTGCCGGGCTCACCAATTCGCTTTATGGCGGCGCCCACGACCCTGTTCAAAGCTCCAAGACAGGTTCTAGATTCAAAGTAGTGGTCCACGAGATTCTTCCAATCACGCTGATTTGCCGGCTGACTGGTGTACCCTTTGGCGAACATCTTTCCAGCCCCATCATGAATCTCCAGGAACAGGAAACTGTCAAAAAGCCAATGTTCAGTCCCGCTTTCATCGGTGTAGGTCACGTATGGCTGTATGGTCTCTTCGTCCCACTTGTACTTGCGGTGGCTCCCTCCACTGTAAATGAGGACCATGTTGTGGTAATCCAACAGGGAGGTTCGTTCTTTTTCCCATTTATAAAGCAACTCTTTTTTCCCTCCATCCCCTCCACTTTCTTCTTTATCTTTTTTGTTTCCGTTGGGAATATCTTCTATTGTTTTGCCCGCACATGCAAAAAGCAAAGCGATTAAAAGCAACGGTATAGTTAGTTTTTTCATATGATTACTCTATTTACACGACAAGGCATGAAGCCCGCGGTGGGTTGCATCGCGTCGGCTTCATGTCTCGTTCGCTATTTTTAAACGCCAGGCTTCATGGGGGGGATTCCCATGAAGCCTGGCGAATAGTGTTTATAAATTCCACGCCCACAGCGTGACCTCACACAACGAAATATGCGTTGTGGGTGGCACCCTGTAGCTCTCCAGACAACGTACCCGCACGTACCTCATCCTTTTCGCTCCCTGCTTGGGGAACTCCAGGACATCTCCCGCGGCAAAATCGGCCAGGGTGGATGTGGAGTTATCGATGGATCCCAAGAGCGTCCAATCGTCCCAGTTCCCCGAAAGGGGAGGCTCTCCTTCGCCAAGGTAGCCCCACAGCTGATACTTTTTGGGACAAACATTGGTGTATGCCCAGTAGAGACTTGCCCGAAACTTGTAGAGGTAGTAATGGGCACCCATATCGAAGGTAAAACTCCCTTGGGTCAGGTAGTTCCGATACCCGATTTCACCGTACTTTTCCGGGCCACTCATTATTCCTCCATCCCATAAGTAGATGATATTCCCCTCACCTCGGACGCCATCGTTGTTCATCCTGAACTCCTTGAAGTCCGTTTTTTCAATCTCGAAATTCTCCCGTATCGAGGCTGTCATCGTATAGGTAAGATCCTTGTACAGGTTATTCACCACGATCTGCTGAGGCTTTGTCAAGTCCAAGACTAAAGCCGTATCAGCGTGTGAGATCAACGTAGCCCGTTTGGAGATATGCAAGTACACCTTCAGTGCCTTGAGGTCGCCTGGTGTTGCCTTGAGCAGGTCTACATGAATAGTTCTCTTTTCATTGGAAATAGTTGCTTCAACTATAAAAGGGCCATCCAACACCTTAACCCCTTTAATAGCTGGCAACGCGGGATTCAAAGGCAACGATTCATCCATGCCCTCTTCGTTGCAAGATATAAGGAACACGCTCCCTAATCCAATTAGCATCACGTATAGTAAATGAATTATTTTTTTCATACTGTTATTATTTTAAAAGTTACCACCATGGGTTTTGCACTAAGTTTTCACTTTTATCTATCTCTGTCTGCGGAATAGGGAAGAGATAATAGGCCTTTTTGAACACCCTCTCTTCGAAAGGCACCACGTTATAGAATCCGATAAAATCAAAGTTATTGGAGCTGGGATCTCCGGCATTGATGTCCATTCCCCACATTCTCCCGCCATCGCCGTATTTACGGTCATCGATGGCTCCTCCTTCGTCGGGGGTATGTGCCAGCCACCTTCTCCTCGTGGTGAAGTAGCGATCACCTTCAATAGCCAATTCAATTTGCCTTTCCCTGATGATGAACTCTCTTTGCAAATCTTTATTTCCCGCGATATGTGGCGACGCGACAAACGCGCTGGGCACGCCGGCCCGATCGCGAATCATATCCCAGTACTTGCGGATATCAGGATGGCTCGGGTCGTATTCGTTTAGAGCCTCAATGTAGTTCAATAGAATTGTAGCATATCGAATAAAGACGTTCATATATTGCCGTGGAAATGTTCTATCCCGCATATTCGCCATCGGATCCACGTTCTTAAAGGCCAAGTAGCCGGTACGTGAAAAGAAAGTATAGCTTCCCGATTGCCTGGAGACACCCCCGTAATACAACTCTACCCTTCCATAACCGTTTTGTTGTCCTGCAGAATTGTAGTAGTTCCTTTTCACGGCGTCATCCGGGATTTGGGGAATAACCCTCTTGTTATACAGGATGGAAGCGTAAAA
>DUPB01000175.1 GCA_012838585.1 Bacteroidales bacterium
TGCGTGCTTTGCCCGAATATTCCCGGGAAGGAGGACAAACCATCATCCCGCTTCGATTCGACAGGGATGAAGGTTATTTCATCGTCTTTCGTACCGAGGGGCTATCACCTACATCCAAAACCAACTTTCCGGAAATAGAGCAGTTAGCGGTGTTGGATGCCCCGTGGACGGTATCCTTCGACCCCAAATGGGGAGGCCCCGCATCGGTGGTATTCGAGCGGTTGATGGACTGGACGCACCATTCTGACCCCGGTATCAAATACTACTCCGGAAAGGCTGTTTACAAACAGACATTTGATCTGCCGAAATCGGATGCGAAGTCGTTGTACCTGGATTTGGGAAGGGTAAGCAATATGGCGCGTGTGAAGCTCAATGGTAAGGATTTGGGTGTGGTATGGACATTCCCCTGGCGGGTGGATGTTTCCGATGCGGTGAAAGCGAAAGGCAATAAATTGGAAATAGAGGTGGTTAACCTCTGGCCCAACCGGTTGATAGGCGATGAGCAACTTCTTGACGATGGGATAGTGAACGGGCAATGGCCGGAATGGTTGACGGAAGGTAAACCCCGTGCGAGTGGCAGGTATACCTTCACAACCTACAAGCATTTCAACAAGGATTCCCCACTGCTTGAATCGGGCTTGATGGGGCCCGTGAAGATATTGGTTGAGAACTAAATGTTACACCTCATAATATCGTTGACATAATCTCCTCGAGTTACAAAAAAGGAGCGACTTGTTTCTTTATCATGTACTGAAAAACTTTATAATGAACATTACAATGACTGAATCAAAAAGAAGCATTGTTTTTTATATCCTATTGATTACATTATTATTCATTGTCTCTTCTTGTAAAAACTCTGGTAATGATAATCGTGGAACTAAAAAAAAGGAGGGGGAACCTTATGGTATTGAAATTATAGGAGATAACACTTTTGAACAAGGTTTTGCATTGACTCCTTTAGATCCACGAACGGTGCAACAGGGGGGCGGTTTCGAAAAAACATACCTTGATACACTGGCGTTTAATCGCGAAGCTACCTCTCCTGTTTGGCACATTGCCCAATGGTATAGCAAATATAACCTGGCTCACGCTGAACTAAAAACAGAGACAGATGGCTCCTTATCATATGCAAATGAAGGGAATAGTAAAAAAGTAGTACTTTGTTCGGACAACTCTTTACTGCTAGAAGTCAACGCGAGCAAAGAGTATGATAAAGCGAGAACCAAAGGAGAACAATGGCCTCATCTTTTAATAGAGCAAAGTTTTCATGAAAACAGCCCGACCGTCGGAAACAAAAAGAGTATTCAGTTTTCTTTTGAATTAAAACTGGAAAAAGAAGAAAATCAAATGGAAGAAGAAACGTTTGACCCTTCACTGCATACTGCTCAATCACCATTTTATTTTGATATAAAAAACATTAATGAAAATTCCCCCGATTATAATCAAAAAATATGGTTTGGCATAGCATCGTATGATTACAGGTACACGGAAACAAGTACAAGAGAGGTCGTATCATGGGATATTGGAACCAACGCGTATATTTATCAGATACCGGAACGACTATTCTGGGGAAATATTAGTTTCCAAGATAAAAAATGGCACAAAGGTGAAACTGACTTAAAACCACATATTAAAAGAGCGCTTACCGCGATGCAAGAAAAGTCCGTTTTCATGCATACAACTTTGGATGATCTTGCCATAACAGGTATGAATTTTGGATGGGAAGTCCCAGGTACTTTCGACGTGGCTGTGAAGGTGAGAAATATCAGTTTAAAAGCATGTGATTATGAGGATTAGCGCTACAAGGAGTTGTCAATCACGGTTGTAAAACTTATTTTCAGCTCGTTCTGTTTTTTCCCTTCATTGTTACTCGTTTCCCGGGTCAAGGAGAATTGCACACGCTTTCTTGGCCCGGTTTCAATTTTTATTCGTACCTTTAAAGTGCGAAAGAGAATGAGCGTGTATCTATTCATCAAAACTAAAATCTTAGAATGAGAAA
>DUPB01000176.1 GCA_012838585.1 Bacteroidales bacterium
GAGTATGTATCTATGTACCTCGAGTTGGAAAAAATGCGCTACGGCGACAAACTTTCGTATGATATAGACGTTGATAGTGATGTAAGGCAGGAGATTATGATACCGAACATGGTGCTGCACACCTATGCCGAAAATGCCGTGAAACACGGGATACGGGGTAAAAACTTGGCCGGTAAAGTAACCATTTCCATCAAAAATGAAGGTAGCGGCGTACGCGTTTCGGTGGAAGACGATGGGGTGGGGCGTGCCGTTTCCGAAGAGAAAAACAGGCAGCAAAACCGTAGTGGACAAGGCTTAAGCATCCTTTCCCGTCAAATAGCACTATACAATCAGCAAAACAGCGAGAAAATAGAGGAAAAGGTGGTCGATTTAACGGACGAGCAGGGTAACGCGGCGGGAACACGCTTTGAACTGTACGTCCCATATCATTACGAATATATTTAAAAAGAGGGTAGCAACATGTACACCTGCATTATCGTTGAAGATGAAGAGCTGCCCCGGTTATCGTTAAAGTCGAAGCTGGAGACCTATCATCCCGATATCGAGATTCTGGCCATGTGCGAAGATGCCGAGTCGGCCCTGGAATGCATTTTGCGGAACAGACCGCAGATCTTGTTCCTGGACATCCAGCTTCCGGGGCAAAACTCGATTTGGCTGTTGGAACAGCTGCAACAAACCGGTAAACTGCCGCGAATCATATTCACCACCGCCTATACCGATCCCGAGTACCTGTTGAAGGCCATCAGGTTCTCGGCTACCGATTACCTGAACAAACCGATTAATATCGTGGAGC
The DNA here is from genome assembly GCA_012838585.1 of Bacteroidales bacterium. Taxonomy (GTDB): domain Bacteria; phylum Bacteroidota; class Bacteroidia; order Bacteroidales; family Dysgonomonadaceae; genus Proteiniphilum. The sequence goes on from DUPB01000176.1 coordinate 794, forward strand.
TGGCGCAAGCCATCGAAAAGGCCAAAAAGCGGATTCAAGAGGAGAAAGAGATTAAGCATGCATCTCAAAAAAATATCTACTCGTTCCGTATGCTCAACTCGCGGCTTATCGCGTCGGAGGAGGATATCGTCTACATTGAAGCCGATGGCAATTACGCGCAGATACAGCTGCTGCACGACAAGAAAGAGCTGATTTTCGAGCGTTTGGGCGACATCGAAAAAAGGTTGAACAGCCCGGCTTTCATCCGTGCCGGCCGCAGTTTAATCATCAACAAGAACTACATCCGCAAGCTGAACTCCAAGACCTCCACCTGTTCACTTGTCACCCCCAACGCTTCTTACCACCTCCCCATTCCAAAAGGTGTATGCGACACGCTCAAAGCGCAGCTGTCGTGATTTTTTTATTGTTATAAACAGTGTGGATTCAAAATTTCAAAACTCTATATGGCGGCGAACCGGACTTCCATGTACCCACATCGTTTGGTCACTTTGTGCTTGAGTAGTAATCGGTGAATTTAGACTCATTATATGAGATAGTTTTTCTATAATTTCTTATTGTATCTGACAAGGTTTAAAGATGGCTGGCATCAAGACAATATGCAGTTTCATCATTATTTTCTGTCTGTTTTCATCGTGCAAAACTGTTTCGAACGTTGAAAAGCCAGAGTCAGGTGGGATAACGGCTGTAAGTGCAAACGACTTTCTCAACAGCATCGGGGTGGTTTCAAGTATTACCGGTCGTGGTGAAACATTATCCGGGACGATAGATGCCATTCAGTACACGGGTATTCGCTGGATTAGATGTGGATTAGAGGACAAGATTTCAACCAAGGATATGATCTCTCTTCACAAAGAGACGGGTGTAAAAATTGTGTTTGGACTGTTAAGCGGAGGGAATAATGTTTCAGCGGTTATTGATACCGCTAGGATTTTAGCCAAAGCTGGTGTTCTACTCGCCATTGAAGGGAACAACGAACCCAATAACTGGACAGTTGATTACCAAGGCGAGGTGGGGGGAGGAAAAAAGTCATGGCTACCGGTTGCTCACCTGCAGAGGGATTTGTACAGGGCTGCAAAGGAAGACCCTATTCTAAAAGATTATCCCGTGTGGAATATTTCAGAGGGTGGCGCGCAAACGGATAACGTGGGACTGCAATTCCTGACTATTCCCGATGGCAGCGGCACCATAATGCCAGCTGGAACGCGATACGCCGACTATGCCAATTGTCACAATTACATCACACATCCAAGTTGGCCGGGATTGCATGACAACCAAACGTGGTTGAGTGCCAGTCCCGGTTTTGATTGTCCCGTCGATGGATTGGCCGGCAATTACGGCGTGACCTGGAGGAAAAAGTTTCCCGGGTACTCGGAGTCAGAACTTCAGACTCTTCCGAGGGTGACCACCGAGACAGGAATTGCCATGGGTGGAGAAGTGACTGAAGATATGCAGGCGCGTCTGTTTATGAATTTGTATTTATCGCAGTTTAAAAGAGGCTGGAGCTATACCGCCATTTACCTGTTGCGAACGCGTAGCAATGAACCGGATCACGAAAAATACGCTTTCTACAAGATGGATTACACGCCTAAACAGGCTGCCCATTACCTGCATAACTTCACGACTATTCTCGCGGATGACGGTAAGCTCCATATTCCCGGGAAGATGAATTATTCAATTCAATATCAGCCGGATACTGTGCATGATCTGTTGTTGCAAAAAAGTAACGGGTATCTCTTTCTGGTTCTATGGGGTGAACGTTTCCTGGGGGGGGCAGATACGATTACGATACATTTAGGCAAAACATACCAGTTGGTGAACCTCTATGATCCAACCTCAGGTACTGCCCCCATAGACATCAAAAGGGATGTCGATGCTATCATTTTAGAAATGACAGACCATCCCGTTATTGTTGAAATAGAAACATAGACCGTCAATTACTTGTCATCCAGTTTATTTAAATCACTCATTAAGTTTTCTAAAACAGCCTTTTCATCTTTTTTGCCGGCAATTCTAAAAAATAAACTATGATCAGATATTCTATCCATAGCTGCCGTGAACTGTTTTTTGGATGTCCTGGCCCTGTATCTCGCACCCATAACATCGGCATCAGCAAAGTTATCCAGCCCGCTGCCCAGGAAGATGAAATTCCAACCCATCAACTCTTCACGCGACGAAATAAGGGACCTGATGGCTCCTCCTGAATATTCTTTTGACGCGTTTTCCTCTCCATCTGTAATGATTACCGTCATCACCTTGTTGGGCCTTTCTGCCTCCGGGATGAGTGCTATCTGTTTGTCTGTCTCATGGATTGCCTTACCAACGGCATCGTAGAGCGCGGTAAAACTGCTCGGGTTGTAATCCTTGAGGGTTAATGTACGCACCTCCGATGCAGGTTGGTTATTGACCACACGGTTTACCTTGTCGTTGAACTTGTAGAGCGAAACGTCAATCTTCCCATAATCCTCTCTCTTCTGTTTTTCTATGAAATTGTTGAACCCGCCAATCACGTCTCGTTCGCTACCTGCCATAGAGCCACTTTCATCAATCACGAAAATGATTTTTAAATAATTGTTTTCCATAACCTTGAATTTTTAAAGATGAATAACGGCACAAAGTTATGACGTAAAACAACCGGTTTTGGCTTTTGCAAGGCTTGCAAACTATCGTATCCCGGATTTAAGGTTTATTGTCTTTGGTTATCTGACTGAAAAGTGACCAATTCCCGATGTAAGGTTATTCTTTTGGGCTCACCTCTTTTTCCCGTGATGTAATAATTTTTGGCCAGTTCGTCGGTTATCACTTCAAGAAATGCCGAACGGACGCGGGAGCATTTTTCATTTACCGAGTTGTTTAGCGGATCGGTCATTGCCTTTATACTTTCCATTACCGCGTCAATATTCTCACGCAGCGTGATGTGGCGGTAAATCGATAGCAGTTCATCGTGATGATTGCCCAACTCCTTGAAGAGGATGCCTTCAGGATGGTTGAGAAAAAGAAGGAACAAGCTTTTGGGGAGTGGAGACATCACGACCTCTTTCATGCCATAATCCTTGAGGAAAATACGGAAATCATCGGTAATGAACAACGAGCTTATCTTGTTTTTCGTTCCCTGTATCTCTTCTATGATGTCACCAAGCAATGATAACGACCCATATTCCTTCAATAACTTGAGACGCTCACGAATTTCCTCTGCAAGCCGAAAGGCCTCTGTCTCAAATGTCGTATCTGCATCCGCTTCTTCGTATGAAATCACCTCTTCTGCTGCCTGCTTAGAGATATCTCTAAACATCTTTCTTATGCCGACATCGCGAAGATGCTTTCTTTTAGTAGGAGCGACTGCTCTGAACAGCGGGCGAGGGTGTTCAACACGGTCAAAATGTTCAACACGATCAATATGTTCAACACGATCAATATGTTCAACACGATTAATATGTTCAACACGATTAAAACGTTCAAAACGACCAAAATAGTCAGAAATCTTAAGAGCGATGGCTTCAAAAGAGTGCAAGGACGTATCTTCCTTTGTCAACGTGAAGAGTGAGAGGGAACTTGGAGATACATCATCGGATGAAAGCAATAAAGCTCCCCTTATGACTTCGTGGCCTCCTCTTTTGATTAAGACATCGTAAATTGGCTGAACATCATCGATTGCAGAAACAGGTTGAACGTAGGGCCGGTTGTAAAGAACAATGTCCCAATACCTTTTGTCTTTAAGCAAAACAGGGAGGTAGTAAAAATTCAGCTCTGATGAATCAAACAATTTCATCAGTTTCGAGTAATTCTCCTGAATGAATCGGTTTAATTCAGGCTGATACTCTGCTTCAACATAGAAGACAGAATGTTTATGGTTGAATAGGGAGGCTTTCATATTGCTACACAAATATACGAAATGTTTTGTGCTTAAACTTATGTTGGATGAGTTTCAAAAGAGGATAGGAATGAATTATATATTGCAACTGTTTGAAGCTAACTTATTTAATCTGTTTTTCGTGCAATGTATAAAAAAATATTCATACATTTGTGCATTGCGTTTCGTGTTTTATTCGTCTGTTATATTGAAAAGTGCTGCTAAGAGTTATTACAAAAAGTTCTCCATATATCGTTTCAATAACCCTTTAATTCTTACGACCTATGATTTATACATCCATTAAAAAAGTCCGAAACCAAGAGGAGAGGAAGAGAATAGTGGAGCGATTGTTGATGTTGCGCAAGCAACTTGATAAAGAGATCCCGGGAAAAACAGCCTCCTCTTCTTTTCTTTTAGCCACGTGGAATATCAGAGAATTTGGCAGTCAAAAGCGCAAGATCGAAGACTATTTCTACATTGCGGAGATTATCAGCCGCTTTGACCTGATCGCGATCCAGGAAGTACTCGGGAATAAAAAAGCCCTTGATAAATTGATGCCCATTTTAGGTAGGAGTTGGGATTATATTGCCACAGATGCTACCGAGGGAACGGCAGGAGGGTCGGAGTGCATGGCCTTTTTGTATGATAAAAGCAAGGTTACTTTTAAAAATGTGGCCGGTGAGATCGTGTTGCCCCCGAAATTGCTCATTAACGGGTTGCAATTTGCACGAACACCATTCAGCGTGTTGTTTCAGGTGGGGTGGTTTAAGTTTTATTTAACCACGGTGCATATCCTATTTGGTAAATCGACCAAGGTGAACCCGCAACGCCTGAAGGAGATAGAAAGTATCGCTAAGTTTTTGACAAAACGTCAAAAGAAGGAACAAACCAATTATGTTTTACTGGGTGATTTCAATGTCCCATCTGTTGATGACGATTACATGAAAGCGCTCGAAAGTGGAGGTTTTGAAATACCCAATGCCATTAAAGAACATCCAACGGATTTAGGTGGGACGAAACACTACGATCAAATCGCTTTTAATTTAAAGCTGAATAAAACAATGACGCTTTTTAAGGAGAAAATACAAAAAGCGGGGGCTTTTAATTTCACGAAATCTGTTTACAAGCCCGACGACTGGAAGATTTACATGCCTGATTTCGACAAGAAATATGTAGAAGGAAAATCGGATGATGAGATTCAAAAATACTACTTGAAATACCGTACTTTTAGAATGTCGGATCACTTGCCTTTGTGGGTGGAGTTAAACGTTGACTTTAGTGAACAATATTTGGAAGAATTGCTTGAATACGGGAAATAGACTTGAATGTCAAAGGATAACAATTTGCCGACCTACACGTTACTACCGCACCACTTGCTATCAATAACCTACTGCCAAACCGATGCTTATCGGGTGTAAAAGTGATAAGCATCGGTTTGTTTTCTTTATCCTCTTATCCGTCAGTTAAAACTGGCGACAATAGACTGTAACGATTTATTCATTCCAATTAATCGGTGTTCCTTCAAAGTTATCCAAGAAACTATCTACCGAGAACAGGTTTTTACCATAACTAGAGCCGTTGGCTTGCTGCGTCAGCGTACAGCGAGACATATAGTAAGTTTTGTCAGATTTGTCGCGGAGAATAACGGTAAAGTTTTTTCCTCTTCTTAAAATCACTCCGAAAGCATTGGTGTCGTACCCCCATTCTTTATCAGTCAAAATAACTTTAACTAAATCGCGGTTTTCCCATCGTCCTTTTGCCCAATTTTTTATCTCGGCTTCCAATGCCGGA
>DUPB01000177.1 GCA_012838585.1 Bacteroidales bacterium
GTACCCCAGTCCAATTATACATGCTTCCATATTGCTTTCTTTTATAGTAGTCTGTTTAATAATCACGTCTGTTGTTCATCGGTTGCTCGTTTGAGGGGGATGCTTGTAAAGGCTCGCTTGTCTTCAAATTCAACGGTCTGACCGACTTCTGTTTGTCTGTGGAGGCACCTAAAGAGGAGGTAGGCACCACCTCTTCTTCAGGAACCACGGGAACCATTCGATTCCCTGAGACAATCTTCCCAAAGGCGCGGATATAGCGTTCGCTTACCGTGTCGAGGTTGACCTTATCGCGGATCACTTTCCAGGCCGCTTCTCCCATCTTCACCGCGCGTTCCGGTTCTTCAAACAGGATGGTTAGCTTGGTTGCGAGGTCGTCGGCGTCGTTCTCTTTGAAGAAGAAACCGCTCTCGCCATCGATGACCAGGTCGCGTTCCGTGCCGTCGCAAACCGAGCAGATCACGGGTAACCCGAAGGTCATGGCGTCGTTGATGGATAGTCCCCCCATCCCGGCTAAAGCGTATACCGCTGATGATGCGAGGTGGGTGGCAGTCTGCTTGTAGTCGTAGATCGCCCCGGTAAACAGCACCTTTCCCGTTAGGTTCAGGTCGTCCGCTTGCCGTTTCAACGCCTCCAGCTCCGGTCCGTCGCCAATGATCACCAGCTCCGCTTCCGGGAACCGCAGGAGCACTTTCGCGAAGGCCTCTATGAGCAGGTTGACCCGCTTCCACTTCACCAAGCGCCCCACGTGAATAACCCGGTAGGGGTTCTTTTTCTGAGGCGTACCCGCTTCGGTTAGTCGCTGCTTGATGGCGAACAGCTCGTCCGTGTCGTTGGCGTTGTAGGTGACGAACACCTTGTCGTCCGCGATGCCGTAGGTCGGCATGATCTCCTTCCCCACGGTGGCGTAAGCGAGCGCCCCATCTGCACGACTGTAGCAGTACCGGCGGATACGCGCAAGCACCCATTGGCGGGACAGGAAGAGCGGTTGCTCGTTTAAAAGCCTCATCCCTTCATCGAAAAAGCGGTGCTCTTTGAAGAAAGCGCTCACCGCCCCGTAAGGGGGTACCCGGAACGGGATTTCGCGGATCACCAGCTTCGTGTTCGTCGCCTTAATGGCTTTTCGCAACGCCTGTTGAAAGAAAAACTGCAAGAAGTAGGGCCATCCCATCACCACGATATCGGGTCGTTCCTCAACGAGAATGGCAGGGAGGCGGGGGAAGTAGGGTTTCCCAAGAATCGCCCTCTTCTCTTTCGCCTGAATCACCTTGTAACAACTGGGGACGTCATCGATGAGCTTCACGTTTTGCCCCAGCGAAAGCCCCTTGCCCTTGGGAATCACCACGGAGATATCAACCCCCTTGCGTGCCAGCGTCCTAAGCGTGGCGTCGTAATAGGGGGGGATTCCTCCAAAGGCGTAGAGTACTTTCATGTTCATACAGGCAATTAACTCAACGTAGGTCCAACGTGACAACCTCATGACTTACGTCAATATCGATGAGGCTGCATCGATTGCACACAAAAGTACAAAATACTTGCGTACCCAAAAAACTTAACGATATTTGTAACTGACAATAGCGATTCTTTACGATGATATATGATCATGACAACAAGAAGGGATTTTATTAAAACTTTGGCAGGCTCTTCCGCTGCTTTAGCCAGTGGTGGTAGCTTATTACAATTTACCTCTTGCATGTCAAACAAAGGGGTAAGCAGAGAAAAGGACATCACTGCAGAAACGGCTCCCTTATGGAAAGGTTTCAATCTATTGAACAAATTTAATCCGGATAGGCAATCAGCGTTCGATGAAAAAGATTTTGAGCTGATGGCTGAATGGGGATTTAATTTCGTGAGGATACCATTGTCCTATTGGTGCTGGAGCCAAGAAGAGGATTGGTACAGGATAGACGAAAATATCCTTCAGGAAATCGACA
>DUPB01000178.1 GCA_012838585.1 Bacteroidales bacterium
AAGCCGATGCCCAATCGCTCATGCGTTACGCCTGGAGCCTCCCCATCGCCTCCGCCATGGTGGGTATGACCAGCGTTGAAGAGGTAGAACAAAACGCCAGGTGGGCATCAACATTCCAAAAGATGTCGCGGAGCGAAATGCGCGAACTATCCAACCGGCTATCCTTGACGAACCGGGCAGCACTCGAGGGCTTTTTCGCCCACCATAGCGACTCCTTTTAAATAGTGAGCTATATTATGTCGTTTATCGTCTGTTTTTGACAATAATTGCAATGGGATTATAATTTAAAGAACCAGTATGAACAAGTCTCTATTCTTTCTTTTTGCTTTTTTTATTGTTTTCTCAACCCCGTATGCCGCGGGTAATCAGCCGCGGCAGCTCAACGACTCTATCCGATTGGATGAGGTGGTTGTTACCGGTACGATGCCGAAAGTGAACCTCAGAAGCGTGCCGATGAGCATATCGGTCGTGACGGAACGGCAGATTCAAAGCCGGCTGGAGCCATCGTTGCTGCCACTCCTTACCGAAGAGGTCCCCGGCCTCTTCATCACGCGACGTGGGGTGATGGGCTACGGTGTGGCCGGCGGTGCCGCCGGGGGAATGAGTATCCGGGGAATCGGTGGGATGCCCACGTCGGGAGTGCTGATATTGATTGACGGGCATCCGCAATACATGGGTCTAATGGGACACCCGCTTGCCGACAGTTATCAATCCATGATAACCGAACGTGTAGAGGTGGTTCGGGGGCCTGCGTCGGTACTGTACGGTTCCAACGCGATGGGTGGCGTGATAAACATCATCACCAAGAAGCAGAGAGAGAATGGCTGGCACAACTCGGCCCAACTGATGTACGGCAGTTACAACACCCTTAGCGCGGAAGTGTCCAGCGGGTGGAAGAAAGATAAACTGCGTGTTAACGGGAGTATCGGGTATAACCGCTCCGATGGTCACCGGGACAACATGGACTTTGAACAAGTAAATGTGCTTGGGAAAATCGGGTATGACCTCAGCGGCAACTGGCACAGCTTCGTGGACCTGAACCTTTCCAACACGCGGTCATCCAACCCGGGGAGCGTGGCTACCCCGATTATCGATAACGATGCCGATATCACCCGCGGGGTGACCTCCTTCTCCCTTGAAAACGAGTACGAGAGGACCTCGGGAGCACTGAAGTTCTTCTACAACTTCGGGGCGCATGAAATCGACGACGGGTATTCGACGGGACAGCAGCCTAAGACCTATCACTTCCAGTCGAACGACCAGATGTTTGGGCTTACGCTGTACCAGTCCTATGCCTTTTTCAAAGGGAACAAGACCACGGCGGGAGTCGATTTTCATCGCTTCGGGGGTAAGGCGTGGAATCACTTCCTCGATGGATCTGAAGACAAGGAGCTGGCCGATGTGCACCTGAACAACGTTGCCGGGTACGTCAACGTTCAACAGAGTCTATTGGAGAACAGGCTCACGTTGAACGCCGGGCTAAGGCTCGATAATCACGAGATAAACGGATCCGAATGGATCCCGCAGGCCGGGTTGAGCTTCATACCATCCGCTACTACCACCGTGAAAGCTATTGTCAGCAAGGGGTTCCGGAATCCCAACATTCGAGAGATGTACATGTTTCCCCCGCGAAACCCTGATCTGCTCCCGGAAAAGGTTGATGAACTACGAACTCTCTTTCATGCAGTCGCTGTTTGAAGACCGGCTGAACCTGGGGTTGAACCTCTTTTACATCAAGGGTGAGAATATGATCCAGGTGCAGATGGTAGAGGGCAGGCCGTTGAATACCAACACCGGGGAGGTGGAAAACAAGGGTTTCGAGATTAGCGCGGACTACCGGTTCTCCCCCAGCTTGCAGCTTTCGGCCAATTACAGCCTGTTGGATATGACCTACAAGATCGTGGGGGCACCGGAACACAAGTTGTATACCAGCGTGAACTACACGAAAAACCGATGGTCACTCTCCACCGGACTTCAATACATCGGCAACCTCTATACAGCGGTTAAACCGGGGCTGGTAAAGGATAGCTTCTTCCTATGGAATGCCCGCGCCAACTATCAGGCACTTGATTGGCTCAGCCTTTTCCTGAAAGGTGAGAACCTGCTTGGACAGGAGTACGAGATCAATGCCGGGTACCCGATGCCTAAAACTACCCTCTTTGGCGGCATCCGGTTGGATTTTTGATGGAGCGGGGCGTTGTTAGGGTTTAACCCGTGTTAAGGTCGTTACCCTTTTACATCCCGTGTTGACGGCAGGTTTCGAGGTAGTCATCGATGCCCGCTTCAAAGTCAGCTTTGAGTTCATAAATGGAACTGCCCTCGTAGGTGATAAGGTGACGTTTGTCTATCCCGAGTACTTTCCCGTAGAGGCAGTCATCATCTCGGCTGTATTCTATGCTTCCTTCGTAGCGTTTATACGTGAGTGTATTACTCATTTTCGTGTCTTTTGTTTTCTCTTTTGTACTCATAGCAAAAACGCCGCCGATTGGAGGATTTGGGGATTATCGCGAAAAGGAAGTAGTTAGTGCGGTTATTGTGAAATCAGCTCGAACTGCATCCCCAAGGCTTCGGATAGGTTTAAAAACGTGGATAACTGCATGTCGGTTTCACCACGTTCCAGTTGCGCTATGTATTCGCGTTTTATTCCAGTGCGTTCAGCTAGTTCCTTTTGAGTCATGTTTTGCTTTTTCCGTTTCTCTCGCAAAATCTCGGCATAACCCCATGCAAGGGCCTTCGCGTTAAACTCACTCCGTTCAAGCGTGCCTCGTTTCCCGTATTTATCGGTTAATAGGTCATTCGCCGTTGGCAAATTTGATAACGCCTCCCGATTAAATTTATAGTTGCTCATAATATTGGTTTATTTTATTATTTCTGTGTATGAAGCCTGTCGGTTTCATATTAAATAACGTTTTAAAAGTTCTTGAGCTATTGAAATTTCAGTCCTATATTGTTTCGTATTCTTCTTCATAAATGAATTCAATAAAATTGCTCGTGTACTTTTTATAAAGCTTTCGTCATCAATAGCAAACAATAAGGTTCGATATTCATTGCGGCCAACTGAAACACGCATTTCATACAGATCACTGTTTTTGATTTTTTTTACAAATTTTTCACTGACGACATATTGTGTAACCATTATCTCAATAACATAATCATATTTCCTCTGCACCTTTATTTGCTGAGCATTATAAAACCCATCAAATTCAGGGGTTCGGAATAACGTTCTAATATCATCGCCGTAATTCATGGCACAAATGTAATGAATTTATTACATTCGCGCAAAACAATTTAATCAAACAATCAATCTGTTTTTTTTGATTTTTTGCTCGTGTTTTTCTTTGTCATGGCGGTTGATTTCGTATCTGTTTTCGTCTTCTTTACAGGCAGAAAATAGGTTTTCACACAATAAAAACGACATGTTGAAAAAAAGCTGTATTTTTGTATAGAAAGGGGAATTCCCTATAAATACAAGTCGTTTAGTATAAAAGAGAGGTACTACTGCTATTTTCCTAAATCATGTGTGATATTAACAAACAAGTAATCCGTTTTCTATCTTCTACTCCGCGCTTCAAATTGGTTGTCGTTACAGATAAGCGAATGCTGGTAGATTTGCCCATGTTCGATTTAGGATATCACCTGTCCATGTTTTTAAAAGAGAACGACAAACTCGCTAACAAGGACCTTCCGTTTTTTATTCAAGAAGAGCTTACAAGGCTTATCAATCAAAACATCATCCATCATCCCGACTTCGGGGATTACATCTGCCTTTCTAATATCGGGATTCTATTTGAAAGGGATTTAAAAGTTAACGTTCTACAAACCCTCCAAAGGTTTTCGAGAAACAACTTAGTTATTCTGTATTGGGAAGGAGAAATTAGGGGAAATAAACTGTTTTTTCTCTCAGAAAACTCGAAATATTCAATCGATTTAAGTGCAACCAATCATATTATTCTATCATGAAGTATAAAGATATATTACAGTTCGACCCGATTACGGAAGTTATTCAATTAGATTTACTCGACAGAGAAGATTATAGAAAAGGTGTAGTAAAAACATTTGTCTATCCCGACTATTTCGTGGAGACAATTTTGCCTGAAATGGTAAAAAATATCGCTTTTAGTGAAACAGACCGAAAAGGAATTCAAGTTATCGGTAATTACGGAACGGGAAAAAGTCACTTGATGTCGCTTGTTTCTTTGATTGCAGAAAATAGCAACTATCTGCAAGATGTTCAAAATGAGCAGGTAAAAGAGATTTTTAAGCCTATTGCCGGAAAGTTTAAGGTGTATCGTTTTGAGATGCAGACCGATAAAAAATTCTGGGATGTAATTACCTTTCAGTTGCAACGTTTCTTGGATAATATTGGTGTGGAGTATCGGTTCGACAGTGCATCGTTGAAAATGTACAGCGAGCAGTTGGATGAAATGATGGCTGCATTTGAAGACAAATATCCCGACCACGGCTTTATGCTTGTGATTGATGAAATGTTGTCGTACCTGAAAACACATGCCGCTGTTGGACAATTAGACCATGATTTACAAGTGTTGCAAGCACTTGGACAGCAATGTGCCAAAGGTCGATTTGCATTTATGTTTGGTGTGCAAGAGATGATATATCAATCTAAGGAGTTTGCATTTGCCGCAGAGATGCTTCTTAAAGTAAAAGACAGGTATGTTGACCTGACCATTCGGAAAGAGGATGTTTCATTTGTGGTACAAAACAGATTATTGAGAAAATCAGAAAGTCAAAAACAGGACATTCGAAAACATTTAGAAAAGTTTATGCATCTGTTTAGCGAGATGCATGCCCATTTGGATGAATATGTTGACCTGTTTCCCGTTCATCCTGCCTATTTTGAAAATTTTCAGAAAATAAGATTGGGACGTGCACAACGTGAAGTGCTCAAAACCCTTTCGGCTCAATTTGCCAAAATTAGCGAAGAAGAGATACCTGCGGACAACCCGGGACTTATTACCTACGACCAATATTGGGAACAGATGATGGCTGACCCCGGACTGATGTCTATTCCAGACTTTAAAACCGTTGCCGATGCCGTAAAAATCGTACACGATAAAATAGACGGCAATTTTGAAGGTGTGCGAGCTGAACGGATACCTTTGGCAAAAAGAATAACAAGTGCCGCTGCCATAAAAATCTTGCAAGCAGAACTTAGTAAGCGAAACGGTGCAAGAGCGGAAACCCTAGTAGAAGATTTGTGTGTTACCCATCCATTGGCAGAAGACAAAGAGTTTCTGGTGGATGTGGTGGATAGTTGTGCAAAGTTAATCGTTAAAGCCACTTCGGGACAATATTTTGAGTTTAATGAAGAAAATCACGAGTATAGATTACGTACCGAAGGCGGTATAAACATTGACCAACAAATTGTTCAGTTTGCCGAAACCATGTCGCCCTACCACAAAGATGAAGCCTTTTTCAGGTTTATGGTAGAAGTGCTTGGTATTGAGGATAATCCGTATAGAACAGGATTCCAAATCTACAAGCATGAGATTGAATGGCGAAGCCACAAAATTACACGTGATGGATATATTTTCTTGGGTAATCCCAACGAAAAATCCACAACCCATCCACGGCAGTATTTCTATATGATTGTGATGCCTATTTTTCAAGAAGATAAAAAGAGACGCAACAATGAAAGTGATGAACTCTATTTTGTATTAGACACGGTTTCCGATGAGTTTAAAAATCTTGTATGTAATTACGGCGCAGCATTAAGTTTGTGGAACTCTGCCGATACTTCTATTAAGCCCATTTATAGAGGTAAAATGGAAGACATATTTAAAAAAGCACGTCGTGAATTTGAAGCCTGCTACCTGACAGAAACAATGGTTTATTACAAAAATGAACCTGCTCGCGAACTAAAATCGTTTCAATTGCCCGAACAAGGAACATCTTATTTAGAGATATTCAACAGCGTGGCAAGTGCTGTTTTTGAAGAGCAGTTCAAAGAGCAAACACCACATCATCCAGCATTTACTTTGGCAAAACAAACCATTACCAATGACAATCTTTCGCGCTATATCAAAGGAACTGTGGCAAAAATCATTAATCCCACAGAAAGCAATCAGGACGGTGAGGCTATACTTGCTGGTTTAGGTTGCTACAAAGCGGGTGAGTTGATGGTGACTGAAAGTATTTATGCCATCAGTATTCTTAATATGATGAACGCGAGAGAAAGCCAAATGGTGGTCAATCGAGATGAAATTCTTGAATTGCTTCCAAACTCAAATCAAGTTTGGCGTTCAAAAGATTATGGCATTGATGCGGCGTTTGAGTTTATGGTTTTGGCTGTATTGGTGGCACTTGGCGAGTGCGAAATAAAGCTGAACAGCGGCGATACTTTAAACGCGGCTAATTTGGAAAAACTACGAGATTTGCAGCCCGATGATTATTTCAATTTCGCATTTGTTAAACGACCGAAAGGCGTAAATCTACCTGTAATAAAAGCTATTACAAAGAGTTTTTGCGGAAAAGACCTGTCCAATCAGTTAGACCAAAAAGACACCTACGTTTCGTTGGTAAATGCAGCTAAAAAGTTAGCTGCCGAATGTGCCAAAGCAGTTGCCCTGAAATTCCAACAAGCCACCAATATAGCCGGCGTGGATATTATTTCGGAAGATGAAGCTCTGAAACTGAGAAACAATACTACGGCATTGAGAGGTTTCTGCGACAAACTTGCCACCTATACATCGGAAGCGAAAATCAAAAACATGCCTTTCGATATAGCTACGGTCAATAAAATGATAGAGAATAAAAACGACTTGGAAAGTGTTCTCGAAAAACTTGAATTGGCTAAGGAATTGGAAGCAGAAGTATCTTATCTTACACAAGCAAGACAGTATGTTCCAACAGATACCGGACTTTCAAAAACAATGGAGGCTACCGTTCAGAACTTGCCGAAAGTATTGGCATCGCAATCGGGTTCGGAGATAGAAAATTATAAAACCGAACTGAAAGAGAGCAAGCAGCAATACATTGAATGGTATTTGAAGAAATATAAAGAGTACTGCATCAACGATATTGACGAGGCAAAAAGAGTGAAAATTCTGAACTCGGCAGAATATCTTGTTTGTGAAAAACTTGCTCAATGCTCTTTGCTCAACCCTACGGTGTGGCAAAATTGGCGAATGAAGTTTAGTAAACTTCGAAAAGCCGAAACCAATGTAGAAACGACTTTGGCTACAACGCCTTATGCCAATTTCAACCCGCTTACGGTTGGCGACCACGAAATGAAAAACGTTCGTGAATTGGGTGTTGAATTAGAAGATATTTACAATATGTGGATAGGTTCACTCAAAGAGTTTATAAATACACCCGATGCTCAAAATGCAATGAAGCTGATGGACGAGGGTGGCAGAAATTTCTTGAACAGATTTGTAAACGGTATGGAACCTATGCAGGATGAATATGCTGCACAAG
>DUPB01000179.1 GCA_012838585.1 Bacteroidales bacterium
AATTTCCAACTCGGCAATAATTTCAAATGCCTTTTCTATATTTCTTTTCGAGATACTTTCTAAATTTTCCATATTATCTACTTATTTCTGTCGGCTCAAACTGCACTACCTTGGCATTACCGCTAACGTGTTATTTACGTAATAAACCTTCATTAAAAATAGACTATTTCTCACCACGGCATAGTCCAAATGGATTTGTCCTCTGCTCGTTTGGTTTAACGAAATAGTTCATAAAACACACCCGAATCAATAGGTGTTTACGAATGTTTTTCGTTCCACAAAAATATCATTATTTTTTTACCTCATCCTTGCCTGCCGAGATTATTTTTTGCCTAATGCTATTAACTTTTCCTTGATGGTGTAAGGATCTTCAGCATGAAAGTCCAATAAATTTCCTTGTTTGTCGAACAGTAAATACCATGGAACTAAAGTAGAATGCATAAACTTGTTCATTCTGGAATTTGTTCCATTAACTAAACGATAGTGATTCTCCTTGGTCAAAGAGGCCTTAAAAACGTGCTTCCACAAAGTGTTATTTAACTTATCAGTGGTGAGGTATACGAATTTTACAGGTAGATTACCCATTTCTTTTTCCAACATTCTCGCAGTCGGCATTGACCTTAAACAGGGACCACAGCTCAACGACCACACCTCCATATAAACAATATTGCCTTTGTAGCTTTCAAGCATTTCACCAAATAACAATGGGTTGTTGGCAGTATCTGTCAAAACTGTATTGGCAAACTCTTCATGAAGTGGTTTGCCGATGAGATACTCCTTTTGTTCATATTTATCGAGTGCATCAGCAACGGTTTTTTTCGCGAATTCATCCCGCGCTATATTGTTGAAATGATTAACCAGCAGGCTGTCATATTTTCCGTTATCCAGATTACTATAGATGTATTCTGCCAAAGCATATTGCTGTGACAGACCCTTGAGTGAATCTGTTAATGCTATTTCTACTCCTTCAAATAAGCCTACACCACTTGAATTTCTACTAATTTCTAAGCCTTTAACATAGAACAGGTAGTGCTTTAATAACGAGATATAATCATGGTAAGTTACCCATTCGTCGTTTGTAAATTCATCAACCGAAATCTCATTCTTAAACATCTTGAAAAGATTAACACTACTAATGTCGGTATAAAAAGAATGCCTGAATAATGCCGTTATCAGAAAGCGGTAATCAAGGTCGGTCTGATCATTGTAAAACTTTTCTAGTTTATCCGAGAGTTTGTCCTTCCTGTCAAGATCCTCAATAAGTTGCCTTCTCCTTGCTTGAAACCCCTTCACGTTTTCAATATACGCTTCCAAAGAGATGTGATTATGCATCAGTGAATTAATCAACTGGTGCGTGCATAAGCCATTGGCTTCTACCCTGGAATACAGCTTGTTTATCTCGGCTCCTTTTCCGTTAAAAGAGATCCCTGTTTCATTTATAATAAGTTCAAGCTTGTCACCAGGTGATATGAAAATCCGCTTACTGGTAGCATTCTCGGTTCCCATTCCAAATTGCATCCAACAATCGGAGATTTGTTCAATATCAACTTCAACGTTGAAAGTCCGGGTGCTATCAATGTGAATATTGATTTCTTTGTCAATTCCCCAAATTGGGTTTTCTTTAAAACCAGAGAAGCCAATCTCGTCTATTCCATCCAGTTTCACGAGACCCTGAATGGTCGCTTTTTGATGGGAACAACCAACCAAACCCATAAAAAGCACCGCGATAGCAATGCAAACAATACTTTTATTCATCACGTGAGGAGGTTGATTCATCAATCTGTCATAAAGTGAATGTCTTCTTTATCCGGCAATATGGTGTGTTGTGTGCTTGCGGTTTTCTGTTCAGAAAGGATGGTAACGGTTATTATAAGTAGCCCATAGGAGAATCGAACTCCTCTTTCAAGAATGAGAATCTTGCGTCCTAACCGATAGACGAATGGGCCGAAATCAATTTTACCCGGCAAATATAATCAAAAGTTATTTACGTGGCATAATTTCGCGATGAGCATTTTCTGTTTTTTTATAAAAATTCTCTTTTATATAAAAAACTCGCGAAGAAGAAACAATGTTTAAGAGATCCGATTTGTCAAAAAACGAATGAACTGTATCCTTTTCCACGCCATCTAGAGCATTTAATGGTTTTGAATCTTTCCTATTCCTACATGCAAGCGTCTTAAGGACTCTTCCTTTCCAAGGATTGACATAATGTCGGTTGCCCCACCGGGAGTAACAACTAAGCCAGACACGGCAATCCGAACAGGCCACGCTAAGTGTCCAAATTTGAGGTTGTTTTTTTCTGCTAACTCCGCGAAAGTGCCGTTTAACACATCAATTTCCCAACTATCAACCTGCTTCATGGTATGGACGACTTTGGTTAATATGTCGGTTGATGTTTCTAACGTTGATCTGTTTTTCTTGTTAATAAATAGCTCAACCTGATAATCTTCTAATTGATGTAAGAAGTGGATTGATTCAGGTATTTCAGAAAACTTGTGTATCCTGGGTTGTAATAATTTGGCTATTTCGTTCCATTTGCCCTCTAAATTCGTTTTTTCCACTTTGGAATAGGGAAAAGCCATAGAAGAAAATGTTTCAAATGGAAGTAATTTGATATGCTCGCTATTCACCCAATCTAATTTTTGATAATCAAAAATTGCCGGACTCTTGTTTATTCCACTTAATGAAAATGCTTCAATTAACTCGTTCATTGAAAAAATCTCTTTATCTGATTTTGGGGACCACCCCAACAATGAAATGTAGTTATTGATTGCTGAAGGCAAATATCCATCATTGACAAGGTCTTGAAAACTGACCGCACCATGCCGTTTTGACAACTTGGAAACAGTGCCATCATCATTTTTCCCAACTATCAACGGAAGATGTATAAAAGAGGGTATCTCCCAACCAAATGCTTTATATAATAAAATATACTTTGGATTAGAAGATAAATATTCGGAACCTCTTATCACATGAGTGATATTCATTAGATGGTCGTCAACCACGTGGGCAAAATTGTAGGTTGGCAGACCATCGCTTTTCAATAAAACTTGGTCATCTAAGGTCTTGTTTTCAACAGATATTTCTCCAAAAACAAAGTCGTTAAAAGAAGTTACTCCCTCCAATGGCATTTTTTGCCGGATAACAAAAGACTTACCAGCGGATAAATGGCTTTCTACTTCTTCTTTGCTTACATCACGACAACGACAATGAAGGTTATAGCCATCTTTTGAAGTATCATTATTTTCAATATCATCTTTTGGGCAAAAGCAAAAATAAGCATAGCCTTTGTCAACAAGTTCCAAAGCATATTTTTTATACATATCTTTTCTTTCACTTTGGATATAAGGACCGTAATTGCCTCCGATATCGGGACCCTCATCGTGTTGAATTTGGGCTGCTTCAAGTGTTTCGTAAATTACGCGCGTGGCATCTTCCACGTATCGTTTTTGGTCTGTGTCTTCAACACGTAACACGAAATCGCCTTTTTGAGATTTTGCAAAAAGAAAGGCATACAAAGCCGTTCTTAAATTACCAATATGCATGTACCCGGTAGGGCTTGGTGCAAATCGTGTTCTAATCTTTCTTTCCATAATTATAAAGCGTTTCAAATCATATATATCAACACATTAAAAAAGCAAATGTATAATACCTTATTTAGACGTTATCTTTTCCTATCAAAGAACCAATTATGAACCATTAATGAGCCAATTGAACCAATTATGAACCAATTAAAAAGTAACTCGTTCCTGCCCCAACATCTCCTTTTCGTTCAAAAAGTTTATATTGTTCAATGAGTTCTGTCAAATCCCTATATGCAGTTACTTTAGAAACGCCATTTAACTCTTGATATTCCTTATTTGTAATTTTACCTTTCTCTTTCACATACTCAACCGCTTTCAATTGTCGCTCGTTTAAACCAAGTTTGGTAAGTTGCTCTTTTGTCAAGTTGTTTTTGAACATTGTTACCAACAAACCTCCGTCCTGTTCAATTATTTCGGGTTCAGGAAGTCCTGCCTGTTTGCAGGTTTCAATAATTTTGATTGTACCACGTCCCCAAGCATCAATCAAACCGCCTTTAAAGCAAACATCAGCAATCAAAACATTTCTTGGTCGTGATGCATGTGGTCGTTTTAACGATTCAACTGTTAACGGACTTTGTAAACTACCCTCATTCCAAAAGGAAATTTTATCATCGTAAACACGAATTTGCGTATGAGCACCCATGTAATTGCGATGTACCAAAGCGTTTAAAATAGCTTCACGCATTGCTTCTCTCGGATATTCCGGCGTTTCAATACGGTGCATTCCTTCAAACGAAATGTTTTTGATAATGAATTTGTGATTGATTTGATCTAAAACCGCAAACCCATTTCAGGTAGTCATCGTGCCAAGCACTTTTGTATTCTATGTTTTGCTGTTCAGGCATTGTTATTATGATTTAATTCCATCGTAAAAATAATCAAGTTTTTTTTAAAATCCCTCTCTAAAGTTATCCCACAAAAGTTGATGAAGCCGCTTGATGTCTTCGCTTAATTCAGCGGTGAATCAGGCTCCCTCGCTCGGGGTGGTTCTCTACCGTGAGGTGCGCGTCAATCTCCTGTTGCATCTCCTCCACGTGCGAGATGACCCCGACGATGCGGTTCTCCTTGCGGAGCGACTTCAGGGTGTCGAAGACGATGTTGAGCGACTCTTTATCCAGCGACCCGAAACCTTCGTCTAGGAAGAAGAAGTTCTGCTTGGATTCGGTGACCTGCTGTATATTGTCGGCCAAGGCCAGGGCCAGCGATAGCGAGGCTTGGAACGTTTGTCCCCCGGAGAGGGTCTTCACGCTCCGCACCTTGCCCCCGTTCAGGTAGTCCCTCACCTGGAAGTTGTTATCGTCCGTGATCTCTAAACTTAACCGCTGGCGGGTAAGCTGAAAGAAGCGCTCGTTGGCCGCGTTGCACAGGTTTTGCAAGTAAACCGAGGAGATGTAGTTCACGAAGCCACTGGCCTTGAAAAGTGACTTCAGGGTCGTGATATTCTCGCCCCGGGCGTTCAATCCCTCGAGCTCTTGCTTTAGTTTCGTCAAGCTCTCCAGGTCTTGCTGCATGTTTTTCAACTTCTCCGCCATTTTGCCCTTCTCTTGCGTCTTTTGGTGTATCTCCTCCTTGAGCTGGCTGATGACGGCGATGAGTTTCTCGTGGGCCGCGGGATCGTACGTACGCTCCGCGATCTCCCGTTGCAGCTGCTCCAGGGTCGACAGGTTGCGTAGGATCTGTTCCCGGTAACGTTCCAGGTTCTGCCTTTCGGTGGCCGGGTCAAAAGGAGCGGACAGGAGGCGCGTAACCTCTTCGAGCGAGGTGAATTTCGATTGGCCCAACTGCTCTTTCAGTCGGTTTTCCAGGGCTTCGAGGGCCGACTCCTCCTGCTTCAACTCCTTGAGGTTGGTTTCAAGTACCCCGTTGAGTTTGTTTATTAGTTGCTGACAATTCTGCAATAGCTGACTGGTTTCGTTGAACGTTTTTTCAACTTGCTGGTATTCCTCCACTAACCGTTTCTTTTCCTGCTCGATGGCTTTGACCGGGATATCCTCGTACGCTTCGTACTGAATGACCGTGAGCTGTTGCGCCAGGGTATTCCATTTCGCCTGGTGCATCGCGAGGGAGGTTTTTATTTCCTGTAACCCTTCTTGGTACTTGTCCTTCGCTTGCTCCTTGGTTTGCCGCTCTTTTTCGGCTTGTTTAAGGAGCTTTTCCGCTACCTTTAACTCTTCCTGAATCTTTTTAGCCGCTTCGAAAGCCTTGTCCAAGGCCTCCTCTTTCCGATAAACCTCCCACGGTGATTTTACCTCCTGTTCCGAAGGCAGCAAGGGTGAGTCGGTGGGGGGAAGGTCTATCGCGAACCGTTTTTCGTGTGCAGCGGCCTTTTCCAGTAGCTCTTTTTTCTTCTTTTCCCACTCCTCCCGATGGCGAGTTGCCTCGTTTTGGCGGCTTTCAAGGAGCGTGAACCGCTTGTTTAAGAAAGCGATGTGGTCCAGTTGTTTTTCCCACGCGAGCTTCTGCTTATCTATTTTTTTTAGCTCCTTATTGATATCTTCGCTTGAGTATCGACCCGGATCCGGGTGATGTAGCGAGCCACACAAGGGGCAGGGCTGGTTCTCTTGCAGGTCATCGGCGTAAGCCTTTAGTTGCGCTTTAACTCGCCAGTGGTTCTCTTGGTCGCCGAGCAGTCGTTGTTGCTCCTTGATTTTCCAGCTCTCTCCCTCCAGGTGGTGGAAGATGTCGGGGTAGGGTAGTCCCGGGGGTGTTGTAGCAGGAATAGGGGTTAAAATGGGTTCGGTTGATAGTTCAAGAAACAATTCGGGTAGTAGTTCAGGCAGCGATTCCTGTAGGGGACCTTGCAACGGGCCGGGCAACGATTCGTGCAACGTTTTGAACAGCGGGTCACCCGTAAGTTTACACTTCTCTTTTTCCAGCTCCTCCAGCTGCCGGGCAAACTTTGCCACCTCCTCCTCGCAACTTCTCAGTTGCCTTTGGATCTCCCGTCTCTCCATGTGCCACTCCTTGAGGGAGGTTAACGAGGTCAAGTCGGGCATCTTTTCCCGCATCGACTGGATCGCCTTCTCCTGGCGAAGCTTTTCGGCTTTCGCATGCTCGAGCGACTGAACGGTCTCCTCCCAAATCTTGGTGCCTTTCTCCAAACGCGTTTGTTCATGTTTGATGCGCTCTTCGGTACCCCTCATCGCCAGCAGCCGCTCCAGTTCCTCCGCCCTTTTCTTCACCTCATCCCGCTTCTCCTGCTTCGGCCTAATCTCTTCCAAGATCTTCTCCAGTCGTGTCATTTCCCTGGTTTCGGTCTGCAACTTTTTCTGATCGCCCTGAATTTGCTCCCTCCGTTTGGTTGCTTTCTCCTCGTACGTTTTACGTGACTCCAACAGGTGTTTGAACCCGAGTACCGCCCGTTCGTAGCGCTCGATTTTCTCGCGAAGTTCCTGGTAATGGGGTGCTTGTTTCGCGAGTGCGTCACGCTCCTTTTGTGCTGCTTCCCGCTTCTCGAACAGCTCCCGCAGTTGCCGCAGCTTCTCCTCCTCCTGTTGCTGCTCCTGTAATCCCTTGTTCAACTCCTGAACCTCTTTCTCCAAGGCAGCTAACGATTCACTGCAGGAGGCAATCTGTGCAAGGTCCACCTCGCCCAACTGTTGCAGCTGCCCCTGGATGTGCTGTCGTTTTTCGTCGTTCTTTTTTTCCAGCGAAACCACCTTGTAGTAAAACTCGAACTTCTCCAGGTTGAACAGCTCCTTCATCATCTTGGTGCGATCCCGGTTTCCTAGCTGCAGGAACTCCTGAAACTGTCCCTGGGGGATGATGATGGTGCGCTTGAAGTTGTCGTAGCTTAACCCGATAATCTCTTCAAGTGCCTCTACCTCTATGGGTTCCCACTGGCCCTCCCGTTTCCGGTAGGCGGTGCGCTTGGGTGTGTAGACGTCATCGAAGTTCTTACTGTTGCGGCTGCTTTTCACGGTGGCACGGTAGGTGGTCTGTTCCCTCCCGGCTTCAAAGATAAAGTCGATCAGCATCTCGTTCGACCTCAGGTTCATCATGTTGTAGTAGCGATTATCGCCCGAGAGGTTCAGCCGGTCAGTTCTCCCGTAAACCGCGAAGGTAATCGCTTCCAGTATGGTGGACTTGCCGCTTCCTACCGGCCCGAAAATACCGAACAGGTTGGCGGCGGTGAGTCGCGTGAAGTCGATGGTCTGCCTCTCTTGGTAGGAGTAGAGCCCCTGTATGGTGAGTTCAATGGGTATCATGCTTCCACCTCCTCTTCTGCTAATAACTCGGTAAACAGCTGCATGATCTCGTCGTTGGGGGCTTGCCCTTTCTCGTGCTTGAAGTAGTCGCGAAATAGCTCTGTCATATTCTGGTCCAGGTTGATTCGCTTCGCGTGATGCTCCATTTGTTGGCCGGCGGGGGTGACTTCGGGGATGATGGATACGATGCCCGGGTGGGCGTCGTTCAACCTTCGTCGATCCTTGGCGGTCAGGAAGGTGTCGGTCACGAGCGTCAGCTCCACCAGCGCGTTTTGATTTTCGGAGAGCCACTGCAGCGCCTCCTCCACGCCCTCTGCCCGCCTTCGCGAGAGCGGTTTGGGTTGGGTGAGCTCTATCTTTTTCACGGTGACCGTTTCGCCCGGCACCGCGTCTATTATCAGCAGGTATTTCTTCTGGTTTGCCTCGGAGAAGCTGTAGGAGAGGGGGCTGCCGCTGTAGTAGACGGGACATGGAGCCGAGCCTACGCGTTGCATCCGGTGAAGGTGCCCCAGGGCGGCGTACTGCACCTGTTCCGGGATATTCTCCGTGTAGACCGCCTGCGCGCCGCCCACGTGCAGGATGGGCTTCTCATCTTCCGGCTCCTCGGGGAAAGGGCCGCCCTTTTGAACCATGAAGAGGTGCGTCACCAGCAGGTTTACTCCGTTGGCATTGCAGTAGCGGTCCGCCAGCTGTTGCCACCTTTCTTGCAGCAGGGCACGCATCTCCCCCTCGCTATCCTCTTGGCCGAGGTAGGTCTTTAGCCGGTACTCGTTGGCGTACGGAGTCAGCAGGAGACGCAGGGGGGCGTCATGCCCCGGCAGGGTGAGTTCCACGAACCCCTCATCGCTCCGCAGCACTCTCAGCCCACTGTCGAGGGCGAACGGGGGGACGATGGAGTGGGGGTAGCCGGTAAAGATGATGCCGCACTCCCGGGCCAGCGGGTCGGGTGACTCGATCCGGTCCGGCGAGTCGTGGTTCCCCGCGATCGCGATCACCGGACGCCGCCCATCGTTCGTCAGCCCTTTCAACGTTTTGTATAGCAGCTCCACCGCCTCCGTGGGGGGATTAAACGTGTCGAATAGGTCGCCCGCGACCAGCACGACATTCACCTCCTCACGGTCGGCTACCTCCCGGATCTCCTGCAAGACGGCCCGCTGCTCCTCCAGTCGGGAGAAATCATCCAACCGTTTGCCCAGGTGCCAGTCGCTCGTGTGAAGTATCCTCATAGTTGGTATCTTTTACCCAAAGGTAGGTGAAAGAATGTTTTTTTACAAGCCCTGGCGATACAATTAGACAGTATTTAATGGAGCGAAGGGAGATTTAATGGAATGAACGGAGGTGAAGTAAAAAAGGTGGCAGAATTAAGTGTCATAACTGTTTTTGTCATTTTACTGTTTAATCTCATTTGTTTTTGTATATTTGCCGACTAAATTAATTTTTAACAGAATTATGAGTAGGTTTTTTGTTTTAGTGTTGTCTTTTCTGGGCACTTTGGGTGTTATCAGTACGTTTGCCCAAGACATTTCAGGGATAGTGGTTGATAGGGATGACATTCCCGTTATTGGTGCTACGGTCACGTTGAAAAATCAACCGGGCGTGGGTACCATAACGGATATGGATGGCATTTTTACCCTCAAAGCCCCAAAGAACGCGACCATGGTCATATCATACGTAGGTATGGAGACGCAAGAGATCACGATTGATGACAGAACGTTTTATCGCGTGATCCTGCTCGAAGATGTGGAGCTCCTTCAGGAAGTCGTTGTTACCGGTTACCAAACCATCCCCAGGGAGAGAGCCACCGGGGCTTACGCGATATTGGGCGAAGAGGAGCTTACATCCAAGATCAATGCCAATCTTTTGGATCAAATAGAAGGCATGGTACCCGGTCTGCTTTTGAATGGCGACAATTTTTTAATTCGCGGGGTAACCACGATAAACGGGGTGAGCGAGCCGCTTATCATTGTTGATGGCATGCCCTATGAAGGGGATATCTCTCTGCTCAGTCCATCCAATATCACCAACGTGACGGTGCTTAAGGATGCGGCCGCCTCTTCTATTTATGGGGCCAGGGCAGCAAATGGCGTTATCGTTATTCAGACGCAGCAGGGAACGAAAGATGGGAAAATACACGTTCATTACGATGGCTCCATCAAAATCAATCCCATACCCTCGGTATCGGGTTTGAACCTGACCAATTCCGCTGAACTGGTAAAATTACAAGAAGAAGGGTTCGCGTATCACCATACCGCCCGTCAAGCAGAAAAATACTTCACCAATCCAATCATATCCCTGTTGTACGATCTGGAGGCGGGTGACATTACGAAGGCTGAATATGATAGGCGTTCGTCTGAATATGGCCAGCTGGATAACAGGAGCCAGATTGAAACCAATTTCCTCCGATCCCGAACGAATAGCCAACATAACTTGCTGCTGAGGGGAGGTGCGCCGAAAAACAACTATAGCCTAAGCCTCAACTACCTGGGTGAGCTTCCGCACAATTCGCATGCCCGTGAAGACCAGCTTAGCTTCGGCCTGCGTAACCATTTCCAGTTTTTCAATTGGCTGAATGGTAGTATAGGCATCGATGTACATAACGTGACGAGTGAGGCGTACAATGGCGTATCTAATCCATTCTCGCTATACACCGACTATCCCTCCTATTACATGTTGCAAGATCAATCAGGATCCCCGTTGCCCCTTCCGCAACTAAAATCGAGGAACGAGCTGGATAGGTTGATAGGCTTAGGGTTGGAGGATGAGGCATTTTATCCCATGGAAGCTATCGAGAAGCAGAAGTTCAGCTCTAACAGGATGCACTACAGGTTTAACTTTGGTCTTAACTTTAAGTTTAACAGTCACCTCAACGCGGATCTGAAGTATCAGCGGGAAATTGGTTCACTCAAAAGTCGACAAGATTACGCCGATGACTCCTATTACGTTAGGTCAATGGTCAACAACGCCGCGCAAGTAAACGGAAACGTCATCACCTACAACGTGCCGTTAGGTAGCCAGCTTAGCCAGGTACGCGGAGACCACAACTCCTACACGCTTCGTACACAACTAAACTACGACAACACGATAGCAGATACCCATCTGGTAACTGCACTGGCGGGGGCTGAAATCAGGGCGGTGAAAAATACCCAGACCACCAATTACTACATGGGCTACGATGATAACACCCTTCAGTACAAGACCATCGATGCCATCAAGTTGAAAAACATCAATGGTACCCAGTCCCTTAGCGGTCGTTACGCGTGGGATGAAACAAAGTACAACACCCTGGATGAGGATGAAAACCGTTACATATCCTTCTACAGCGTGGCCTCCTACGTCTACGATAACCGTTACACCTTAACCGGTAGCGTGCGTGTTGACCAATCGAACCTGTTTGGTACCGATCCCAAGTACCGGTATAGGCCCTTATGGTCAATAGGGTCGGGTTGGCGAATGGCTAACGAGGCGTTCATGAGTGACGTGGAGTGGATAAACGCGTTAACCTTGCGTCTCACTTACGGGATTGGGGGTAATGTTCCCAGAGGTGCCGGACCTTACCTGACTGTCAGAGACGCGGGTCTCAATCCTTTCCTGAAAGAGTACGCGTCAAGAATACAGAATCCACCCAACCCGACGTTGCGTTGGGAAAAAACCACCACGACCAACTTTGGGGTAGATTTTTCGGTGTTAAATAACCGGCTGTTTGGTAGCCTTGACCTCTACTTTAAGAAGACCACGGACCTTTTGGACCTGCGCAATTCTGACCCGACGATAGGTTGGTCTTCTACCTACTTTAATTACGGGTCGATGGACAACAAGGGGGTAGAGCTCGCTTTAAACAGCAGCAACATCAAGACGGCCGACTTTAGTTGGGACAGTCGCCTGAACTTGAGTTTGAACAAAAACGAGCTGTTGAACCTGAAGGGGACCCCCGACTTGGTATTTGACTATATCAGAGACCAGGTCAGGGCAGTGGGGTATCCCATGGGGAGTATCTTTAGTTATCGTTTTGCCGGGCTAAACCCTGAAGATGGTTGGCCTATGGTCTATAACGCGGATGGAGAAAAGGTGAGAAACGTGACCTCCACGGGTGACCTCGTCTATTCCGGTACAACCATTCCCACGACCTCTGCATCGCTCGTCAACACGCTCTCTTACAAGGATTTTTCAGTTTTAATCAACTTGGTTTACTACGGGGGACACGTGATGAGAGGGGTAGCCGCCCCTTGGTTGACGGGCGCTCCCGAAACCAATGTCGACAAGTCGGCACTGAACTATTGGAAAAAGTCGGGTGATGAGTCGCAAGCCGGTATCGCACCTGCCATGAACTTCCAAAGGAGGTATACTGAAGAGCCTTTATGGTACTCTTCGGACATTCACGTGGTGAAGGCCGATTACATGAAAATTAGAAACATCACCTTCACTTACAACTTGCCGCGAAGGTTGATTGAGAAAGCATTGTTATCGGCCGCTTCCATACAATTTCAGATGGATAACGTGGGCAAATGGGTCCTCAACGATCAGAAGCTGGATCCGGAGGCCACGGGTACGCGTAGCTACAATTATGGAGCCAGGTTATTGCCGATTCCGGCAACCTACAGCTTTGGTCTATCCGTTGATTTCTAAATGAAAGGTTGTTCACACATTGTTTAAAGAATTAAGATTATGAAGAAAATAATAGATTCCTTTGTATTGTTGGGTTCCCTGTTGGTACTTTCGTCACTTTTTGTTTCCTGTGACGATTTCTTGGACATCCGCCCCAAAAAAATTGTAATCCCGGAAACTTGCGAAGATTACGAGCGACTTTTGAACGATCTTTACATTACCCGTGGGTCGGAAACCTATCAGAACTACTTGACAGACGACCTTTACCTGGATGATAACGAGTCGGCCCCAAGGGGTGGGTTCCACACGAGTGCAGGATATGCACGAAACCTCTACTCTTTCCAATCGGAAATTTTCGGGGAGTCGGAAGAGGATACCTTTTGGGAGGGATCCTATAACCGTATTTATACTTACAACACGATTATTGAATTCGTGATGCAATCTACCCGGGCGACCGAGGAGAAGAAGTTGTCGGTGAAAGCGGAAGCGCTCGTGGGAAGGGCATTTGAGTACCTGAACCTGGTAAACGGTTACGCCAAGCACTACGATAAGCAGACGGCTTCAGCCGACCCGGGTGTTCCCCTTATCCTGAAACCCGATATAGCGCTCTCTAACCTTACCAGGGCATCGGTCCAAGAGGTGTACGATCAGGTATTAAGCGACTTGAACGAAGCGGAGAAAAACCTCCCCACAACGCCTGTTGGGAATGCTTACAGGGCAACCAAGGCGGCTTGTAAGAGCCTTAAGGCCAGGATGTACCTCTATATGGGCGACTATCAGAAAGCCCTCGAAAATGCCCTCTCGGCCCTGAATGAAAAAAGCGTCTTAATTGACTACAAGGAGCATCGGGTTATTGATCCCACGAGGCTTTTCGGGAGGAACACCTTGCCGCAAGGTCCCGACAATCCCGAGACCATCTACCTGAGGGAGGTGCCCAATATCATGGGACTAAACTCCTTCGTTTTTGGTTCAGAGGATCTGATCTCTATTTTCGATACCGAGAATGATCAGCGCTATAAGATCTATTTCTCCTATCAATACTCTACGCAAACCTACGATAAACCCTTGTGGTTGCCTTACATACGTCCCAACGTGGGCATGTCTACCCCGGAGGTTTTCCTGATAGCTGCCGAGTGTGAAGCCAGGTTGGGACGTACCGCGGATGCCTTGAAGCATCTGAACGCGTTGCGGTCTAACCGTTTGCTGAATTACCAACCTGTTGAAACTCAGGATCAAACCCAGCTTTTGAAGCTCATACTCGACGAAAGAAGGCGCGAAATGATCTTCGTGGGAGGAACCCGCTTGATCGATCTAAAAAGGATGGCCAAGGAGCCTAACGGTGTGAAGAAAATTACGCACAAGGTAGGGCAACAACAGCACGCCATCAACACGGACGATCCCAAGATGGTGTTGCCCATTCCGCTAAAGGTGTTGACGTACAATCCAAACATGGTTCCCAATGAGAGATAATAAAGGAATTCCCGTCCTACGGGTACAGGCGGTACTTGTTTTGTGCCTGTTTGTACAAGCCGTCATGTTTACAGGCTGTTCCCGGAAACAGCAGTTCGAGGGTGTGATAACTTCCGAGAAGCCCCCAATGATCTACCTTTTCGAGGTGGAGGGGGTCACGGTTGGATCCAGGAAGCTAATCGATTCCATTGAGGTCTTTGCCAATGGTCATTTCGCGTTCCCCACGGATTCGCTTACGCTCAAACTATACTACCTGTCGTATCAAAAAGATGGTAAAGGGGTAGGGGGGAATATTTTCGTAGACCCCTCGGGCATGAAGGTGTCTATCACTCAGGACTCGGTGGGTAATAGGCTTTCGATAACCTCCGATAACAGTATCGTGCAATCCTACGCCGATTTCCAACAAGCCATCTTTCACTCGTCTCGATCGGTACCCAATGTAGATAGTCTGAAAAGCTTCATCAAGCGGGTTCAAGAGGAATCCAAGGGTACCCCATTGGGTTTGTACCTCTTCTCCACGGATGTGCGCAATGGCTACTTTACGAACGTGGCTGAATTGGACTCCATTAAAAACATCCTCTTAACGGGTTACGCGGAATATGTCGGCACCCCATATTATATGGAGGTGGAGGAGAAATTGAATCTATTGGCCAATACGGTTATAGGGGGAGTTGCCCCGGAAATCATTGGGCTGGACAAAGAGGATAAGGTTGTAAGCTTAAGCGATTTTAAGGGGCAGTACGTGTTGTTGGATTTTTGGAGCTCATCATGCAAGTGGTGCCGTGCTGAAACACCCAACTTACAACGAGCGTATCAGAAGTATCAAGACGACAACTTCACCGTTTTGGGAATTTCCACGGATCACGATAAAGAGGCGTGGTCGCGTGCCATAGAGGAGGATGGAAGTTACTGGGATCACATGAGGTTAAGGCCGGATGAGGTGCTCGATGTCCTGCAACAGTACGGCATCGTGGGTATTCCGGAGATCATGCTGCTTGATCCTGACGGTCTGATTTTGGCAAAAGGTTTAAGGGGCGATAACATTTTTGACGCGGTAGCAACCGCGATGGGTGATCCTGTCATGTGACATATTTTGATACAATTCATAAACTAATCGTAAATAAGCTAATCGTATGAAAACACATTTTCGTCATCGGACAAAGCGATGGTTATCGTTTGCCCTTTGTACCCTATCGTTATTCTTTTTTGGTTCCTGCTTAGGTTCAGGAGAAAAGGGGCAATGGGTGAGTGACTCGCTTAACGAAACAGAGTTTAAAGCTCCCGAACGGGAGTATTATCCCGAAACGTGGTATCACTATATCGGGGGTAACGTTTCCAAACCGGGTATAACAGCCGACCTGGAGGCGATTGCACAAGCGGGTATCTCCGGTATTCAACTGTTCCACGGGCAGTTTGGCGGGGAGTGGCCCGGCGTTTCGCCCCAGATTCAATCCTTGAGCGAGGATTGGGACGAGCTGGTTAAATGGACGGCAGAGGAGTGCCGGCGGTTGAACTTGCGGTTCACCATGCAGAACTGCCCCGGCTGGTCGTACGCCGGCGGGCCGTGGATCGAGCCGGAGAACTCCATGCGGCACCTGGTCTACTCCCGAACCGACCTGACCGGGGGTGCCGCGTCAGCTGTCAACCTGGAGAAACCCAGGAACAGCGATGAAGCGTGGCGGGATTACCGGGACCTCTTCGTGATCGCCTTCCCCACGCCCGAGGGGGATACCGGTGAACGGCTGGTTCCCTCCGGGGTCACGAGCAGTCGTTCTGACCTGCCCTGGGAGGATTGGCTGCTCAACCGGCAAACCATCTCGCTTTCTCCCTCGGTGGATGAGCCGACGGTCCTGGATTTCACCTTCCCGGAAAAAACGACCTTGCGGACGGTTCAATTTCCGCCCATCGACTCGTATGCCCACGCGTGGGTCTACGCGCCGGGGGTAAAGGTGACTGTTTACGCCAACCTGCCCGGCGAAAGGCGGCAGGTAGCCTCTCTCGATATGCCGGCCGCGAACTGGCAGGACGACCAGCCCATATCAATTGCCTGCGCGGAGGTGCCTTCTGACTCCTACCGGATCGAGATAACCAACCTGCACGAGATGGCGCTGCGCTACATCCATTTCTACTCGGCTGCCCGCCAGCAGAACTGGGAGTCGGAGGCGGCGTGGACGCTGAGACGGATCGTCCGAGAAGCACATCCCCAGCAGGACCCGCGCAGCTGGATCGACCCCGCTACCCTCGTGGACCTGACCGGCAAGATGGATACCTTGGGCAGGCTCGACTGGAATGTCCCCGAAGGGGAGTGGACCGTACTTCGTGTAGGACACGTCAACACGGGCCAGAAAAACGGGCCGGCTCCTGCTGAGGCGACGGGTTGGGAGTCGACCAAGCTCCATCCCGATGGGATCAGGGCCAATTTTGACGGTTATATCGGTCGCCTGATCACGGGTGACGGGGTGCTGAAAGATGGGTTGTTGCAGGGTGTCTTGCTGGATAGCTGGGAGTGCAAAACGCAGACCTGGACGAAGGATCTCGACAAGCTCTTCGAGGAGAAATGTAACTACAGCCTCCACTCCTTGTTCCCGGCACTGTTTGGTTACGTGGTGGGTAACCCGGAGAATACCGCGCTGTTCCTGCGTGACTGGCGCGTGACCCTGAACGATCTGCTGGTGGAGAACTTTTTCGGGGAGATGAAGCGGTTGGCTGGTGAGCATGGGCTAACGGTCTCCTTCGAGACGGCGTCGGGTGACGTTTTCCCCGGCGATATCCTGGAGTATTACAAACACGCTGATATTCCCATGTGCGAGTTTTGGCAGCCTCGCTCCGATTCGTTCGTGGGGAGTATCGAGTTCAAACCGGTCAAGCCGGCCGTTTCCGCTGCCAGGGGCTACGGGAAGAAGAGGGTGGCCGCCGAGGCGCTCACCTCTTTCGAGCTGACTTGGAACGAGCATCCCCGTTTCTTGAAGGATATTGCCGATGACCATTTCGCCCGCGGGGTGACGCACCTCGTTTTCCATACCTACACCCATAATCCGCGAACCGACTTCCTGCCCCCCAGCACGTCGTTCGGAACGGCGATAGGTACCCCGTTCCTGCGCCTGCAAACCTGGTGGAAGCATATGCCTCACTTCACCGATTACCTGGCAAGGTGCAACTACATGCTGGAGGTGGGCAAGCCGGTATCCGACGTGCTGATGTACTTGGGGGATGAGCAAAACCATAAGCCATCGCAGCTCCTCCCGTTCCCTGAAGGGTACTCCTACGACTACTGCAATCCCGATATGTTGTTGAACCGCCTGTCGGTGAAGGATGGCAGGCTGGTCACCCCCGAGGGGATAGAGTACCGTGTGTTGTGGCTCTACGACTGCCAGCGGATGTTGCCCGAAACATTGGAGAAGATCGCATCGTTCGTGAAGGCGGGTGTTGTTCTTGCCGGGGAAGCCCCCAGGGGAATTGCCACCTTAAGCGGTGGTGAAAAAGCGGGCCATGCCTTCAAGAAGGCCGTTGAAAAGTTGTGGGGCGATGGCTCTCAAGACCAGCTTAGCCTGGGTAAAGGGAAGGTCTACAACACCGCTGATATCGCCGCGGTGTTGACGGCGGAAGATATCTTGCCCGATATTGTAGCCCAATCTCCCGACCTGCGCTGGCTACACCGACAGACCGATGGGGCTGGCATCTACTTCCTCTCCATGCCGCCCGGGAAAGGATACCGGGGTACGGTTCTCTTCCGTGAGATGGGCAACCTGGAGCTGTGGGATCCGTTGTCCGGAAATATGACCGCTGTACCTTCCCGTGCGGAGGCCAATCACACGGCGGTCGAGCTGGATATACCGGTAGGTAACTCCTGCTTCATCGTCTTCAGAAGGGAGGGGGCAGGTAAGGCAATTCAGTCGGGTGAGTCACTTCAGGCAACCGAGACACCACAACCTGGTGAGTCATTCCAAGCGGTTGATGCAGCTCAAGCGGTTGATGAATCCAAAGCCGGGAGACCCTTCATGGTGTGCAATCAATCGGAACCGACGGGTCGACTGGATTTGAGCGAGTTCTCTTGGCAACTTCAATTCCCTGAGGGCTGGGGGGTGGAAACCTCACCGCTACAGATCCAACGGCTCACCGCCTGGAAAGATCTCCCGCTGTCTGACGAGGGGAAGTCTTTCTCCGGAACGGTAACGTACGAAACCACGTTCACGTTAGACCAAAAATCTGCCTCAACGGCTTACCGGCTGAATTTGGGTCGGGTGGAGGTGATTGCCAAGGTAAGGGTAAACGGTAAGGAGGCGGGCACCCGCTGGACTTCGCCGTACGTGCTGGATGTTACGAAATTCCTGCAGGAGGGAGAGAACAGTTTGCAGGTGGAGGTGACCAGCACCTGGTTCAACCGGTTGGTGTACGATGCCGGGCTGCCCGAGGAGAATCGGAAAACGTGGACCATCGCGGGCCCCGCGGCTAACGCCCCGCTAAAAGAGTACGGGCTGTTAGGGCCGGTTGCCTTAGAATCGGTTGATTATTAGCCCTTACCAATCGTTGAACGCAAAGTTACAAGGTGTCGATTTTATTTTCCCCATTGTTTTTTGGCTTTTATTCCTTTTTGGGTTAGGCGGTACTTTTGTCTTGGATGATGGGGTTCAACTTCCGTCATCTCAATCATTCCTATACTTAGTGCTGGATTTATGTAATTTGAAATAAAAGTAGGTCTATGTCTCAAATTGAGCTCGTCCATTAGCTCGTTTCGTGCCATTTCGCCCTCTATAGTTAAAATTAGTCTATAAACTTGTTCGGTAACTTGTTCGGTAACTTGTTCGGTAACTTGTTCGGTAACTTGTGGAGTGTCTTGTTTGGAGTAACGTTTGATGATCACTTTGAAATCTTGCTCCTGAATAAATTCCGGTTCGGGTAACCCGTGTTCTACCATTCTTTTTACCATATCTTCTGTACCTGTTCCTAATTGCTCGATATACCCCGCGAGATACATGGGGTGAGCTAAAAATGGATTACGTGGAACGGAGTTATGTAGCTGTTTGAGCCGTTCGGTAGTCCAGCCCAAGGGTAAAGAGCCCGGGTTAGAAATTTCCAGCCTGTTTCTGTATAATATAACTTCTACGCTGGCGTTATTGGCGTAATCGCGGTGAGCAAGGGCATTCACGATGCCTTCGGCCACCACCTCTCTGGGGATTTCATAACTACCCGGGACAATATTGGATAGTGAACGCGTTCCTATTTTGAAATCGAGTTGCGACATGACAAACTCGACAGCTTGATTTACCTGTTCAAAAATATCACCACTAATAATTTTATACGAAGGTATGGGTTTTGTTTTGCTTAACCCGTGAAAAACAGCGCACTTGGTTGTTGCAGTAGGAAAAAAACGTTGTGGGTTTTTACCGAAAAGCAATAAGGCCGCATTAGTTAATTTTTCCCCCTGAGACAGGTTAAGATGGTGCAGGATGGTAAGTGTAGGATCGTTTTCATCTAACGGAAATCTCCTGCGTGATTTTGCCAAACGAACAAAGGAGGCTACTTTTTCTGGGTCTATATCTTCTATGGTCGCGGACGTATTAAGTTGGGCATCGAAAGGCTCCGTTTGAATAAATCCATTTTCTTCCAAATAACGAATTAAACTGTGATACACGTTTTGCAATAAAGAAGAGAGCCCGATAAACCGGCTTCGCACCACTTCTCTTTCTATTTTTTCGATAAAAATGTTTACTTCTTGTTCACGTTCGGTAGTTTCGTGGTTAGTAAGAAAAATAAATCGGGTTTTATGCAGCCGTGTAGCTTCGTCGTATTCTTTCTCGGTAGGTGAAATACCTTCGCTATCTTGGTACCCGTATTGCACACCGATTAATCCCAAGTAGATATTGCATGCCCCAACTTCTTTCAAGTAAACATTTGGCGCGCTTAGGTTTATTGCCGGTAACTCCTCGAAAAGAAAAGGTTCAAAGAACTTGCCCAACAGAGGATCGGCACGAAGAAATGCCGCTAAGGCTTTACGTTCTTCGACAAACTCAGACTGCACGCTACTTATAAATATTGTTATCTTGCCCATAACTATATCGTAATCTTTTTACTACCACTTGCCCTTTGCCTCATTTTTTTGCCATCCATCATTTGGGCGTACGCGATAGGGCTGATTTCAGGTTCATGGAAGAAGGCATCCAGTAAATGTAGGGCATGAAGAGCTCTAAGAATAGCTATCAGTGTCGAGAGAGAGACGCTATTGCCCTTTTCCACGCTGGCTACGCTGCTAAGAGAAACACCGGCTCGTTCTGCCAACTCTTTTTGCGTGATATTTTGCTCTAATCGAATTTGCCTTAGTTTTTCTCCTATTTTGGCAATTAATCCCTTGTCCGTAAATATATACCAATCCATTTAACAAGTGTATTTACAACTGTTATGCTGCAAATATAGGAATAATAGTTGGAAATGCAATGGTTGTTTTGAAAAAAAGTATTTAGGTTTACTCTTGGTAACTTGTTCGGTAACTTGAACGGTAGCTTGCACGGTAACTTGCATGGTATCTTGCATGGTATCTTGCATGGGGTGGCAACTCTCCAAGATCGTGATTTAACAGCCACTCGTTTACTCGAACCGGATGGATTTCGCGGGCGTGATCCGGGCCACCAGGTAGGAGGGACCGATCATCATCAGCAGGGAGACCGCGAGGGTGCCGATGTTCAGCAGCAGGATATGGAGGATGTTGAGGTCGATGGGCACGGCCGTCAAGTAGTAGGTGGCGGGATCCAGCTTCAGTACTTGGAACCGATCCTGGATAAAGCAGAAGAGCAACGCGATCAGGTTGCCCCAAAGCATGCCTTGGCCAATCAGGAAAGCGGAGAGGTAGAGGAAGACCCGGCGGATGCTGATGTCCGCGGCGCCCATCGACTTGAGCATGCCGATCATGTTGGTGCGTTCCAGTATGATGATCAGGAGGCCCGATATCATGGTGAAGCCCGAGACGACGAGCATCAGGATGATGATGACCCACACGTTCATGTCCAGCAGGTTGAGCCAGTTAAAGATCATGGGGTTAATCTCCTTGATGGAGCGGGTGTAGAACGGGTTACCCAATCGGTCGGTGTGTGACGACATCTCGAAGAAGAGCTCTTGTGAGATGTTGTCCAGCTGGTCGTAGTCGTGCACCAGCAGTTCAATGCCGCTCACCATATCGGCTTCCCACCCGTTCAGGGAGGCCAGGATCTCCTTCTTGGTGATCACGAACAGCTGGTCGTACTCCTCGAAGTTGGTTTGGTAGATACCAACGATGTCAAAGCGACGGGCACGGACCGGGTCCTGGATAAAGTAGCAGGTGAACCTGTCGCCTATTTTCAGGTGGAGCTTGTCGGCCACCTCTTTCGAGAGGATAGCCGGGTAGGCAGTCGTCGTGTCGTTGGGTTGGATGATGGATCCCTCCAGCAGGTTGGCACGGAAAAAATCCCAGTCGTACCGCTCCGATACCCCTTTCATCACCACGCCCATGAAGTCGTTGTCCGTTTTGATGATGCCCGGCTTGGTAATGAATTCCTGGAAGTGGCGGATATCCGGGTTGCCCCGTAGCTGGTCGATCAGCGTGTCAGAGACGGCGATGGGCGTGTGCTCGTACGAGGTGTTGCTCTCGTACGCCGTGATTTGAATGTGCGATCCAAAGCCCACCACCTTCGCGCGCACCTCCTTCTTGAACCCCACGATGATGCATACCGCCACGATCATCACGGCCAGTCCCAGCGCGATGCCCGCGATGGCAATCTTGATGGCGGGCGATGAGACCCGTTTGTCGTTTTTCTTATCGCCTTTATAGATTCGCTTTGCTATGAACAGCTCCGCATTCATATTCAAGGGTGTAAGGGTATGCCTCCAGTGCTTTCTCCAGCACGTTGAGGGCGCTGTTTAGATCCTCCTTGTTAATCACGTACGCGAGCCGCACCTCGTTTTTCCCAAGTCCGGGCGTCACGTAGAAGCCCGAGGCGGGTGCCATGAAAACGGTCTGTCCCTTGTGTCGAAAGTCCGAGAGGCACCACGCGCAGAAGGCGTCGGTATCCTCCACGGGTAGCCGGGCGAGCGTGTAGAAGGCCCCCTGCGGCATGGGCGAGTAGACTCCTGGAATCCGGTTTAGCCGGTCGATGAGGAAATCGCGTCGCTCCTTGTACTCATCGAAGATGCGCTGCATGTACTCCCCGTTCTCTTTGAGTGACGCGTTGGCGGCTATCTGGCCGATCAAGGGGGGACTCAGTCGTGCCTGGCAAAACTTCATCACCGTTTCGTGCAGCCGCCTGTTCTTGGTGATCAGCGCGCCGATGCGGATGCCACATTCGCTGTAACGTTTTGATACCGAATCGATCAGCACCACGTTCTCCTCGATGCCTTCAAGGTGACACGCCGACACGTAGGGCGTGTCGTTGTAGATGAACTCCCGGTACACCTCATCGGAAAAGAGGTAGAGGTTATACCGCTTCACCAGGTCGCGCATCTGCTCCATCTCCCGGCGCGTGTAGACGTAGCCGGTCGGGTTGTTGGGGTTGCAGATAAGTATTCCTTTGGTGCGTTCGTTAATCAGCTGTTCAAACGCCTCCATGGGCGGTAGGGCGAAGTCCGTCTCCATGGTGGAGGGGATGGTTCGGATGGTAGCCCCGGCTGAGATGGCGAACGCCATGTAGTTCGCGTAGGCCGGCTCCGGTACGATAATCTCATCGCCCGGGTTGAGGCAGGCGAGGAACGCGTACAGCACTGCTTCCGATCCCCCCGCGGTGACGATAATCTCCTCGGGTGACAAGTGAATACCGAACTTTCCGTAGTAATCCACCAGGTTCTCCCGGTAGAAGCGGTAACCATCGCTGGGACTGTACTCCAGTGTGCTGCGATCGATATTCCTGATCGCCTCGAGCGCGGAGGCAGGGGTGGGCAGGTCAGGCTGCCCGATGTTCAGGTGGTAAACCCGCACACCTTCGGCCTTGGCTGCATCGGAGAGCGGAGCTAATTTACGTATGGGTGACGCGGGCATCTGGATGCCTCGCAGGGCAATTTGCGGCATAATAATGATAGCGATGAGGGTTTTAACGAATCATTTTGTCAATTAAGCGGCAAAGATAATAAAAAAATGATTATGGATTTACCACCCAGGTGGCTAAGTCCTTCAATCTTCATAATATAGTGTTGTTTTTGTTGCTCTCAACGCGAGGACATTAGCGAATAAACTTCCACTACGCTGCAAAAATAACAAAAAAACGGGAGTAGACCCGTTAATTTCACCGGACGGTGTGTGTCTTAACAAATACGTAACAATTATGTAACCGAAATGTAACAATCATATCGTAATTTCGCGTCTGTTTTAGAGTAACATAGAACCTGCATTGCTTGATTGCATTTGATGAAACGATTTTTTTTGTTTACCTCGTTGCTTTTTGTCTCGCTGCCCCTTTTCCTGTCTTCGTGTAAGGGTACCTCGGATTCTCAAAAAGGCACGTCCCGAAGTACCATCTCCGGTGCGGGAGCCACGTTTCCCTATCCCTATTACAACATTGTTTTCCGCGATTTCATGCGGTTGAATGAAGGTATCACCGTGAACTACGGGGCCATGGGGAGTGGTGGTGGGATACGCAGCTTGCGTGACCGTTCGGTGGATTTCGGTGCCAGTGATGCTTTTATGACCGATAAGGAACTGGAGACGATGAACGGCGAGGTGATTCACATCGCCACCTGTCTTGGCGGGGTGGTGATGGCCTACACGCTGGAGGGGGTGGATAGCTTGCGGCTCACCGGCCCCCTTATCTCCAACATATTCCTGGGCAAGGTAAAAAAGTGGAACGACCCGCGGATCACGTCGATCAACCCGGGGGTTTCTTTGCCTGACCTGGATATAACCCCCGTTTACCGCTCCGACGGTAGCGGCACCACGTTCAACTTCTCGGAGTACCTCTCCGTGGTTTCTCCCGAGTGGAACCGGGTGATGGGCAAGGGGAAGGCGTTGAAGTGGGAAGCGGGGATAGCGGCCAAGGGGAACCCTGGCGTGGCGGGTATCGTCCAGCAGACGGAGGGCGCCATCGGCTACATCGGTTCGGAGTACGCGCTCACCCTCAACCTCAAGACGGCGAAACTGAAAAACAGGGCGGGCCGCTTCGTCGATGCCACGCTGGAGACCATCTCCGCCGCGGCCAACGTGGACCTTCCGGACGATATGCGGGCGACCATCACCGATTCGGCCGATCCCAACGCGTACCCCATCAGCCTCTTCACCTGGATACTGGTCTACAAGGATCAGCAGTATGGGAACCGTACCAAGGAGGAGGCGATGGAGCTGTTGGACCTGCTCCTGTACATGCTCAGTCCACCGGGGCAAAAGGTGGCGGCACAGATTAACTACGCTCCCCTCCCGGAGCAGGGGTTGGAGAAAAATTACCGCCTTCTCCAGGGGATGCACTATGGGGGTGAATCCCTGTTTGATGTTCTTACTAGCACCGACGATGCCGATACGCGTGCACTTGAGGTGGGGGAGGCTGATAATAACGGAGAGGGCCGATGATGGCGGAGAAGGCCGATAATGACGGGGAGGGCCGATAATGATGGTAATGAATTGTAATCAAGGGAACGAATGAAAGATAAATTATTCCGGTTCGCGCTTTTTTTCGCGGCGCTAATCATCCTTTTGCTGAGTGCCGGGATTATCTACTCGCTGGTGAGCCGGTCGCTGGACACCTTTAACGAGTACGGCATTTGGGGTTTTATCTCTAACGCCGAGTGGGATCCCCGCAAGGCCACCGAAGAGTACGGTGCGCTGTCGTTTATTATCGGCACGCTTTACACCGCCTTTTTCGCGCTGCTCATCTGTATCCCCTTCTCGTTGTCCGTGGCGCTCTTCAACGGGGAGTACTTCAAGGGTACTAAGATGGCCTCGGTGGTCAGCTCCATCGTGGACCTGCTCGCGGGTATCCCCTCCATCGTGTTTGGCTTGTGGGGTTTTTACAGCGTTCGGCCCATCGTGATCGCGTTGGGGGTGAACGCGCAGGGGTTCGGTGTTTTCCTTTCGTCTATCGTGTTGGCAATCATGATCATACCTTACGCCTCCTCCCTCAGTACCGAGTTCATCTCCATGGTGCCCAACAACATGAAGGAGGGTGCCTATAGCCTGGGTGCCACCCGGTTGGAGGTGATACGGCGCATCAGCTTCCCCACCGCCTCCTCGGGAATCGTGGCCGCTTACATCCTCGCGCTGGGTAGGGCGCTGGGCGAGACCATGGCCGTGACCATGCTGATTGGCAATACCGACAGGATACCGAGCGGTTTGAGGGGTACGGGGAACACGATGGCGAGTGTCATCGCGAATCAATTTGGGGAGGCAGACGGCTTGAAGCTAAGCTCGTTGATCGCGATCGGACTGATACTGTTTATTATAACGGCCATTATTAACTTGATTGCCAAAATGGTGATGAAAAGATTGTCGAAGGTATGATGGAACAAGTAACGGCTTTGAACCGAACAAACTCGAAACGGTCAGGCTTGAAGCGTCTGAACCCCGATCAAGAGAGTTCGACACGCGTGCGAAAGGGGAAGGACAAGCTTGCCTTAGGGTTGGTCTGCTTCTTCTCATTTGTCGCCATGATCCCCCTCTTCCTTATCTTGTGGGATGTGGTCTCGAAAGGGTATAAAAATTTTAACCTGCGGCTGTTTACCGAGGTGACCCCGTCGTCGATGGACGCGTTGCTGGCCCGGGTGAACAACGAGCCCATCCCCGGGGGTATACTGAACGGTATTACCGGAACCTTGTTGATCGTTGGTATGGCCATCCTTTTCTCCGTACCCCTAGGGTTGTCGATTGGTATCTACCTGGCCGATAACCAGGACAAGCGCTTCGCTAAGGTGGTCAGCTACCTCACTGACCTACTGCAGGGGATGCCCTCCATCGTGATCGGGATTATCGCCTACGCGTGGGTGGTGAAACCCCTGGGTAGCTATTCCGCCCTGGCCGGTAGCGTGGCGCTCACCATCATGATGTTGCCCATGATCGTGCGTTCTACCGAGGAGACGCTCAAGATGTTGCCTGTTGCCTACAAGGAGGCGGGCCTGGCCTTGGGGTCATCCTATACCAACGTGGTGTTCAAAGTGTTGCTGCCTTCCGGCTTCGGGGGCATCTTTACCGGTATCCTGTTGGCCATATCGCGGGTGATGGGTGAGACCGCCCCGCTAATGTTGACCGCGTTGGGTGCGTCGGTGGTCAACTGGCACGTGTTGGAGCCCACGAGCGCCATCCCGCTGCTGATTTGGGACTTCTATAACGACCCTAACCTGGTGGACCTGGTCTGGTCCTCGTCGCTCTTGTTGCTCATCGTGATATTCTTGTTAAACTGGATTGCTAAAACTGTAGCTCGTAAATGGAAAGTGTAAA
Source organism: Bacteroidales bacterium (assembly GCA_012838585.1). GTDB lineage: Bacteria > Bacteroidota > Bacteroidia > Bacteroidales > Dysgonomonadaceae > Proteiniphilum. Next base: position 26,241 of record DUPB01000179.1, read on the forward strand.
TGTAGTTACCAACGGCTTGAAACCGATTTTGGAGTTGAAGAACCTATCGGTATCGTACACCCCGGGAAAGAACGCGGTGGACGATGTAACCACCGAGATATTCCCCAATACCATCACCGCGATCATGGGACCCTCCGGTTGCGGGAAGAGCACGCTCCTGCGTGCCATCAACCGCATGCACGACCTCTACCCGCATATCCGGACTACCGGTGAGATTCTCCTCAAGGGCAAGAACGTGCTCGAGATGGACGCGATGAAGGTGCGCCGGTTGGTGGGGATGGTGTTTCAACAGCCCAACCCGTTTCCCACCATGAGCATTTACGATAACGTGCTGGCGGGTTACTCGCTCAACGGTATCCGGCTCAAGCGGGGCGAAAAAGATGAGATCGTGGAACGTAGCCTGAAAAGCGTGGCGCTTTGGGACGAGGTGAAAGACGTGATGAGCAAACGAGGTTCGTTCCTCTCGGGGGGTCAGCAACAGCGTCTCTGCATCGCCCGCACGTTGGCCATGAAACCGGAGATTTTGCTAATGGATGAGCCCACCTCGGCGCTCGACCCGATTTCCACGAACAAAATCGAGGAATTATTGTTGGAATTGAAGGAGGAATTCACTATCATTGTCGTGACGCACAACATGTCGCAAGCGGCACGTATTTCCGATAACTCGATGTTCATGTACCTGGGCGAGTTGATCGAGCATGGTAACACCACCCAGATGTTTACCAAGCCCAAGAACAAGCGCACGGAGGAGTACCTGACGGGGGTCTTCGGTTAATCCGCGAGGTCGTTCAACCCTAGCGTGTTATATCGTTGTCGTCTTCTTGCATGACAGACGAAATGAGAAGGCGATAATAGAGAAAATGAAAAACAGTAACAGTATGGATACGGTAAATAATATCAGGACATCGACCCCTACGTGGGGCATCAAGGACAAGTACCTGGATCAGCTTCACAGTGATTTCCAGCTGCTCGCTGAGATCGTACTGTCGCAGATTAAGATGGCCTCCACGTTGGTGAACAACAGCCGGGATAAGGAGATGATGGCCGAGTTGAAGCGCAACGAGAAGATCATCAACTCGTTGGACATCACCATCAAGGAGAAGGTAATCAATGCCATTATCCTTTTTACCCCGCGCGCGTCCGATTTGCGGCGGTTAATGTCGTATCACGATATGACCATCTCGATGGAGCGGGTGGGCGACTTGATCGAGAATATCACCCTGGCCTTTGGAGAGATGGATCTGTCACTGCCCGGTTTCGAGAAGTACAAGAAACCGATTGGCAAGATGTTTGAACAGACCGATAAGATGTTAAAGAGCGCGCTTTTCGCTTTTACCGGGATTAGCAACGAGATGGCGTACGACACCATCCAGATGGACGACAAGCTGGATAGGATGGAGAGCAAAATCGAGAAGCAGTTGGCTGCCGACTTCGATGGGCAGCTTCAAAACAAGCAGTCGCTCGTCAACATCATGAACCTGAACAGCATCTCCTACTACCTGGAGAGGATAGGTGATAAGGCGGTCGATATGGCCGAGTCGGCCGTTTACCTCATCGAGGGGAAAGATATTCGGCATAAAGCGTTGCCGGGGTAGAGAATAGAGGATAGAGAAAGGATTAGTGAGAGAGAATGATGAAAGAGAGAATTTTAGTGGTCGATGATGAGAAAGATATACAGGCTATCCTTCAATATAACCTGGAAAAAGAGGGGTTTGTTGTTGACGTGGCCTCATCGGCAGAGGAGGCCGAAAACAAGCTCACCAACACGCACCGGTTGATTCTACTGGATGTGATGATGGAGGGTATCTCTGGCTTCACGCTCGCCGAAAGGTTACGGAAAAAGGAGAACCACGTGCCCATCATCTTCCTCACGGCGAAAAATAGCGAGAATGACGTGCTGACCGGCTTCTCGTCGGGCGGTGATGACTACATCGCGAAGCCCTTCTCCATGAAAGAGGTGGTCGCGCGGGTAAAAGCGCTGTTGCGACGTGCGCAGTTGGCTACTCCCCCCGTGGAGGAGAGCTGGAGTTTTCAGGGGTTGGAGATCGATTTGCCGACTACCCGGGTGACCGTGGATGGGAATGAGGTGTCGCTCACCAAAAAGGAGTTCGAGATACTAACGTTACTGGTACGCGTCGCGCCCAACGTGCTCACCCGTGTCGATATCCTCGACAGCGTTTGGGGTGAGCACGAGTACGTGCTGGACCGAACGGTGGATGTCCATATCACCCGCTTGAGGAAAAAGCTGGGGGAATACGCGCACCTCATCGTCAACCGGTCCGGTTTCGGGTACTACTTTAATGTGGATGCGAAAGGGTCTGACAAGTAATCTCGCGGTATCAAGGAGGTCACGTGGCCTTGAAGTGGGTGTTTGGGGAAAATGCAATGGTAGGGCCCATAAAACAATGAGGAAGTGACAATGAAAAAAAAGGTGTCTTATAAAACGGCTGTCATGCTGGTGTTCACGGCGATCATCGCCGTGTTCACGGTTGGGGTTATCTTGTTCGAGCAGCGGCAGTGGAAGGAGGAGCGTACGCTTAGCCTGGAGTTACTGCTGGAATGCAACGCCGACATCGTCCACGCGTACATCGTCGGTAACCAGATCCCGTTAGGCGAAGAGCTGGGGCAGTTGGAGGGGCAATTGCGTTACATGGATCCCGACTTGCGGCTTACCCTTATCGATTGGCAGGGTGAGGTACTTTTCGATAACCTGTTGGAGGCGAGCGAGATGGAAAATCACTTGAAACGCCCCGAAATCCAGAAGACCATTGGCTTTGGAAAAGGTTCTCACGTGCGGCGGTCCGAAAGCACCAATGTCGATTACCTCTACTTCGCTAAAAAATATGAGGAGGGTTACTTCATCCGTTTTGCCATGCCGTATGACATGAAAGTACAGAAGTTCATTCATGCCCACAGCCCGTTCATCTACTCTATCCTCATTTTCTTCGTGCTCTGCATGCTGATGGTCTACTTCTTCGCTAATCGCTTCTCTAAGTCGATCAAGGAGTTGAGGGCCTTTTCGCTGAGCGTGAAGCAGGGTACGCCGGTTCCCTCCGGATTCAGGTTTAGCGACGATGAAGTGGGGCAGGTGAGCGCCGATATCGTGGAGCACTACACCCTGCTCCAGGAGAACCGTCGGAAGCTGGCTTCCGAGCGTGAAAAGTTGCTGCAGCACTTTCAGTATTCAGAAGAGGGGATTGCCATCTTCTCGGAACAGCGTGAGAAGATATACGCCAACTCTTACTTCCTTCAGTTCCTGAACGTGATCCTGGATAAGCCCACGCTGGAGGTCGAGCAACTGTTTCAGGAGCCGATTTTTAGCGACCTAGTGGCATTCATCGATTGGAAGGATAGGGGGAGTGACCCCTACACCCTGCGAATCGATAAAAGTGGGCGGCAGTTCCTGGTACGTGTCATCGTGTTCGATGATGAGAGTTTCGAAATCTACTTGAGTGATATCACGAGATCTGAAAAGACGCGACAGCTCAAGCAGGAGATGACCAACAACATCGCCCACGAGTTGCGCACGCCGGTCACCAGCATACGGGGCTACCTGGAGACCATCCTCGATCAGCCGGAAAGTCAAGATAATGAAAGGATACACCACTTCCTGGATAGGGCGTACGTGCAAACCATCCGTTTATCTGAACTGATACAGGATATCGGTATGCTCACTAAGATCGAGGAGGCATCAGACCGGTTCGAGATGGAGCCGGTACCGCTCAAGGAACTGCTCGCGGAGGTGAAGACCGACCTGTCGCCCAAGCTGCGTGAAACAGGCGACCAGATGAAGGTGGTGGTAGGTGATGACGTGTTGATCTATGGCAACCGGACGCTGCTCTACTCCATCTTCCGCAACCTGGCGGAGAACTCCATCGCGTATGCCGGTGATAACGTGGAGATCGTGGTTCGCTGCTACAGCGAGAGCGATGACGCCTACTTTATCGAGTTCCACGACAACGGCGTGGGGGTGGATGAGAAGCACCTGGTCAGGATCTTCGAGCGCTTCTATCGCGTGGGCGAGGGGCGCACGCGCGTGACGGGTGGTTCGGGGTTAGGACTCTCCATCGTGAAGAACGCGGTGCTGCTTCACAAGGGGAGTATCGTGGCGAAGAACCGTGCCGAGGGAGGCCTCAGTTTCCTGATCACTTTCCCGAAAAAATAGTCTGCCAACCGTAACCATATCAAACGAGCATGAGCATCATGCACGCGCGAGCGGATGATGCCGCGAAATAAAAAGAGTAAAAAAATTGTATGAAATTTGTAGGAGCCCATGTTAGCGCGGCGGGCGGGGTAGAGAACGCTCCCGTGAACGCGCACGCCATCGGGGCGAAAGCCTTCGCCTTTTTCACCAAGAACCAACGGCAGTGGTATGCCGCGGCATACAACGAGGAGACCATCGAGCGTTTTAAAGCAAACGTGGAGGAGTTGGGGTTTCACCCCGACCATATCTTGCCGCACGACAGCTACCTGATTAACCTGGGGCACCCCGAGCAGGAGGGACTCGACAAGTCGAGGCGTGCCTTTTTCGACGAGATGACGCGGTGTGAGCAGCTGGGGCTGAACCGGCTTAACTTTCACCCGGGCAGCCACCTCAACAAGATACCCATCGACGACTGCCTCGACCGGATCGCGGAGTCCATCAACATGGCACTGGACCGCACCAACGGGGTGATCGCCGTGATTGAGAACACCGCGGGGCAGGGTACCAACCTGGGCCATACCTTCGAGCAGATTGCTCGTATCATCCATGGGGTGGAGGACAAGAGCAGGGTAGGGGTTTGCCTGGACACGGCCCATACCCTGGCAGCCGGCTACGAGCTCCGTACCCGCGAAGCGTTTGATGCCACTTTCGATACCTTCGATAAGGTGGTGGGTATCCACTACCTGAAAGGGATACACATGAACGACTCCAAGAAAGAGCTGGGCACCAGGGTGGACCGGCACGCGAGCATTGGGCAAGGGGTGATGGAGATGGACCTTTTCTCGTTTATCATGAACGACCCCCGCTTTAACGATATGCCCATTATCCTGGAAACGCCCGATGAATCACTCTGGGCACAAGAGATCGAGTTGCTCTACTCGTTAGTTCAATCCAGTTGAATCTCGTCGACGAAGATAAACGCGTTGCTCCCGCTCCCCGGGTGCCACTTGGGCATAAGGGTGGGTTGTACCGTGACTTTAAAGTAACGTGCCGCGGTAGGCTCAAACGAGATCGAGTGAACGACAATATCCGCCCAATGGTCGCTGTGCTCATCCACGATGGCTTCTTCGGCCACCGGCGTGTAGGTAGTGCCGTCTTCCGACGACTCCAACGCTATCCTCGAAGCGTCGAAGATCCAGTCGCCCGTCACCACCGCGTTGCGCACGGTCAACGAGGAGATCTCCGTGGGCTGCAGCATATCGATCACCGCCACCAGGTCGTTCCCCTGAAAGCCTATCCACCTGCCGGTGCGGTAGTTGGTGTTTTGTCCCTGGAGCGCGTCCACGAGCATCCCCGCCCCGCCGTAGGTGTAGTTGGGTGCCGGCGATGTCAGCAGCTCTATCGGCTTAAAGCTCGCCTTGCTCACCTTGATCGTTTCGCTAAACATCCTGCTCTCCATACCTTCGCGTATGGCGACAGCCCTTAGCTCTGCATCCTCGCTAATGGAGAACTTGTGCTCGTAAGGGATAGACGATTTGTTGGGTTCCGTGCCATCGAGCGTGTAGTAGACGGGAGCGTTGTCAATGGTGGTGAACTCCACGTCGAGCGCGTTGGTGTTGAAGTTGGCCGTCAGCTTGGCATCCACGTTAAAGAGGTGTGTGGCGTAATTGTACCCCATTTTGTCGTACAGGGGGAAGAGGCGGGCCAATCGCTCTAAGAACCGGTCGTAATCCTTTTTCTCGGGCTGCAACCACTGCACCTCGCACATGGCAGACAGTCGCGGCAGCGTCATGTACTCCACGTGCTCCGGCGTTTTAATGTACTCTGTCCAAAGGTTGGCCTGTGCTCCCAGTATATGTGTTTTCTCCTTTTCCGTGAGGTTTTCGGGTACCGGCTCAAAGCTGTACACCAGCGATAGCGGCACGTACCCGCCGATGGCCAGCGGCTCTTGCTCCGTGTCACGTGACTGGTAGTAGTCGAAGTAGCAGTAGGTGGTGGGCGTCATGATCACGTCGTGCCCCATCTGGGCCGCCTGGATACCGCCTCCCATACCGCGCCATGACATCACGGTGGCGTTGGGGGCCAGTTCCCCTTCCAGTATCTCGTCCCACCCGATGATGCGGCGTCCATGCTCGTTCAAAAATTTCTCTACCCGGGCGGTCACGTAGCTCTGCAGGTAGTGCTCGGCCGTGTGGCCATCGCGGTCTTTCAGTTTCAGCTCCTTGATCCGTGCCTGACAGCGTGGGCATTGCTCCCAGCGCACCTTGGGAGCCTCATCGCCCCCGATATGGATATACTCGGACGGGAAGATCTCCATCACCTCCGTCAACACCGCCTCCAGGAAGGTAAATGTCTCTTCGTTCCCCGGGCACAACACATCTTCAAACACGCCCCACTCCCTGGCTACCTCGTACGGTCCCCCGGTGCAACCCAGCTCGGGGTAAGCGGTCAAGGCGGCCAGCATATGACCGGGCAGGTCAACTTCCGGGATTATGGTGATATACCGTTCTGCCGCGTAGTTAACCACCTCCCTTAGCTCCTCCTTGGTATAGAACCCACCGTGGCGAATGGTGTCATATTCGCCGGTATTGCGACCAATCACGGTACCGTCGCGGTACGCCCCTATCTCCGTGAGCTTGGGATAGGACTCGATCTCGATCCGCCAACCCTGGTCTTCCGTCAGGTGCCAGTGGAAACGGTTGAGGTTATGCAGTGCCAGCAGGTCGATAAACTTTTTCACGAACGATACCGGCTGGAAGTGTCGGGAGACGTCTAACATCATCCCCCGGTGCCCAAAGCGGGGAGCGTCATTGATGGTTACAGGGGCGAAGTTCACCGAGCGATAGTTGCCCACCGGCGCGGCTTTTCTCAGGGTCTGTATGGCGAAGAAAACGGCCGCCTCAGAGGCCCCGCTAACCCGTATGGATCGGGCATCCACCTCGATGCGGTACGCTTCGGGGTTGTCGTGTTGCAGTCCCACGGAAAGGGCTATCGTATTGCCTTTCGCGGCTTTGGCTGCTTCTGTTCCACCCGTTTCCGCTTCGGCCATCTCTACTCCGACAGCCGGTCTAATGCCACACGACAGTTCCAGGAACTCGGCTAAGAACTCGGCATTCCGCTGCATCTTTTCATTGCCTGCCGGGTAGGTCACGAGGGTCGATGTAGAAAGGACAAACGCTTCTCCCTCCGCGGTGGCTATCTCGTTGGGTAGCGGCACCGTGTTGTAGTCGGCTGTCCCGCCGCTTTTGCTGCCTTGTCCATCACAGGAGATCGTTAGAAACGCTCCCGCGATCAGCAGCACGATAATGGATAAATAATGATTCTTCATCTTCTTTGTTTTTTGTGATTGTATGATTGAATTTCCAAAGTGTTATCAAGCCCTGTCTGTGCTGTCAAGCCCACCACGTGTGTTTATCACGAGTTCTCTGTTTTAGACGCGAAAATAACTATAAAAACGATGCACGGGTTATTATACGCGGGTTATTATTTTAACCACGATGTAGTTGTGCCAGCGCCTCGGAAGCATTTTTTACCAGCCTGGCCTGGGTAACCATCTGCTCGTACTCGTTGATCACGATAGCGGTTCCCCCCATTTTCACCCGCGGGTTGCGGTAGGTCATCCCGCTTTCCACTGGTTCGCGTGCCGAGAGGTGAAACTCCCTGGCACCGCTTTCACTGGCAATCGCGGCGATGTTCCGGTAGTTGATCCCGCTCCCGGGCATGATGATAATCCGGTCGCCCGCTTGTTCCACCAGCTTTTTCAGTAGTGGCACCCCTTGCTCCGCCTTGGGTTCCTGCCCGGAGGAGAGGATACGGTCGCACCCCAGCTCGATAATCCTTTCCAAACTCTCAAAGGGATCACGGCACATGTCGAATGCCCGGTGGAAGGTCACGCTCATCTCCCCGGCCGCCGCTATCAGCTCCCGGTTCCTGGCCATATCTACCTCCCCCTCCGGCGTGAGACAGCCGATCACGATGCCATCCACTCCCAACGCGCATGCCGTTTCAATATCTTTCAGCATCACGCGGTGTTCCAGGTCAGAGTACAAGAAATCACCCCCTCGTGGGCGGATGATCACGTTGAGCCGTATGTTCAACAGCTCGCGTACAACGGCTATCTCACCGTGCGATGGGGTGGTACCCCCCTCGGGTATCCCCGCGCAGAGCTCCACGCGGTAGGCACCTCCCTCCTGGGCGGCCAGGCAGCTGGCCACCGAGTTGGCACAAACCTCAAGCTTATAATTCGGTTTCTCCTGGGTCATCTTCATGAAAAATCAGTATCCATATATATGGGTGAAGCCCCATAGCATCTTGCTACACTCTCCTTGCGCTTTGCAAGGTGGCAGGAGGTATAAGGTGAAGCCTCATAGCCCCTTTTTACACTAAGGGTGAAGAATAGGGCGTTCACCGTCAAAAGTCACGTAAAGATAAGCCGTTCAGGCCAAAAAAGCAAAAGAGGGGTAGTCCCCTTCTCATTATGGGCTTAGTTTGTTTCATCTACCAAGTAAGAATTCATGCTTTTTCAACGAGCTCTGTTTTACCCTCTACGACGAATGCAAAAGTGGGTGTAGTTTTTCGCTGCTTTATTTTTCTTCTTTCTCTCATGGTGTCAAGTTCAAGTAATAGTCGCCCGGGTAGGGTATTGCGCCCAACTTACCCGTTTTGTAAGCATTTAGTACGTTACTCGTATTGCGAATTACCGAACTGTCAAAGTCCGCTAATGAGTATAGTTCGGTATTACCAGTATCATCTTTGTTCGTAAACCAAATAGCATCGTCTCTAAACAGGTCTCTATCATTCAATATTTCCCTGTTATGCGTTGTTGCAATTAGTTGTGACCCGTTAGTGTTGAGAAGAAAGGTGAGAATGAAGTATTTGTATAAATCGGGATGCAACGAAGCTTCAAGTTCATCAATGGGTAAAATCACTGATTCTCTAATCAACAATGCCAATATTCCTGCCAAACCGTAAAATCTTTGCGTGCCACTTGATTCCATTTCGAAAGGGAGTCTGTAGTTTTTATTTTCTACCGAATGTTCAAATGCTATGTTCCTACGCATAAACTTGTCAGAGAATTTTTCGGAATTGATAATTTCGTTATTACTTCTTTTTTTTCTAACAATGTGAAAAGGCTCATCTAAATATTCA
>DUPB01000180.1 GCA_012838585.1 Bacteroidales bacterium
AATTTCCAACTCGGCAATAATTTCAAATGCCTTTTCTATATTTCTTTTCGAGATACTTTCTAAATTTTCCATATTATCTACTTATTTCTGTCAGCTCAAACTGCACTACCTTGGCATTACCGCTAACAAAGAAATAAACGACATTTCTCTGCATCATTATTCGACAAATGTACATGAAAAAACAGCTTTTCACAAGTGCGTAGGGCAAAAAACAGGAAAAGGTTGCTATTGCAACGGCTCAACCTCAGGCTTTCCCTTGCTATTGCAACACCCCTCGCTCTGTCACTTCACCTCCTCATCTACTCGTTAAATAACGGTAAATCTGAAAAACTCATCATGTTCTGGTGCAGCGTTTCGTTAATAACTGCATCTTTATAATGAGTAGTGTTATGTATGCTACTTGAGTTTATAATGATTTATCTAAACGTATGAGAACCATTTTTACATTCATTCCGGCTATCGCGATTGCCGCGTGTTTGCTCGCATCATGCGAAACGTACAGGGACGACTTCTCTTTTAGCAAAGAAAACCTATTCGATGGGATGCCGTACAACGAAAAGTACAAGGAGTACGAGGAAAACCCGTTTCTAAAGGCGAGCGAGTTTCCACAATCCACCTTCTCCATCGATGCCGACGGCGCTTCGTACGCCAATGCGCGCCGATACATTCACCTGGGGCAACGCCCACCCAAGGCATCGGTGCGCACGGAGGAGTACGTGAACTACTTCACCTACGACTATCCCGAACCCGCGTCGGGTGAAAACGTGTCGCTAAGTGCCGAGCTCACTACCTGCCCGTGGAACGGCGAACACCATATCATGCGACTGGGAATAAAAGGGAAAACCATCCCCTATAATGAGCTTCCCAACTCCAACTACGTCTTCCTGATCGACGTGTCCGGCTCCATGAACTCGCCCGATAAGCTGGGTATCCTGAAAACCGGCTTCAAGCAGCTGGTGGATGAGCTCAACCCGGGCGACAGGGTGGCCATCGTGGTGTACGCCGGAAATGTCGGCGTGCTGTTGCCCTCCACCCCAGCTACCGAGGGCAAGAAGATAAAAGCGGCCATCGACAAGCTGGGTGCCGGCGGATCCACGGCAGGTGCCGCGGGAATCAAGACAGCCTACGAGATTGCGGAAGAGAACTTCATCAAGGATGGCAACAACCGGATCATCCTGGGAACCGACGGCGACTTCAACGTTGGGATCTCGTCCACCGACGAACTTGTAGAATTAATCGAGAAAAAGCGGGAGAGCGGTATCTACCTCACGGTACTTGGCGTGGGCGGGGGCAACCTCAACGACCACATGATGGAGCAGATCGCGAATAAAGGGAACGGCAACTACGAGTACATCGACAACGTGTCGGAAATCCAGAAGGTTTTCATCAACGAGAAGTCGAAATTCTACACCGTGGCCAAGGATGCCAAGGTCCAAATTACTTTCAACCCCAACAAGGTGGAGTCCTATCGCCTGATCGGGTACGAAAACAGGAAGCTCAAGGATGAGGAGTTCGAGGACGATGAAAAGGATGGCGGCGAGATCGGTGCCGGGCAAACCATCACGGCACTCTATGAACTGGTGCTGACAGAGGATGTCACTCCGGAACGTTACGCGCAGTTCGACTTCCGCTACAAGATGCCCAAAAGCGATACGAGCCGACCGCTAAGCCTTGAAGTCAATAATACACCCGTGGAGTTTAACATGGCCACCGAAAGCACCCGTTTCGCTATTGCCGTGGCCGGTTTCGGACTGCTGATGCGGGAGTCAGAGTATAAAGGGTCACTGAACCTCCAGATGGTACAAGGGATGGCAGAGTCAGCTACCACGTTCGACCCCCACGGGTATCGAAAGGAGTTCGTGAAGATGGCAGATGCGGTTGGCCAGATAAAATAGGAATCCCATCGGGTGAAAGTCACCGTGATGGTGTTTCACGGTGCTGACGGTTCAGTTGTAATAAAAACCTGTCACACCTTGTGAATTTCAGGAAATTAAACTAACTTGCAACAAAATGAAACGCCCACCCGCTTCCATACATATCTTCCCGCTCGCGTTGATTGTCTTAGGGTTCATCGCGAGCGTGGCAAGCGCCCTCCTCACGGGGGCGGGGGGTGGTTTCGTGGGGTTGCTCCTGCTCATCGCGATAACCGCCCTGCTCGCCGGCGGACTGTTGGGTTTCTTGTTCGGCATCCCCAAGGTGAACCGGCAATACGCTCCCGGGGACGACTACGCCAAAAGCAGGAAGTACTTCCCCAATACCAACCTGGAAGAGGTGTCTGACTGGCTCACCAAGATCATCATCGGGGTTGGGCTCACGCAGCTTATCCGCATCCCGGAATACTTGCGAAACCTGGCTACCGGCATCCTGAAACACGTGGAGTATCATCAAGTGAGCGGCAATGCCGCCCACCCTATCCTGGTAGCGGTCATCCTCTATTTCTTCATCGCGGGCTTTATCGTTGGTTACTTCTACACGCGCCTCTACCTGGCCAACCTGTGGGAACTCATGGAGGAAAACCGGGTGAAGGATGCCGAGATCGCCATCTGGAGGGCCGGGGTGAAAATCGACCCCACTAGGTCAAAAGAGGGGCCTTTGCTAACGGTAGAAGAGAAACGGATGCTCCAGCGAATCACGGATGAGGGGGAGGCATTCCCCCCGGTAGATGCGCTAAAACCAAGCGAGCGGGCGGCGATCAACACGCTAACCGCTAAGGGAATCATTGAATATGACCGCAACAGACCACAAGAAAAACGAGTGGTGCCGCGCACTATAGAACCAAAATAACCCTACTGCCATGAAACCACCCAAGATAGGCAACTCCCCGTTCAAGAATAAGGGAACCATACGCCCTATGGAAATGTACCCGTATCACGGGCACCCGGGCGATGGGCAACCGCACTACACGGGCCGCCACTTCCTGATTCACAAGGAGACGAAAGGGGGTAAAGCCAGAATCAAACGGATATTGGAATCGAAATGGGGATTCACCGTGGCCGAAACGCTCGATTTCAAAACCCGTGGAATAAACGAACAGGAGATTGAAGGAGCCGACGCCCTGATATATAACGAACTAGGAATCACCTTGCTGGGAACTGAAGACAACCCGATCCCGCTTCTAAGGTCGCTGGATAACGAGTACTTTATTGCCCCGGAGAAGGTGGTCTACCTGCTGGAGGATCAACCACCCTCCACGTGGGGTATAAGAACCACCGGAGCCGACCGTTCACGATATACCGGATTGGGAGTCCGACTTGCCGTGCTGGATACCGGGTTCGACTCAACCCATCCCGATTTCATGGAGAGGGAGATAACCGCTTGCTCCTTCGTTCCCGAAGAGACCGCCCAAGACTGTCACGGGCACGGCACCCACTGCATCGGGGTGGCCGGTGGAGCAATAGACGAGGATGGGCAACGGTACGGCGTGGCCTCAGGTGCAAGCCTCCTTGCCGGAAAAGTATTGAGCGATGGCGGCAGCGGTGCACAGTCATGGGTGCTGAATGGCATCACCTGGGCTGCAAAGAACAGGTGCCAAGTAATCTCGATGTCCTTAGGCACCCCAGTGCAACCGGGAGAAATATACGACATTGCCTACGAGCGGGCGGCTCGCTTCGCGCTCTCTAAAGGTGCATTGCTCGTGGCCGCCGCGGGCAACGACAGCGACCGCTCCCTGCAACGGTTCTGCCCGGTGAGCAGTCCCGCGGATTGTCCCTCGATCTTGGCCGTAGGAGCAATTGACGAAGAGTTGAACGTGGCCAACTTCTCCAACCGCGCGGTGAACCCCACGGGGTTGGTTGATTTTATAGCGCCGGGCGTGGGCATACACTCCGCGTGGGTCATGCCAACGAGGTACCGTACCCTCTCGGGAACCAGCATGGCCACCCCTCACGTGGCCGGCATCATTGCGCTCTTATGGGAGAAATACCCTACGGCTACACCCATGGAGATTGAGAAAAAATTGAGGGAGACGTCCAAACAGCTCCCCATAGCTACCGAGGACGTGGGCGTGGGTCTTTGCATGGCTCCATGAGGAGAAGCCGTAAAACGCCAACGGGATGATCACTGGTGCCGCATGACTTTGGATTGTCCCGTGAACCGGGTCAGCGTTAAACCTATAAAACATGAAACGAATCGTGATTACCGTGTCCGAATATTACCTCCACGAGCTGAACGTGGTGGCCGATGAGCTACGTGAAGAGGGGGTGACCATCACCCAGCTCCACGAGTACGGGGTAATCGTCGGGTTGGCAGAGGAGGAGACCATCGAGCGGATTCGCCACCACAAGGAGGTGGAGTCTCTCACCGAAGAGAAGGAAGTGAAGATCGCACCCCCGAGTGCCCAGATTCAATCCATGAATGACAATGGATATTCTACGCGCGACAAATCGTCACAAGAATAAATAGAAGTTTTAACAACAAGAAAAAACCAAAAGTATGAAACCGATAACAAGCAAAGCACTAATGTTTATCCTTGCCCTGGTAGCGACCCTCGCCGCCTGCTCAGGGCCCAAGGGGGTAGTCGCCATCCAGCCCGGTAACGACACGGAACAGACTGAAGATTCCGTGTCACACGAACTCATCGTGTTAGATCCGGGCTTTGAATCGTGGTACCTGGTGCATGGAACTCCAACCATGTACCGCTCACAGGCCTATTACGAGACCTGGAACTACCAATATGTTACCGAGTGGAATCACAAGGCCTCGTTGCCCGGGGACAAATCGTTCTTCCAACCCATTGTAGGGTACGAACTGGGGGTGGATTACGGCTTTGAACTGAATCATAAGCTGTTCTACTACTTCCAGTACGTGGAACGGGTGTTAGAGATTCCCATCATAACCAACAGGCCCAAAATGTTTTAAAGGTCTCTCTCCCCTACACGAAAGCCTCCCCACGGTATCCAATTACGAACGACATCTCATCTTTCAACGTTAAAAGCTATCTTATGAAACCGACGTGTTTAAAACAGTCATTAAACATCAGAGGTTACATACACGAAATAATAAAGAAAGAATAATCACATGAACCGAATTCTCTTTTTAATTTCGATCCTTATACTCCTTGTATCGTGCGGTGGACCCTCATCGAAATCCGACGATGAAGCCTCCAACTTCAGGATGCACCTGCGCCTGTGGCCAGCTCATCACAACGATCACGAGCTACGCGATGAGCTTATGGATGCGCTGGCCCAATACGAGGGGCTGTTTGATGACGCGTGGCTCTGTATGGAAACCGCGACCATCGTGATGGACGAACACCGTGCATCTGCCGAAAACATGGCAATCGCCGCGGCGAAATTGAGGGCGGTTGGCGTTGAACCCTCTATTCAGGGAATCTCGATAGGGCATAGCGATGCGTTCGAGCTACAATCATCTAAGTTCAACCCCACCGAGTGGGGTGCCGCGAAGGGCATTTTCGGTAGCCAGTGCAGCGGAATTCACTGCCCCCGCCAAGAGGGATTCTTAGCCTATATATCGGAAGCGTACGAGTTGTACGCCCGTGCCTGCACCCCCCGGGTGGTATGGATTGACGACGATTTGCGCCTAACGCATCACCCCCCGGCACGCGCTATATGCTACTGCGATGACTGCCTGGCTGAGTTTAACGCGCTGCACGGCGGCAGCTGGACACGTGAGACGCTCGTGGCGGCACTGGATGCCGGGCATGGCGACAACCCGATTCGGCACCAATGGATCGCGTTCTCACAAGAGAGCTTGGCGATGGTGGCATCCGCCATCGCGCGAGGCGTGCATCGCGGCTCGCCCGACTCAAAGGTGGGGCTACAACACACGGGGTTCCACCGTGAGCTTTTGGAGGGACACGACTGGAATCCCATCTTAGACTCGATTGAGGTGGTGACGGGACAACCGGCCACGTCTCGCCCGGGACACGGTTTCTACAATGACCACGCTCCCCGCGGGATGATCGAGAAAGGATACGATATCGCACGTCAAGTACACCGCCTCAACCCCAACATCAAAGAGATAGCCTGCGAGATTGAGGGGTACATGCATTGGGCCACGGGCAAATCCCCGCACGGCCTGTGCATTGAGTCGATGCTCTACCTGGCGGCCGGTAGCACGCAGCTCTCCTACGCCATTATCTGCTCGGCCGCCGAGCCGATGGAGTGGTACGCCAATCATTACTTCAAAGCGTTAGCCCGTTGGCGCAAGATGTACGAGGAGTACACCGCTTTTAACGTGGGCAGCCGACTGGGAGGCGTGGACCCCTACATTTCACCCAACATGGTGATGCGGCAATCGCCTGACTTCGGATGGATCACAACCTCGGGGGCAGGCGACGTGGCAACAAGTATAGCTCCGTTAGGGATACCTTACGCACCTGAATCCGATGCCGCGGTGGCATACGTCGTGGACGCACCCTCGGCATGGGGTATCCCCGCCCAAGAGTTCGAAGAGCTACTCTCGGCTCAGGGCATAGTGTTCGATGAAGCATCGTGGAACGTGATAAAAACCAGACAACTTGACCATCTTTTCACGCCCGTGGAATCCCCAGGGGAGTTGGGAGCCACAACATGCTATTCTGGCAAGCATGGAGGTCGTGCGGCAGTGATTCCCGCCTTCAGCCAAAGCATCTCGAACGCCCAGCGATTGGAGATACTTAGGGCCATGGACTGGGCATCCAACCACCGCCTGCCCGTTATCGTTGAGTCGATGGCACAAGCCCTTGTGATGCCCCGCGTGGATGGTGATGGCACCTTGCGCTCCGTCATGCTGCTCAACTGCTCCATTTCAGAGCAGATGCAACCCACACGGTTACGCTTGCGGGGGTGTGACCTTAACGGGAAGAGCAAGTTAGTGTGGCACTCGGTCGGCGACCGCGACAAGGTGTTGCCGGCTGAGCGGGAGGGCGGCGACGTGGTGGTTGATATCCCGCCCCTCGCGGGCTGGTACGCGGGTTGGCTTTCGGTTGAGTAATAGTAATATCGACTTTAACAAGTGTGGCTAAACTTAACGCTATAGCTATATTCTTTTGTAGCTATTTTCTAGTAAAGAGACAAAGTCATGTTTTACGTCATCTACGCGCTAATTTGCTTTCTTTGCGCACTCATTTTCTGCAAAAAGAAGGAGTTCTGGTACCTACTCTTTGTGACGGTGATAAGCTTCTTCATCACCCCAATACTGGGGATACTCTTACTCGGGAGGAACTGATAGTCCCTTCCTCAACCTTGGCCGAGGGCAAATACAGAAAGAAACCGGAAAATGCTCGCTCCCTGTGCAAGACCTGGGAAAGTCTAATATCTCCAGTTTCTTTACCTTTGGATTACAAATATAGTTATAATTTTTTCAAAATAGCATTCAAGTTGTAAAGTACTTTCAATTATTGGTATCTTTGATATTCTGAACAACGCTAAGAAGCGAGACCTGCAATGAGATGCGTTGTGAAAACATTTGGGTTGCTCCTTGTCCATTAATCAGGGAGCATTATTTTTTGCACGAATAGTTGCATCAATCCAATCTTGAGGAATTGGAGTAGATGGATGACCTATATTCCACCAATCATACTTTTCTGAATAAAGCCAAACATAATCATCGGCTACTTGCATCGCATTAGTTATGGTAGATTCCCAATCATTTACATTCATCTCGATGCCCAAACCAGGTAATGGTTGATCATATATACCAAATGATGAAGAAACATTTTCACTCCAATATGGCTTTAAAGCTGTTGGGATTAAATCACTTTCTTTAGCCATCCCCTCTTTTTGCCAATATTTAATATCTTGAAAATTTTTTAAAGTCCTAGCTTGATATATTTCTCCACCATCAATAAGTAGAGCATTAGTTCCCACAACGGCTTCAACCATCCCGATAACAAATGATGATTTAAGTTCATTAGCCCATGCAACATTGTTATATGGAATTCCAACAGAATCTAAATAGTCAGCAGTTTTATCTTCACTTAAATATGTGCCATGCAAAGCAATTAACTCAACATTACTCCATTCATTAATAATTGCTTCCATTATTTGCTTTCCACGAACCCTTGCTTGTTCTTGACACTCTTTAACAGTATGATTTGCACAGTTATCCGGATACATCATGGTTGCTCCAAAATATTCCTCATTATCAAAGAAAATTCCTTGAAGTCCTGTTTCTTTAGCTGCTTTTGCAAGATTAGCAAAATTATTTATTGTCACATTCCATTTATTATCATCATAAATATCACCTACAGGTGTTGAATGAACAATAACAAAATTATACTTGAGCGTTGAAGAATTAAGTCCTATCAATGGTTGTAAATTTGCTTTAAAAGTTTCATAACTCACAGGTTGATCGGACATTACATATCTACTATAATCATTATCTATTCTTACTGCTAAACCATCAACAGGCATTTTTTCCATTGATCGAATATTTTGGGCTACATAAGTTGCCGTTGGAAATCCCCAACCATGATGAATCAATTTAGGTTTTTTAGGTATTGGTGTTTCAGGTGTGGGTGGTTTTTTGGTTGAATTTGGTGTTATATTGCTGTTTTTCACTTCTGTTTTACCTGTTTTTGAAGTATCAACAAATTCAGGTTCGAATGTGTAAGTATCGCCTTTTTCTTTTTGAAATAAGTCAGATGATTTAATCCTTTCTCCATAATTAAAAGAATTACTTCCTTTTAACTTTAAATCATAATGAATATGTTGATTTACTCCAATTGCTATTACAAGTAATGCTACTCCTATAATTATTTTATTGTTCATAAATCCTCCCAATTATCTTAATTTCACACGTGTTAGTTTTCAAAATCATGATTGATTAGTGCTCAACCGATGAACCGATGCTTTTTGTTCCTTTTATTATCTTTCCTAAAGGTAAAAACAAATATTGACTTAAAAAAGTTACCATGAATATTACTCGGGAGGTAAATGAGCAGATTTGAATAATTACGACCTGACTGTGGAAACTTCGTTGTTTGGTATTGAGACAACAGCAGCTATTGATTATTGACGCGAAAAAAAATCAATCTCTACCACACCTGCTGAAGAATAATTATATAACTTTGTTTTTTAGCGTTACCCGTTTACCGGGATTTGTAATCCCGATAAGATAATTTAAAGTTTTACCATATCATCCATGAACATGTTATGAATAAAATAATCATCTCAATAAAAAGCAGTTACAGTTGGATTGGCTTAAGTGTTTTGTTGCTTTACCTAACATCCTGTTCATCAATCCTTAACACGTCAAAAATCCACCATTTGACGACAAGTTACTGTGAGCCAACCTGTGCATATAACTACACTTTCGTAAATAAAGAAAGCAAGCTAACCACTCAGCAAGACAGTCTATTGCGCTTAGTCCTTTCACCACAGAATTACTTTTTAAGTCAGACTATCGGTATCCAAAACCATATTGCATCCCTACTCGAGTGCGAGAAAGATACGTTAAAAGCCCTGCTAACGCATCAAGAAATAAATGATAGAATCACCCTCTATTTAATAGAAATTGATGCCCTTGCCGCCGAACTGGATTGTTATGCAGAGCGTTTGGACCAGCTAAGCCACTATGTGGATGCTATAAATGAGAAAACACAAAAAAGAATAACCATTCTTTCGGTTACTTTGGATGCGGCGGCAACGGCTTCGGCTATTTTTACAGCCAATCCCTTTATTGCAGTTGGAGGAGGATTGGCAAGTATCGGTTTGAGTGCATTAACCATTTCGCCAAAAGGGAAAAGAGTTGATATACAACACAAGCGAAATTTACTGAGAAATATCTGGTATAATGACAATAGCGGAAAGGAATTTCCGCACTCGATATGGCTAATCATCAATAATCCTGACTTTTGCAATATTCCTGAGAAGTCTATAAGAGAGGGCTTGAAAGAGAGATGGATGCACCTTGAATTTGAAGGAGATATTGACAGTGAAACGGTGAAACTTTTTTTTGGAGATGGTGGACTATACACGGCAAGTGATCTACACGACCGGGCTCATTTGGTAAAAGAGTTGAAAGCTATGGTAAATACTTTAAAACAAGATCTTCGCAGTTTGAGAGCTGCATTGAATGCAATCTAATTAAGCTCACCCTTTAGTCTATTTTGGAATGTGTTGTAATCACCAGTAATTAGCCAGTTACTTTCCTATACAAAATGTATCTACCTAATAACCTGACTATTGCATATCTTACGGTACAAATTGAGTGTTAAATTCTACATTTTAGCTTTTAATCACATATCTACTTATCCTTTAAACAAACTCAACCGTGCCTCTAATAATTTTATATATTTCGTCTGATTTTCGAGAGATAGAAAAGAGGATTTTATCTCTTGTTTCATTTTTCTCTCTGCCTTGATGAGTCGCTTAAAGGTATTCATAATCTGTTTTTCAGTCAATTGAAAGCTCAATCCCAAGTTAATAAAATCAGATTTTGTCAGTCTTCTCTTCTTGCCACCAATAGTAAGTGCCATTTCTTCCGTATCTTCCGGAATATGTAAGTTTACATTTAACAGATCGTATGCAGGCGATAAAACCCATTCTTCGCTTTTTAGAATCAACGAAAAATTCTTCAGATGCATATCATTATTTCCCGTGATATAGCTAAAAAGCACCACTTCAAAAATTCGAAGCAAATCGAGTAACGTGTTGGCTGAATGTTCAGCAACAGCTTTTCCGACCTTTTCTACAGAACTTCTATACTTATCAAAGGCTTCTAAAATCTGAAACATATCCAGCATATGAATTTTTTCTCCTGTTTCAGTACGGTCTATCCTTTTAGTAAGATAAGAAAGTTCGCCCGATTTTAGTCGAATCAGTGATGATGGGACTACCACAATTCCACAAAGTTCTGCCATTCTCATAGTTAGATGTTCATTTTCCGGCATTTGAGGGAATAATTCATTTTGCGGTTTGAGGATATAGTTTCCGCCTAAAGCTCCCATTACAGTTAATCGTCCTTTGCTTCCATCTTGCAAAACCTCTCTGATAAGGCCTAAAGAGAGTTTTGGTTGCACTCCGGGAACGGTTACCGAGCTTTCAACCACTTGTTTGGCTAATTCAGCCATTTCATCCATAGTGTAATTCAATACCGGAGGTTCGGGAGTTCCGAAAAAACGGACACTACAAGAAGGATGAAAATCACTATCCGCTTTCAACTCCTTATAGCAATATAAACATTTCTTATTCATCGCTTTGATCTGTTATCGGAATTACACTTACTGCACCGATGCAGTTTTTACAACATGCCAGAAGTAAGCCCATACGGTCGTTCTGGTTAAGTTTCCAACTTTTAGAGGCAATCTCCAACAACCAACCTTCCGGAATTAGACCTTCAAAGAAAGGGAACAATCGATTATCTTTATATACTTTACCCGAAACAGGCATCGAGAACGTTATTGGTTGGTTGGGAAAACGATTGATGTATTCCTTATCGTATTCGAACAGATATTCTCCATCATCGGTTTCCGTGATTATTCCGGCAAAATCATCTTTATAAAACACCTGACCTTGTCTCATGGCTCAATTTCTTTATGGTTTACGGGTGCCAATTTATGCCCAAACATCATCAAAACCTGATTAACTTTTGCCAAACTAAGGTTTTCTTTACCTTGTTCTATTTTCCGAACAACGGTGAGTGCTACCCCAGCCCTATCGGCAAACTCCTGCTGTGTAAGGTTGGCTTCTTTTCGTTTTGTCTTAACAAATGCAGCTAAATTTAATGTCATAATTATATGCTTTTGCAGTTATTTTGACGCAAAGATATAAAATTATATTCAAAAACATATAATACAGCAAAAACAAATGATTTTATATGTGAGGAGATATAATTCAAATACCTAAGGGCTAGTTTGAAGAAAATCTCTGGGTTTGGGTTATTACTTTCCTATACAAAACTTGCTAAAGATATTCCCCAGCACTTCATCGGTGGTAATCTGCCCGGTAATCTCACCCAGGTAGAACATGCATTCGCGAATATCTTGCGTGAGGAGGTCGTGGCTGATACCGCTTTCTAATCCCTCTTTCACGCGGCGGATGGCATCGAGTGCCTTGGTAAGCGACTCGTAGTGACGTAGGTTGGTGACTATTACCTCCTCTTCGCCAATCGAGGGAATTGCAGCGGCTTGTACCAGCAGCTCCTGAAGTTTTTCGGTACCGAGGCGCTTCTTGGCAGAGATAAAGAGGTGGTGTAGTGCTATTTCCGGGAGGACACCCTCTATCGCCTGCAATATCGCTTGTGAGGTCGCTTGCAAGGTGGCTTCGGGAGACAAATCAGATTTATTGAACAGGAGAATTACCTCCTTGCCGGTCAATTTGGGGGCGATAGATGAGGCCAGTTCGATGCTCTTCTCTACCGGTGCGGTTAAATCGATTACCCACAGGACGATGGAGGCCTGTTCGACTTTGCGGTAGGTGCGCTCGATGCCCATCGTTTCGATGGCATCGGTGGTGTGCCGGATTCCCGCCGTATCGATAAAGCGAAACAGTACGCCCCCGATGTTCATGGTATCCTCTATCGCGTCGCGCGTGGTGCCGTGTATATCACTCACGATGGCTTTATCCTCTTGGAGTAACAGGTTGAGCAGGGTGGACTTACCCACGTTGGTCTCCCCGATGATGGCAACGGGAATGCCGCTCTTGATGGCGTTACCCAACTGAAATGAACTGGCCAGAGAGTCAATCTCCCCTTCAATATCGACAACCAGTCCATACAGCTCTTCCCGGTTGGCAAACTCCACGTCCTCTTCGGCGAAGTCGAGCTCCAACTCGATCAAGGAGACGAACTGCAATAGCTTGTCCCGAAGGGTGGTCAACCGCCGTGCGAAGCCACCACGCATCTGGTTCATGGCTACCCGGTGCGACGCGGCGGAGGTCGACGCGATTAGGTCGGCCACCGCCTCAGCCTGGCTCAGGTCGAACTTCCCATTGCGGAACGCCCGGCGAGTGAACTCGCCGGCCTTGGCCAGCCGTGCCCCCTGCGAGATCAACAACTCCATTAGCTTTTGCTGGATATAGACCGAACCGTGGCACGCGATCTCCACGCTCTCCTCACCCGTGAAGGAGTGGGGCGCATGAAATAGGGAGACCAACACCTCGTCGAGGAGCCTGCCCTCCCACTCTATGCTACCAAAATGCACACTGTTGGGCTTGGCCTCAATAAGCCGCTTCCCGGAAGGGGAACGAAACAGCCTATTGACCAGCTCAATGCTACCCGCCCCCGAGACACGAATCACCGCGATGGCGCCCATACCGGGAGGGGTTGAAATCGCGCAAATCACCTCTTCTCTTATCATTTTGCAACACCCCTTATTAAAAAACACCCTTATTAAAAAACATTCACTAAAGTTAGACTATTTCTCGCCACGGCATAGTCCAAGTGAACTTGTCCTCTGCTCGTTTGGCTTAACGAAATAGTTC
>DUPB01000181.1 GCA_012838585.1 Bacteroidales bacterium
GCGGGCTTCCCAAAAACATGACCGAGAACATTGTATCTCCCGGACAGGATGGCCGAAAGCTCGTTCTTATCACGGGACACCGAAGGGAAAACTTCGGTGAAGGGTTCCAAAACATCTGTAACGCGATTAAAACGTTGACGGAAAGATTCCCTAACGTGGACTTCATCTACCCCATGCACCTGAATCCCCGGGTTCGCGAACCCATCCGGCAGGTATTTGGGGAAGCCGCGGGTCAAAACATCTTCTTCATCGAGCCATTAGAGTACCTCCCGTTCGTCTACCTGATGAACCGGAGCACGATGGTGCTGACCGACAGCGGGGGCATCCAGGAGGAGGCCCCCGGCTTGGGCAAGCCGGTGCTCGTCATGCGCGATACCACCGAGCGCCCCGAAGCGCTGGAGGCAGGCACCGTGAAGCTGGTCGGCACCGACTACCACCTTATCGTCTCGGAGACCTCCCGCTTGCTGGAAGATGGCGACTATTACGACGCCATGGCACGGGCGACCAACCCGTATGGCGACGGGAAAGCGTCGAGCCGCATCGTCGAATTTCTCTGGCGAAAAACTACCGCTTGAAAAAAATGGGGTAAGGCTGGTGAGCACATGCAATCCTTCGGATTGCAAGAAATCACCGTTTCTTGAAAAAACTGGTTCGGCTAAACGCGTGTTGGAAGAAGATCGGCCCCTGGAACTCCTGTTTCTCCCACACGGCCGTATCCTGAAGCTCTGGTGCTCCCTCCAGGTAATAGGCCCGCTCGCTGTTGTCCACCACAAGGTAACCCCCTCGCTTCACGCGCGGGATGGCACGCTTCACGCAACCGTTACGCACCCTTCCGTCCACCACCACGATGTCGAAGGACTCCTCGGGAAACGGGTCGATGGCCTTCACGTACCGCTCGAACGAGAGGCCGACCGAACCTTTGTCCCCGGAAACGAAGTCATCCGGGTTCCGGTAATTCCTCGCTTGCCAGTCGGCGATCTTTTCACCAGGGATCTCTTTGTAATCCACGTTGTCCACGCCGAGCGACTCCAGCCTCTCACGTAGGTAACCACTCCACTTCGCATCATGCTCTACGCTGGTGACGTGCCGACATCGTTTGGCCAAGAAGAGCGTGGAACCGCCGGAACCCCACTCGAACACCACCGAATCCGGGGTGCAGATGGAGCCCAGGAAGTCGATCGCGTCATAGGTCATCCACGGCAGCTCCCGGTCAAGCGCGCTACCGCCCGAACGGGTATCCCTATACCAACGTTGAAAATGTTTCACGTGCCTCAGCGTGTCGTTCTCCCAGGCGTAACGAAACGCGAAGCGAATATATAATAACCAATCTCTCATATTCGTTTTTTTCGTGAACTATTTTTTGTGAGCTCCCGATTTTCTGCCGGGTTAATCGCTTTCTAGCGTACCGCCCATTTTCTATTAAAATTACTCGTCTCCTACCGAGTCGTCTGTTTTCTCCCGAGCTGTTCGCTTTCTACTAAACCAGTTGTCAATCTCTTCAGTCATCTCCAACTTCAACAGCTTGCAGAGCGCGATGTAAAGTACCCCAACTAACACAGCGTTGACAAGGATAAGGAGGAGGTCACCCTCCAGCCGGAGGGTCGCCCAATAAGCCACCCCCGCGCTAATAAGCGCAATGAACAGATAAGGGAAGGTGTCCCTAACAAAGTGCATCAGAGAGTAGTGAATCACTTTCCTTGAGAGGAGAACCGACAAGAGCAGGGTAATGGCCATGTAGATAACCCAGCTGACCGCGAGCCCCATGATCCCCTTGGGGAAGAGCAGCACGATCAAGAGGGTCAAGAGTACCGCTTTCACCCCCTCGATACCCAGGAAAAGGGAGGCCCGTTCTTTCGCGATAAACAACTCGTTAAATATAAAAGTGAAGGGCAACAACATACCCCCCAGCGTCAATACTTGAAAGTAGGGTACCGACGCCATCCATTTTTCTCTAAAGAAAAGGTGAAACGTGGGCTCGGCGATAAGGATCATCAGGAAAGCGATCGGGAAAGAGAGGAACGCGATCGATTTGATCAACTTGCGAACCACCCGTTGCAAACGATCCGACTGCTCATTGACCAGGGAGAGAATCAGCATGGCCACGGAGCGAAACGTGTTGGAAAGCGTGAGAAACGGTATCTCCTGGTACTTCTTCGCCTGGTTGAAGTAGGCCACCTGGCTCATCGGGTGGAATAGCGCGATCAAGCTGGGGTAGATATTGTTCATGGCCGTAGCGATCGTGTTGGACAACAACAGCTTGTAGCCAAGACCAAAGTACTTCTTCAGGCGGGAGAAGGCAAAGCCCCGGATAGGTCTCCACGGGGAGCGGACCCACAAGAAGATCGTCCGCAGCAGCGCGTATAGGGTAAGCTGGGCGACAAGTGCCCAGACACCCATCCCGAGGAGCGCCAGCACGATGGCCACCACGTCGGCAATCAACAGCGCCGAGATGTTGACCCGGGTGAGCGTCTTGAAATCGGCATCCTTCGTGAAAAGGGTCTGCTGAATCAACCCGAACGCGTTAAAGATAAGCATCAGGAACAACACCCTCGCGATGGGAACGAGGATCGGGGTGTTGAACAGGTCGGCAATCCTTGGGCTCGCGAAGAAAAGGAGCAGGTAGATCAGGACACTCAACCCCACGTTGAAATAAAATACCGCGCTGTAGTCGCTTCGGGAGACCTCCTTGCGGTTGATGAGTACCCTCCCGAAGCCGCTATCGATCAGGATGGTTGAAAATGCCGTGAAGAGCGCGAGTGAACCAATCATCCCGTAAGCATCCGGTGCGACGATATTCATAAGCACCAGCATGCTCACGAAATTGATCAGCTGCTGCCCGAACTTATCCAGAAAGCTCCAGAAGAGGGAAACAGTAGTCTTATGTTTCAAGGAGGACTCTGCCATGCGCCGTTCATTGTTCAACGAAAAAATCCATTTTACAAAAATAGGCATCTTTTCGATACTGGGCGTGGTGGAATCCCGTTTTCTCGCTTAAAATGGTTACTTTTGCCTTCGGAACGAAGAGCTTTGCCGATTCGCTGATGCGCCTTTTCTGTCGTCGCTCGGCAAAGCTTAAGCAAGCTTAGCTTTGCTCTTGCTCCTAAGAATTCGCTGACGCGCCTTTTCTGTCGTCGCTCGGCAAAGCTTAAGCAAGCTTAGCTTTGCTCTTGCTCCTAAGAAAATTGCCAACTGCCATGCGGGTACTCATTATCAGCACATACGACACGGGAGGGGGGGCCGCCATAGCGGCCACCCGGTTGATGCATGCGCTCCAGTCCGCAGGGCACGATGTTTCCATGGCGGTACGCAACCGGTTGGGCAACGACCCGTCGGTCTTCCCGGTAGGGAGCCACACGGGAAACCGGGTTCGCTTTTACTGGGAGAGGGGGGTCATCTACCTCCACAACCGCCTGTCGAAGCGCTACCTGTTCGATGTCTCCATTGCCAACAGCGGGGTGTCAGTCACCGATCTACCGGAATTCCGGTCGGCCGACGTGATCCACCTGCACTGGGTCAACCAGGGTATGCTGTCGTTGGAGGAGGTGGATAAGATTGCAGCATCCGGCAAAAAGGTGGTCTGGACCATGCACGATATGTGGGCTTTTACCGGTATCTGTCACCACGCGGCCGGCTGCACCCGCTACGAGAGTTCATGCGGCAATTGCCCCTACTTGGTTGCCAGTTCACCGAATGACCTTTCACGCAAGCTGTTCCGGAAGAAACAGCGGGCCTACGCGAAGGGACATATCACCTTCGTGGCGTGCAGCCAGTGGCTTAGGGAGCTGGCAGAAAAGAGCCCCCTCACCCGGGGACATGAGGTGGTGGATATTCCCAACCCCATCGATACCGGGGTTTACTTCCCGATGGATAAGGTGATGCTACGCGATAAGATGTGTCTCCCACAGAAGAAAAAGATCGTGCTGTTTGCCGCCGCCAAGGCTTCCGACCCGCGCAAGGGGTTGGAATACCTTATTCAAGCTAGCCAAACCCTCGCCCAAGAGCGTGACGACCTCTTTTTCCTGATCGTCGGTACAAACAGTGAAGAGATTTACAATCGCCTGCCCCTCCCTGCCCGAAGCATGGGATACATACCCCCCGAGCGGATGCCGGAGCTGTATAGCGCGGCCGATCTCTACATCACCCCCTCGTTGCAGGAGAACCTACCTAACACCATCATGGAGGCGATGGCCTGCGGCACGCCCTGCGTGGGTTTCCGCATCGGGGGCATCCCGGAGATGATTGACCACAGGGTCAACGGGTACGTGGCGGAGTACCAAAACAGCAACGATTTGGCAAGAGGTGTTACCGAAGTACTGTTCAAGTCCGACCAGGAAGCTTTTTCACGCCGGGCACGAGAGAAGGTGGTACGCACGTACGCGCCGGAAAAAATCGCGCACCAATACACGACACTATATGAGAGAGAATAGTTTCACCGATAAAGCCCATTGGGAGGAGTATTGGCAGAACTACCCGCACGGCAACCTGCCCGAGAAAGTGGTGTTCAGCCCCTTCGTGCCACGGCTCAAGGAGGGGAAGAGCTTTATCGAGATTGGCGGCTTCCCGGGAAGTCACGCGGCCTACTTTTACCGGCAAGGGGTTCGGGACGTG
This sequence comes from Bacteroidales bacterium, assembly GCA_012838585.1. Lineage (GTDB taxonomy): Bacteria > Bacteroidota > Bacteroidia > Bacteroidales > Dysgonomonadaceae > Proteiniphilum. Next base: position 4,609 of record DUPB01000181.1, read on the forward strand.
AGCATCCTCGACTTCTATATCGATCGGAAGATCGTCCAAAAACTGGAGGAAACAAACGACCTACCGGCTGGCACCATCCAATGCATCGAGAGCGATTTCTTCACGTTCACGACCGAGAAAAGGTACGACATTGTCTTCTCCTGCGGTTTCATCGAGCATTTCGAGGATACCGAGGAGGTTATCCAACGCCACGTGGAGCTGCTCTCCGACCAGGGGCAACTGCTCATCCTCCTTCCCAACTTCCTGGGACTGAACGGGAAGATGCAGCAATGGTTCGACAAGGCCAACCTGGATGCCCATAACCTGGCCTCAATGGATATCCCCCGATTGAAGGGGATCATGCAACTAACCGGACTGCGGGATATCTCGGTGGATTACATCGGCAAACCGATGGTGTGGCTCGAACCCAAACCTGAAAACCAAGGTAAGAGGCGGTGGGTAAAGCGGCTGAGTTACGCCATCAAGTTGTTCCCCATAAAAGGAAAGTTCTTATCACCCTACATTGCCATTTACGCGAGAAAATGAACACGTTATCCGTTATCACCGTTACCTACAACGCCGAGAAAACGTTGCAACGCACCCTGAAAAGTGTTGCGGGGCAGACCTATCCATTCATCGAGCACGTGATCGTGGATGGGGCATCGACGGACGGGACGGTCCGGCTCATCCAAGAGCACGAGGGCGATGGGGTTCGATGGGTCAGCGAGCCGGACAAAGGGTTATACGACGCGATGAACAAGGCGATGGGGATGGCTACCGGTGATTGGCTCTGCTTCCTGAACGCGGGTGACACATTCCACGAGGCCAAGACGGTGGAGAAATTGATGCGCTCTTTTACCCCCTCGAAGTCACCCGATATTCTCTACGGTGAGACGGCTATCGTGGACGATGAGGGCAAGTTCCTGGGCATGCGGCGACTCAAAACACCCGACCGGCTTACCTGGAAAAGCTTTAAGCAGGGGATGGTGGTCTGCCACCAGGCCTTCATCGTGAAGCGGGAGCTGGCCGAACCGTACGACCTGACCTACCGGTTCTCGTCGGACTTCGACTGGGCGATTCGCCTGATGAAACGGGCAAACACCATTCACAACAGCCGCCTGCTGCTTATCGATTACCTGAACGAGGGACTCACCACCACCAACCGTCAGGCCTCCTTGAAAGAGCGGTACCGCATCATGGCGAAGCACTACGGGCACCTCTCTACCTTCCTCCACCACCTGTGGTTCGTGGTGAGGGCAGTAATCGTGAAATAAGAGTTCTTTTATGACTAACAACCATTCACTCATAGTAAAAAAGAAGTTCACCGATGAACAATAGGTGTTCATTCATAACCAATACGCAACACGGTAAGTTGAAGACAAAGTTTTCAACATACGCCATCGAGAGTTACAATGAGAGATTCCAACATATACTGCCAACAATATGCACTAACGTAAATCAAAATTAGAGGTTCCGACATGCGCCATAGAAAATTAAAACTGGAAGAGCTAAACCGGATCAGCATCGAGGAGTTCCAGTCGGCCGAGAAGATCCCGCTGGTGGTGGTACTCGACAACGTGCGAAGCCAACACAACATCGGCTCCATTTTCCGGACGAGCGACGCGTTCCGGGTAGAAGAGATCCTGCTGTGCGGCATCACCTCCACCCCACCCAACGTGGAGATTCATAAAACCGCGTTGGGAGCGGAAGATGCCGTCAAGTGGCGCTATTACAAAGAGACACTTACCGCGGTGGAGGCACTTAAAAAGAAAGGATACCGCGTCTTTTCCATCGAGCAGGCGGCTAACAGCATTCCGCTGGAGACGTTTCAACCGGAGCCGGGAGAAAAATACGGGGTAATCTTCGGCCATGAAGTGCACGGGATTCAACAGGAGGTGGTTGACGCGTCGCACGGTTGCATCGAGATTCCGCAATACGGCACCAAGCACTCCCTTAACGTATCCGTCACCGCGGGCATCGTGATCTGGGATTTTTTCAAGCTGTTGTCACCCAATGGGTAAACCAGAGGGGGGCAGGTTACGCCTTGCCATATCACAGTTGAACATTCCCATGGCTTGGCCTGCATGCTTAACCTGGCAGATAAAAGGTAAGTTTTTACTATACCATTTTGCTCCCGACAATATCTTCTACCTCTTCAAAAATCGCCTCAGCCTTTTTACCATTCAGGTTTGCTTTTTCCGCCACTTTCAATATGTCGCTTACAGAAGGGTCGCCGTTGCCGTTGATGGTGGTGGTGTGAAATCCATTGAAACCCCGACTGGGTAGCAGGTCGTAAGCAGGCGAAAGTTTCCACTCGCCGTTGATATGCTGAAACGAGAAGTTTTTCGCGTGGTCGTCCCTGTTTTTTATGAACACGTTGAAAACCATCTGTCTGAAAAGCGCGTACACCTCCTCCATATTTTTGGTTAAAATATGGCAGAGTTTCAACAATCCCTCGTAATCTAACGATGGCTCCCGGTAATCTGCATGAAGCAAACCCGCGGCGCTAACCGTGTGAATTTTGCCCTGTTCCGTCCTATCAAAACGCTCGGTAGCGAAATAGCGACCTTCGAAAAGCCGTGTTTCAGGCATCTTTATCCCGCATTTTTTGGCTAAAAGTGAGTACTCATATTCTGTTATCCCCATATCATCGGGGTCATGTGTTGTTTTGAACTTTACCAACCACTCTTTACCCTCTATTTTCACAAATACTTTGGGACGAGCACCACCCGACGAACCGCCAAACCTATAAAACGTCTCCAACAAGTCGCCGGAATACTCGGTAGTCAATACCTTTTCCGCTTCTTGAGCCAAAAGGTCAAAATCGATGATTTCATCGGGGACGCCTTCGCTCCAATCGGGTCGGAACTCTAACGCGCCTCGTCCGGTACTTCCCACCAAGGCTAACCGTTGAAGCAACGACAAGCGGTAAGGGTCAATGCCTTTGCTACGCAGATAACGATCGAGTACAAGGCTTCCCCAACCGTCCGGCAGGCTGTCATCAAAAACGCCGAAGCCACCCTGGAAAGGATGTCGCTTTGCAATAAACAGTTCATTTTTCAATGGGAGAAAAAAGGGCGAAATCGAAAATCCCGATGACAAAAATTGGGGTTCATACTCGAACGCACACAGTTTATCGGGTGTAAGTGCCATCCTACCAATTTTTTCGTCGTGCAGAAAAACCTCTACCTGTTTTATCTCATTCATTGATTGTTCCTCTCTTTCGCTGTTTGGTTTGATTGGCTTTCAGCAACTGGTCAATGCTCTCGTACGATTTTCGCCTGAAAAGCCCGTTAAAATCATCCAAGCGATCCAACACGACCGCGCAAAGCAGCAGGTTTTTAAGCGTAATTTCACCCCTGTTTTCAAATCGGCGATACGCATCATAACCCACCCCGGCACGTTTAGCAAATGCTTGCTGGGTTAAGTTCCGTTCCAAACGAAGTGATTTTACCCGACGGGCTAATTCCTTTGAAATAGACTCAGGCGTTTGATTTATAACTGTGGATATATCCATGATTAAGCACCTATTTGTACCTTAATTGTGCTTTTATACACAATAGCAAAGATAAGAAAAGTTGATGAAACAGGCAAACCTTTACACCCACGCTCCGGCACGGGTACAGACGAATGCAGCCTTGTCTACCGCTGTTTGATGCGCTTCGGCAAGTGTTTTACCTTGAAGGATGGAAGATATAAAAGCTCCCGTGAATGAGTCGCCTGCACCCACGGTATCCACCACTTCCACTCTTGGCGTTTTTATGTGCGAAACTTCATCACGTGTATAAATCGTGCTGTATTCGGCACCGGCAGTCAGGATTAGGAACTTCAGACTGAAGGTTTCCACAAACTTCAGGCAAACATCGGTATCATTTGTGCCTTCAACATGAAACAGTTCTTTCATCAACAGCAACTCATCGTCATTGATTTTAAAAACGTTGCATTTTCGCAGTGATGATTCGATGATCTCCTTCGAGTAATAGTGCTGGCGGATATTCACATCCAGAATCCTATAGGCATCTTCGGGCACATAGGACAATAGCGCTTGTATGGTCTCGCGGGATATTTCCGATCGTTGTGCCAGGGTACCAAAACATACAGCGTCGGCCCGCTTGGCCAGCTGTTTCATCTCTTCGGTAAGTGGAATATAATCCCATGCCACCCCTTCAATGATGGTGTAATCGGGAATTCCGGCTTTCAGCTTCACCAAGACCGTTCCCGTGGGATAATCCACACGCTCGATGAGGTAACCAATACCTATCCCCTGAATTTCCTGTAGAATTTCGTCACCAAACGAATCGTTCCCTACAGCGCTGATAGCATAACTTTCGGCCCCACCACGCGACGCGTGATACGCGAAGTTGACCGGTGCGCCACCCGCCTTTTTCCCCGTTGGGAGCACATCCCAAAGTAACTCCCCAATACCAATGATAACAGGTTTTTTTCTCATGTTTTAAGTGTATAATTTGTACTACGTCCGCCAGCTTCTTCCTGTTGCAAAATGCCTTTATCCATCAGGTCTTTAATGTCGCGAATTGCCGTGTCTTGGGAGCATTTACACATTTTCGCCCATTTTGAAGATTGCAGTTTCCCGGTGAAATCGCCGTCAAGAAGCTTGTTGAGCATCAACTTTTGCCGGTCGTTAAAGGTGGTTTTGGCGTGCTTATTCCAAAAATCTGCCTTCGTTAATACACTCTTCAATATCTTTTCGGAAGATAGTATGGCGCTTTTCAGGCATTTCAAAAACCACTCGAGCCAAATGGTAATATCGCTTTCCGCGGTGCGATGCTGTACTTTTTCAAGGGTCTCATAATATTTTTTCCGCTCTTTGTTGATTTGTGCCGACATGCTGTAAAACCGCCGCTTGCTTTCGTCGCTTCGAGCCAATAGCATATCGGTAATTGCACGGGCGATACGTCCGTTGCCATCGTCAAACGGGTGGATGGTAACAAACCACAAGTGCGATATGGCGGCTTTTATAACACTATCCAGCTTGTTATCGGCATTGAACCAGGTAAGGAAAACCTCCATTTCCGATTTTACCTCTATGACTGAAACGGCCTCGTAATGCACCTTTTCTCGTCCAAAGCCCCCGGAAACAACCTGCATTTCGCCTGTTCTGTATCGCGCGACTTCAATGGGATATAGCCCGCTACGCCCGGTAGGGAAAAGCGCACCGTGCCAGCCGAATAGACGCTCCTCCGTTAGCGGTTTTTCGTAACATTGCGTCGCGTCAAGCATCATATCCACAATACCGTCAACATTTCGGGCAGAGCTGACATGCCCGGCTACCTCAAACCCCAAACGGCGGGCAATTGACGAACGGACCTGCTCCATATTAAGCTTTTCACCCTCGATTTCCGACGATTTTAGTACATCTAACGTGATGTTTTTTAGCGTGGCTTCTTCTTGATAACCAAAGCCGAGCGAGGTCATTTTGCCTAACAACCGCCCTTGCAGATGACGAACTTCCGCCAATAACAAGCTGATTTTCTTTTCATCCCACGTGAAATTCATCCAATTCTCTCGTTGATAAATGTACTTTACCATAATCGTTTTGAAGTCGAAAACACAAAGATATGTCTTTCGCGGAGAAAAACCACGCTATTCTCCGCGTATTTTGCGCAGATAACAGCTGTTTTTCTCCGCGAGGTGTTAGGAAGTAACGATCAAGAGAGGGGGTGCAGGGTGTGGAGTATGATCATTGTATGAAAAAATTAAATCGTTATCTTTGTGTGAGAAAAGATAAGTTTTAAATAAAATGAGAACATTAAGTATATCCATATCGGAACTCGAATTTAACAAGTTCGGACTGACAGACGAGAAATTGAGTTTTAGTGAACTTGTGGAGATAATAAATAAAGAGTTACTCAAGCAGAACCTCAGAAAATCGGTTGATTTAGCTGAAAAATACAAGTTGTCGAAAATGACAATGAGTGAAATTACAGATGAAGTTAAAGCCACGAGACGTGATGCAAAAGGTAATTCTTGACACAAACGTTGTGGTATCGGCCTTAATTCAAAAGAGTTATCCGTTGAAAGTAAAGCCCATTATTTATTACCGGAAACACAAACGACTTTACCATGTCTAAATTTCAAAACACCAAAATAGTTAGCCCAAAAGATTATTGGGAATTATACAACCCGAATAATTTTTAAATGAGGTAGAATAGTCAAGAGTGATGTTTTATCAACTTGGACTTCAAATCGGTGAATTTGCCTTCCAAACCGTTAAAAGAGGTAAAGGGTCATATATCGTCGTAATGTCCTATTACGGAGAGAATAAGAACAACAGCATCCTCCTCCTTTACCATGTAAAGAAGCCTGTTTTTCTTATCTATCCTCCTTGACCAGATACCTTGTACGCCTCTTAGCTGCTTGACCTTTCCGGTTCCAGTATAGGGGTGTTCGGAGAGCTCCAAAACCAACTTTTCTGTTTTCCTGATAGTTGTTTTGGAACCCGATCTATATATTTCTCTGAAGTGCTTTTTTGCTTTTGGAGCCAATATTACAGTATACTTTCCCATATATTGTTAGGGTCTTTAATTTCAGTAACATTGCCCTCTTTGTAAGCTTGTAGTCCCTCTTTAATAGCCTCCAATTCCTCTTTTGTTGGAAGCTGATCTAAAGGTATGGCACGTATGGAAATCGGATTTTTGCCGGCCCTTGTAACAATTACCGGTTCTTTCTCTGCTAAATCAAAGTATTTACGTTGATTCGCCCTAAATTCTGTGGCCGTAATTACATTCATTTTCTTAAAAATATCAACATTGTACATTTAATGTACAACAAATGTACATATAAATATTAAGATAAACAAACGCGAATCTTTGCGATTAGTGAGAGCAAATGCAAAGCTTGCTTGAGTTTTTCAGAACGTAGCAAATATCTACGGGGTGAAAGTTCAACTAGCGCCTTGGCGCTTTATTGGGGAACGGCGGAATTCCACGCGACTTATACGGGTAGCCCTTCATCTGCTCTTTTATCACCTCGATCGCTTTCTCAAGCTGCGCATCGTTACCCAGGAACACCTGATGCGGATCGTTCTCAATATCGATATCGGGATACACCCCTTCACCCTCGATAATCCAGCCGCTCCCATCCGCCGCGAAAGGCGCGTAGGAGGGAGTAACGATGGAGCCTCCATCAACAAAGGGCATGGCACCGCTATAACCGACAACCCCACCCCAGGTGCGGCGACCGATCACGGTGCCTAGCTTATGTTGTTGAAAACGGTAGGGGAACAGGTCGCCGTCTGATGCCGAATACTCGTTGACCAGCACCACCTTGGGGCCATCGAACGTGCCGACCGGGTTGGGCGAGCCCTGCGCCTGGTTGGTGTGCATGGTGAAGTAGGTGATGGTACGCATCAACCGCTCGATAATCATGGGCGACACGTTGCCGCCCCCATTGCCCCTATCGTCGATGATAAGCGCCTTTTTGCCCAACTGCGGGTAGTAGTGCTTAACAAATTCGTTCAACCCCGGCACCCCCATATCGGGTATATGGATGTAGCCCACCTCACCATTGGTGGCCTCGCTCACCTTCCGGGTGTTTTTCGCCACCCAATCGTAGTAGTAGAGCGGGGACTCATCCCTGAGGGGTGTCACAAGCACCGTGCGGGGATCGGACAAAGAGGCCTTGCTCACCTCCAGTTCGGTCAACACGCCCGCTTTACCCACCAACAATTCATATATATTGGCAACCTCTTTGAGCGATTGCCCGTTAATGGAGAGGATATAGTCCCCCTCTTTAACATCAACGCCAGGCAGCGTGAGCGGTGAGCATAGCTCTTTGCTCCAGTTGGCACCCTCCAGGATCCTGTCGACCCGGAAGTACCCGCTCTTGCTATCTTTCGAGAACTCCGCGCCAAGAAGTCCCATGTAGACCTTCTCCGCTTGCGGATGCTCCCCGTTTTGCGAGTAGGCATGCCCCACGTTCAGCTCACCGATCATCTCACCGATAACGTAGGTCAGGTCGGAACGGTGATTCACGTGCGGAACCAACACCTCGTACCGCTCCTTGATCACATTCCAATCCACGCCATGCATATTGGGGGCATAGAAGAAGTCGCGCATCCGTCGCCAGCTCTCCCGGTACACCTGCATCCACTCCTCCTTGTAGTTGATCAGCTTACGGGCACCACTGGTATCGATCGCCTTGCTGACCTTCACGGCACCCTTCGGGATATCTACAACCTGCATGCCGTCGTTCCCGAAAGCAAGCGCCTTTTTATACCCTGGTGCAAAAACGAGCCTCGCCTCCAGGTTGGTTGTCTTCTTCTCCTTCGGGTCGAACATGGCGTGATTCCCTCCGGAACGATAGTAGATATTGCCGTTGATCATATGTAGGTCACCGTAATAACCGGCGGCTACCGGGAGTTCTGCCATCCTGATCTCGGTCTGCTCAAAGTTATACACGTGAGAGGTAACCTCTTTTGGGTTATCTTCGCTCTTATCACCTTTACTTTTACCGGCTTTACCTTTATCGGCTTTGCCTTTATCATCCTTTTTATCTTTACCCCCTTTTGCTTCCTCCTGTCTGCCTTGTTCACTTTTCACCTCATCGTTCTTGGGCTCGAAAATAGAGGGGGCATCTTCCGCCAGCGGAAGGACGTAAATCTTCCCCATGGTCGTGTAGACGTGGTTCCACTCCGTCCTGCCGTAAACCGGATTGAAGGTTCTGTCTGACGAAAAAAGCAGGTACTTGCCGTCGTCGCTAAAGTTGGCGGAACCGGAATTGTACCAGTTGCTGGTTATCTGCCAGCTGTCGTTGCTTTGTGTGTCGTACACCATGATCACGTTCATCTCCGGCAGGGGACGCGTATAGGTGATATAGCGGCTGTCCGGTGCCCAGTTAAAGTTGGAGAAAGTGCTGACCCCCGACTTCTCAATAACCCGGTTGTTGCCCAAAGCCACATCCAGCAGGTTAAGGGTGTTGTCCTTGGCGCTCCAGAGAATCTTGCGGGAGTCGGGCGACCAGACGAAGTCGAAAATATAGCCCTTTATGTTGGTCAGCTGCCGTGGGTTCAACCCGTTCGCGTCCACGTGGTAGAGGTTGAACTCCCCATCCCTGTCCGATATGTAGACAAACCCGCTTCCATCAGGCGCCCACTTGGCGTTGAAGTCGTTGGCACCGGAGGAGTTGGTGAGGTTGTACGTTACCCCCTCGCTGCCCGGGAGAGAGAAAATATCCCCACGTGCGGTAGCGAGAACCCGTTCCCCTCCGGGAGAGAGCGAGTGCTGATTGAGGCTCCTCGAGAGATCTTTCCACTCGGGGTGCGCGTACACCTGGTCGTTACCAATAAAAATGGTCAGCTTCTCGTTCTTCCCGGTTGCCGGGGTGTACTTGTAGATGAAGCCCCCGTTTTCGTACACCAGGGCATCGCTGCCCGCGGCCGGGAACTTGATATCATACTCATCAAAGTGGGTTAACTGGACTGTCTCTTTGCTGCCCGTATTATACCGGTAAAGATTCATGTAATCATCTCTGTCGGATATATAGTAGATATCATCGCCTATCCACATCGGTATGATATCCTGATGGCGGTTATCGGTAATGCGGTGCGACTGCCCACTCTTAGTGTCGTAAACCCGGATATCATCTGCCATACCCCCCTCATACCTTTTCCAAGTGCGGAACTCCCTGAATATATAATTGTACGCCAACTGTGTGCCATCGCTGTTAAATGAGCAAAATCCACTGTTTTCCAAAGGGATGGGTTCGGGCATACCCCCATCGATTGAAATAGTCATCAACTGTCCGGTGAAATCGTTAAACGTGTAGCTACGCGTACGATAGATAATGTTCTTCCCGTCCGGTGTCCAACCGATCACAATATTGTTGGGACCCATACGATCGCCCACGTCATCCCTATTGAGCGTGGCCGTGTAGGTCAACCGTTTAGGCACTCCCCCGGCAATGGGCATGGTGTACACCTCGGAGTTTCCATCGTATTGCCCGGTGAAAGCGATGGTTTGCCCATCTGGAGAGATGCGAGGAAACAGCTCGTAGCCGATATGGGTGGTGAGGCGACGGGCCATGCCCCCGTTCGCGTTCACGATATAGATATCCCCAGCGTAGCCGAAGACGATATGGTTGCCTTGAATATGGGGGAAACGCATGAGACGAGCCTCTTGCTGCGCAGATGTTTCCTGCCGTGCTATTATTTCCTGCAGCACGGGTATCTCCTGCTGTGCTGATGCTTCTTGTAATGATGTTGCCAGTCGCACTGATACTTCCTGCCGTATGGATGCTTCTTGTTGCGTTAATGTTTCTTTTTGTGCGGATGTCGCCGGTCGCACAGATACTTCTTGCCGTGCTGATGCCCAGGAGGTGCATAGTAGCACGATGCCAATAAAGGTGAATAGGTAACGATAAGTCTGTTGCATACTATTTTCAATTTAGTTTCGTGTTCTATTTTTATGATGGTTTCAATCTCTCGGTGGTTGACTGTTTTAGTGTTTTGTTGCCGGCCTGTAAAAAGTGGAGTTACCTCACTTCCGTCAACCAGAAGTTTTCCCTCAACCAGGGGTTTTTCCGTCAACCAGGGGTTAAACGTGAGCAGCTGCGGTTTTTCCCTCGACATCACCAGCGCCAGGTAGAGAATCTCGGTTAAAC
>DUPB01000182.1 GCA_012838585.1 Bacteroidales bacterium
GAAGATAAACAGTAGGCTCTTTTTTCTCATATTGTTTGTTTTTTTGTCCTTTTACCAGGTGAGGTTTACACATGCTTTTCCAACAAAGGTAATGAAATTTTAACGATAGAAGCGATGAAGGGGGTAGCTTCACACTATTCGCTGACTTATGGTGACTGCTTTTAATGAACTATTTCGTTAAGCCAAACGAGCAGAGGGCAAGTTCACTTGGACTATTCCGTGGCGAGAAATAGTCTAACTTTAGTGAACTATTTCGTTAAGCCAAACGAGCAGAGGGCAAGTTCACTTGTACTATTCCGTGGCGAGAAATAGTCTAACTTTAGTGAACCTTTCATTTAATCAGCTTGAAAAAATACCCTGTTTTGTTTTTTTATTTCGTCGCATTACGGTACTTTAGTGGTGTGATTAATAATGGGATACCATTAGAGAATTTTCCATGAAGAGTAGGATCTCTTGTTTTGTAGCCTGTTTGCTGATAACCTCATGCCAATCAACGGTGATGACTTACAAGCAAACGGAGTCGTTCCTGGATCAACTGGACAGGGAGGCCGAAATGTTGAAAAATAGGATTATTCATTCCACGGCCGATCTACAGCCTACAGGTCCCGCCTATTACCTGTCGATGGAAGGGGATGACTCCTGGAGTGGAATCTCTCCGGAAACGCCGATTAAAACGATCACTAAGCTCAACTCGCTTGCGCTTGAGCCGGGAGATTTCGTCCTGTTTCGAAGGGGTGACTGTTGGCGTGGAAACGTGATAGCGCAAAAAGGGGTTACCTATGCCGCTTACGGGGAGGGAGAAAAACCCAAGATATACGGTTCTCCGTGTGATGCGGCAAAAAGTGGCAGATGGTTAAAGACGGATGCACCTAACGTGTACATGTACAATCAGGAGTTGATGTATGATGTTGGGACGCTCGTTTTTAACGATGGCGATAGCTGTGCTTTCAAGGTGATGAAAAAGAGAGACCCCGTAACAGGTAGTACGTCGCATATCGAGACGGGTGAACCCTTCAATGATTATCATGATTTAAAGCGAGACCTGGATTTTTACCACGATTACACGGGAGCCAAACGGATCTATTTATGTTCCATCAAGGGGCACCCTGCTGACCGTTTCCACTCCATCGAGCTGCTGGTCAAAGGCCATATTTTTTCCGTGCATGCCCCGGCCGATAGCGTGACCATCGACAATTTGTGTTTGAAATACGGGGGATCACACGCGGTGGGATGTGGTAAACGTGGCCACATCACGGTTACCAACTGCGAGATAGGTTGGATTGGAGGTTCTATTCAATATGATTCTCCCGATCGTTCCTCCCCCGTGCGTTTTGGGAACGGGGTGGAGATATGGGGCGGGAGCCATTTCACGGTAGATCATTGTTATATCTACCAGATCTACGATGCGGGGATAACCCATCAATACGTACCAAGCGGTGATACCGATCCCACTTTGATGAGCCATATAACGTACACCAATAACCTCGTTGAAAAATGTACCTACTCCGTTGAGAGCTTTTTGGCGCAGCCGGTTGACACCACATCATATCAGATGGAAAACATACGGGTTACAAACAACCTGTTTCGCCTCTCCGGCTTCGGATGGGGATACCAGCGTCCCGACAAGGGGGGAGCCGCACACATCAAATCGTGGGATCATTATAACAAAGCTATAAATTTCGTTATCGATGGCAATGTTTTCGATCGTTCTCGAAACCACCTCCTTTCGTTAGAAGCGAAGAGGAAAGGGTGGCTCCCGATTTTGGGAAAGAACAAGTATATACAGTACGAAAATGGGTCGCTAGGTGTTTATGGTCCCAGCAAAGGCACCTATTACCCATATGACAAACAGGTCGCGGATAAGCTACAAGGTATATGGGGCGAAAAAGGGCATCGCGTTTATTATGTGCCTTCTCCCGCTCCTGATCTTAATCCTTTGAGTGATTTTCACATCGGCTCGCGAGGTCACGAATATTAAATAGAGAATTATGAAACTATCGAGGAGAAACTTTTTAGGAGCATCGGCTGCCGCAGCTGCCGCATCAATACTCGGCACGGGTTATTCTTGTTCGAGCGTGAGAAACGTGGGTGAGGTAACCCCTAGAACCGGTACATTGCCCAACTCTAAGTTTGCCGGCGTGCAAATTGGTTGCATCACCTACAGTTTTCGCGATTTAGGGGATGATGTGGACACCACGCTAAAAGCGTGTGTTGACGCGGGTATAAGTTCCATTGAGTTGATGGGGTCAGGTTTGGAAAGGCACCTGGGTGCGCCTGTTAACACGGTAAGCCGAAGGGCTACGGCACAGGCACCTTTCACCGATGAGGAGAAAAGGTCGATTGAGCAATACAGCAATGCGCTGAATGAATGGAGACAATCGGGGGAAACGATTGAAAAATACGTGCGGCTTCGGAAAAAGTTCAATGACGCCGGGGTGAATATCCATATATTGAAGTGGTTGTCGGGGACGAGCGATGAAGAGCTTGACTACTCTTTTAAAATAGCTAAAACGTTAGGAGCCATTGGTATCACTACCGAGGTGGGCGATGAAAACGCGAAGATGCTGGGACCCGCGGCAGAACGCAACGGGATGTACGCGATACTTCACAACCACGGTCAGTACGCGGAATCCGGTTTCGACATTGACCGGCAATTGGCTTATTCTCCCGCGGTGATGTTGAACTTTGACGTGGGGCACTACTTTGGTTCCACTGGCCTTAACCCGGCCGATTTCATTCGTAAATACCACGATAGGATTGCTAGCCTGCATTTGAAAGACAAAACCGGGCGGGATAACCCCGTTAGGGATCAGAATCAAGTATGGGGGCAAGGGGAAACACCCCTGAAAGAGGTTCTACAGCTTGTAAGGGATCAGGGATGGCCCATCTATTGCGATATTGAGCTTGAATACCCTGTAGTTCCCTGGTCGACTTCGGTGAAGGAGGTGAGGACCTGCATGGAGTATTGCCGTCAGATATTAATTTAAAGGTAACATAATGAGACGAATAGCTGTTTTTTGTTGTTTGTTACTGCTGATTGGTTGCCAGCAACCGAAGGGGGATCCCTCGTTGATCCTTTGGTATGAGCAGCCCGCTGACAGGTGGAACGAGGCCTTGCCGGTGGGTAACGGGCGACTGGGAGCCATGGTTTTTGGGCAAACGGCTACCGAGCGCGTTCAGTTAAACGAGGAGAGCCTCTGGAGCGGGAAACCGATAAATAGCAATAATCCTGCTTCCTTGAAGCACCTTAAAGAGGTGCAGGGGTTAATTCTTGAAGGCAAGATATTGGAGGCTACCGCGCTGGCCGAAGAGCACATGGTGGGTACACCGCCCCGTGTTCGCTCTTACCAAACGTTGGGCGACCTGTGGCTCGAGTTTGGAGAGAGCCCATGCAGCCATTACCGGAGGGAACTGGACTTGAACACGGGCATTTGTCGGGTGACTTACGAGGTGGATGGGGTGGGTTACACGCGTGAGGTACTGGCTTCGGCGCCCGATAACCTGGTTGCTGTTCACCTAAAGGCCTCAAAAAAGGGGGCATTGAACTTGAAGGTAAGCTTGACGCGGGAGAAAGACGCGTTAACGAGGGCGGAAGGTGATGGACTGATCATGACGGGACAGGTGGTCGACTCGGATGATGCTTTGCGGGGTCCGGGGGGAGCACACATGAAGTTTGAAGCCCGTCTAAAAGCGGTGAACAAGGGGGGTATGATTCGTA
>DUPB01000002.1 GCA_012838585.1 Bacteroidales bacterium
AAAGATTGGCACACGCTCACGCGACCTACCTACGACGAGGTAGCCAGCAAGATATCTGATGAGCTGATGGAGGTGATAAAATCAGGTATCCTCCCTAACAGGCAGCCCGCAAGTGAGGCAAGGCGTGTGGATAATGGCGTTGCATACGCTATCCGGGCGCGTGTCCTACTCAACAACGCGAGCCTACTCAATAACCCCGAGAAAGACCGCGACAAATGGCAACGAGCTGCCGATGCAGCGCAAGACGTGATCAACATGTCTGAATACAGCCTTGTCCCGATGGAAAATTATAAAAAGCTATTCGTAGGGGCGTTCACGACACCCGTTCCGGAAATTATTTGGCGCTCCTGGAACGACAACTCGCATATTAACAACACGAACGCCGTGGATGTGGGTACATACCCTCACGCTTCCATCTCACATATTTGGAATTGCGGGGAGTCTCCCACGCAGGAATTGGTTGACTGCTTTGAAATGACGAACGGGGCATTACCGGTAACCTATAACGACAACACGCGCACCCAAATCACGGTCACCCCTGGTGCTTTAGAACTGGGATACAGCGAAGAACCGGGAGGAGACCCTTATGCCAATAGGGACGCCCGTTTTTACGTGAACATTCTTTACAACATGGCCAACTACGGGGTACCCTACAACTGCACGGAACCCTTTATCGTCGAAACGTTCGTAGGTGGACGAAACGGGTTCAACGACGTTATCTCTCAAGAGACCCAACGTTCCTGCACCGGGTATTACAGCCGCAAGGACAAACAGGTTAAGTTTTGGGGACCGGGAAACAGCCGGGGAGGCGAACCCACGCACTGGGTGTTCTTCCGGTTAGCCGAGTTCTATCTCAACCGCGCAGAAGCGTTGTGTGAATTAGGCGATCTGGATGGAGCGATGACCATGCTGAATATTATCAGGGAAAGGGCATTGCAGCCAAAAATTGAAGAGGTGCCAGGCTTTCAAAAAACCCAAGAGTTTTTAATGAAGCGCATCCGTAACGAACGTCGCGTTGAATTTTGCCTGGAAGGATGGAGGTTTCATGATCAGCGCAGGTGGAAGATCCTTAACGAGACAAATCGCTTTGTAACCGGGATGAGAATCACCAAGGATGACGACGGAAAGTTCCACTACGAACGCAGGAAAATACGGGATTACGCCTCGTACACCGACAAATACTTGGTATTGCCGATACCGTTAGAAGACGCCAAGAAATTGGCAGGAATGACCCAGCCTGAAGCTTGGCAATAATTTACAAGGATGAGCTATAAACCATTACAAGTATATCCAACATGAAAAAAATAGCATATTTCATTTCAACCCTCTTTATTGTTTCGCTGTTCTGGTTAGGCTGTGCGGAAGAGGATGTCCACCAACCACCGGTTGTTAACGGGTTGACAGCCTACCCGGGTAAATACCGCGCGAAAGTTGAATTTCAAGTTCCTACGGAATCCGTGAAAGGAAAAATATTTCACGGGAGCGGCAACTATCAAGAATTCCCCATCAATAAAGGTGAGGCCACCCAATCTGTAACGGTAGAGGGGCTACCGGAGGGGGAGGTAACGCTGCGCGTGGTAACACTCAATAGTGAAGGGGCAACGTCTGATCCCAAAGGAGTGAAAGTCACTATTTACGGGGATAACTACCAAAACAATTTGGTGAATAGGAAATTGTTGAGCCAAAAAACCCTCTCCCCCACCTCTATAGAAATGTTTTTCGACAACAAAACTCCCGACGAGGTGGGAGTAAGGGTCTTGTTCATAAACACTTCGGGAGCTCGTGATAGTGTAATGATGCCTTCGAACGACAAATCAATTGTTATCCGTAACATTGATTTGGGTAAAAGCTACTTTTTTTGCACGGTTTTCAAACCAACAGCCAACTTTATTGACGAGTTTACCGCACCCAACATCGATGCGAAAGAGGCGGCAATGAAAAACTTTGAAAAGCCCATATGGACAATCGCCGGGGTATCAGGGGAAGATCCTTCCGCGGCAGCCAAAAACATCATCGACAACAAGGTTGAAACTGTCTGGCACACGCAACAGGGAACCATGCCTCATTGGATCGTCGTGGACATGCAAAGCGAAAAGAAATACAACGGGTTTCACTTTGTCCAGACACAGGTACCGGGCAGTACGGGTTACGCCCAACGAT
>DUPB01000183.1 GCA_012838585.1 Bacteroidales bacterium
AAACTTTCAGAAACCAAACCGGAAGATTGTTGTATCATCTACAGCGGAGACCGCGCTTTATCCACTTCACATGGAGAGGTTATTCCCTGGAACGAACTCTCCTTGGCTCAATTCTCTTGAGGCAGGAATCTCGAGTAAAACAGATTAATTGTCTGAGAACGTCCACTCGGAATAAATCGCGAATAAGAATATGAACATACCCAACATACGGCTGCTCAACCAACAACTGGTCGCTCCTCAATTCTCCGAGGTGCATGATATGGTGTCATGGATGGGTATGTTGCAAGCTCAAGAGTACAGGATGATGCGCTGGGCCGTTGGAACACGATTAAAACGCCCATCCATGAAAGCCGTAGAAGCCGCGTATAACACGGGAAAAATCATAAGAACCCACCTGTTCCGCTGTACGTGGCAACTGGTTGCCGCCGAAGACCTTCGTTGGATGTTACAACTGTGCGCGGATAAAAACAGGTCTACCATCAATGGCTACGCGGCATATTATGGCAGAACTATTAGCGAGAAAGAGTATGATCATGCCAACAACCTAATTCATCAGGTACTTACCGGTCATACATCAATGACTAAAAAAGAGTTGCTATCCCATTTGGCAGAATATGGCTTTGCTGAAGACACCCGCCTCATATCTATATACCTTCGTAGGGCAGAAGCTGACGGGGTGATTTGTAGTGGTAAGCTGGATAGAAGGGAGAACACCTACGCCCTGGTGGATGAACGGGTTCCGGGATCATCTGATTTGACACGGGAAGAGGCTGTTGTTCGGCTCGCCCAAAAGTATTTTCGCAGCCACTCACCGGCTACGTTAGAGGACTTTGTTTGGTGGAGTAATCTGAATATCGGAGAATGTAGAATCGCCATGAATACCATTCGCGGCGAATTGCTTGAAGAACGATACGAAGGGAGCACCTATTACATCCACCAGGATTGCAGGATAAGAGGGGGGTGCCCACGAACGATATTGTTGCCCTCTTACGATGAATATCTCATCGGTTACAAGAGTCGCCAACATGTTATTGAAGAGGAATATAGAGATAAGGCATATAGCCGCAACGGAATTTTCTATCCCGTAATCGTACACGACGGCAAGATTATCGGCAATTGGCATCCGAGTAAAGAGGCCACGTTCTTCAATGAGGAGTACAAGGTGGATATTGGGGATGCCATCGCGAAACACCGTGCTTTTTTGTCGGAATCGAGTAGGAGGAACAGTTTATGAGATATTACCCTTTTTTATGATGAATAATCTCTTAATGACATCGGTTCCACGAATAAACACGAAATCTCTTAAGGGGTAACCTTTTTCACTCTTTTCACTCTTTTCACTCTTTTCACTCTCTTCCCTTATTTCCACGAGTCCGAGATGGCAAAATAGCCTTTTAAACACCCTAAGCGAATAGCAATTCATCGCGTTTTCTTCTCGTGACCTGTACCGGTCATCGGCCTCTTCAAAGAGGTCAGGAAAGGCTTGGAAGTATTTATCGGCGTAGAACTTGACTTCTCGTTCCTGGTTGCCGTACCTGTACAGCAGCACGAGACTAAAGCAGTTGCCAACAACACCAATATTATCTGAACGGTAGCCATCAAAAGCGGCCATATTGATCTTTGTAAACAGCGTGATCAAACACCTTGATAGCAGTTCGCGGTTATCTTTCATTAACTCCTTACCCCTTTCAGTTAAAGAGTAACGATTATGCCGTTTTTTCACGATTCCCATCAACTCGGCTACTATCCTGGTAAGCTGTACAGATCGTGCGTTGTCTTCCGAGCGCAAACGCGTAAGTCCATATTCGATAAGCTCATCGGGAACCCCAACCGCATAGAGCTCTTTCACTATGTAAACGGGTAGATTACCCTTCGGGGTTAATTTCACACTCTCCTCTTTTTCAATCATTTCAAGCAACAGCCTTAGCTGACGAAATAGAGGCACCAAATGGCAATCTTCGCCGGTAAAGTTGGCAAATTGAACGGGACAGTTCTTCTCAAACGGAAAGTACAACATGTGGTGCATGTCTGAAGAAGAAAATCCGTCGAATGCTTCTAACGGGCGGCTGTTGATTACTTGCATCCACTCGTTAAGAAACTGGTTGAGTTGATCGGCAGTGGGACTGTAGATACCCGTTTCCTGCATTCGCCTATTAAGATACCTTTGCAACTCCGCTTTATCAATCATAAAATCAAGACTTTAGGGTATTTTATAAAGATAACAAAACACCCGCGACCCTCGTATACATACAACGGGGATAAGAAGGCGGGGGCTACAACGAAGCATATTTTAAACAATGCCTCCCAATCAGCTATATAAAGTTGTATGTACCCAACCTAAAGAGCTATATTTTACTCTTCACCCAAAAGCACGTAGATGAAGAGGAGCAAGACTCTGAGAAACTCCGAGAGCCAAATTACTCTTCATCCAGAAGGATATGCATGATGTCGCAAGCCGCTTTGGTGACCGAGCTACCCGGGCCGAAGATGGCCGCGACGCCCGCCTTGTACAAGAAGTCGTAATCTTGCGCGGGAATGACCCCTCCGGCAACCACCACGATATCGGGACGACCGAGCCGCTTCAACTCATCGATTACCTGCGGAATCAGCGTCTTGTGGCCGGCAGCGAGCGAGGAGACACCCAACACGTGCACGTCGTTCTCAACGGCCTGACGAGCAGATTCCGCCGGGGTTTGGAACAACGGTCCCATATCCACGTCAAAACCGCAATCGGCATAGCCCGTGGCCACCACCTTGGCACCGCGGTCGTGGCCATCTTGCCCCATCTTGGCCACCATGATGCGGGGTCTACGCCCCTCTTTTTGGGCAAACTTGTCGGTGAGTGCACGTGCTTCATCGAGCATCGCATCACCCTTTGATTCGGATGAATACACGCCTGAAATAGTTCTGATTACTGCATTATAACGTCCCACTACCTTCTCGCACGCGTCGGAGATCTCTCCCAACGTGGCCCGGGCACGTGACGCTTCCACGGAGAGTTCCAACAAGTTACCCTCCTTGGTCTCCACGCAACGGGTGATGGCGTCAAGCGCTTTCTGCACCGCCTCGTTGTCGCGGTTGGCCTTCAGTTCCTCTAAGCGGGCCACCTGCTGCTTGCGCACCTCGGTGTTGTCCACCTCCAGGATATCGATCGGATCCTCATACTCAAGACGATACCGGTTCACACCGATAATCGCCTGCACGCCGGAGTCAATCCGGGCCTGGGTTCGAGCGGCCGCCTCCTCGATTCGCATCTTGGGGATACCGGTCTCGATTGCCTTGGCCATACCACCCAGCTCCTCGATCTCCTGGATAAGCGCCCACGCCTTATCGACCAGCTCCCGGGTGAGCGACTCCACGTAGAAGGAGCCCGCCCACGGATCCACTTGCCGCGTGATCTTGGTCTCCTCTTGCAGGTATATCTGCGTGTTGCGCGCGATGCGGGCCGAGAAGTCGGTCGGCAACGCGATCGCCTCGTCGAGCGCGTTTGTGTGCAGCGACTGGGTATGCCCCAGCGCGGCGGCCAGTGCTTCAATGGCGGTACGCCCCACGTTGTTGAACGGGTCTTGCTCGGTGAGCGACCACCCCGAAGTTTGCGAGTGGGTACGCAGCGCCATCGACTTCGGGTTCTCGGCGCCAAAGCTCTTCACGATCTTGGCCCACAGGAGCCGACCCGCACGCATCTTGGCAATCTCCATGAAGTGGTTCATGCCGATGGCCCAGAAGAAGGAGAGCCGCGGCGCGAACTTGTCCACCGGGATACCGGCGTCAATCCCCGCCCGGAGGTACTCGATCCCGTCCGCCAGCGTGTATGCCAGCTCGATATCGGCCGTGGCACCCGCCTCCTGCATATGGTAGCCGGAGATGGAGATGGAGTTGAACTTGGGCATGTACCGGGACGTGTACTCAAAGATGTCGGCGATGATCTTCATCGAGAACTCGGGCGGGTAGATGTAGGTGTTGCGCACCATGAACTCCTTCAGGATATCGTTCTGAATGGTTCCCGCCATCTCCTCCAGCTTGACTCCCTGCTCCTGCGCGGCCACGATGTAGAACGCGAGGATCGGCAATACCGCCCCGTTCATGGTCATCGATACCGACATCTTACCAAGCGGGATGCCGTCGAACAGTATCTTCATATCTTCCACCGAGCAGATGGAAACGCCCGCTTTCCCCACGTCGCCCACCACCCGCTCGTTATCGGCGTCGTAGCCGCGGTGCGTGGGGAGGTCGAACGCCACGGAGAGCC
>DUPB01000184.1 GCA_012838585.1 Bacteroidales bacterium
ATGCCGCCGTGTTGCACGACATCCATTTTGATCTGAACAAAGGTGAAACCAAGGCGGTGATTGGCTCGACGGGCAGCGGCAAGTCGACCCTGGTCCGTTTAATGATGCGGGATTATGACGCGTATCGAGGGCAAATCACCTATAACGGTCAAGATATAACGAGCCTGACCAACGAAGAGATCAACCATACCGTAACGCATATTCCCCAAACCACTTTTCTCTTCTCGGGTACCATTCGGGAGAACCTTCAAACGGGTAAAAAAGACGCGTCGGATGAGGAGATTTGGGAAGTGCTGGATATGGTTCAAATGGGCGATTTCTTCCGCCAAACCGAGGAGGGATTGGATTTTTATATCGCGCAAAATGCGGTCAATCTCTCGGGGGGACAAAAGCAACGTATTTCCATCGCACGCGGGTTGATTAGGGAGACCGATTTTTACGTTTTCGACGACTGTTTTTCGGCCCTGGACTACTCGACCGAGAAGAAGGTGCGGCAAGCCATCCAGAAAAAGCTGTCGGACAAAGGGGTGTTGGTGATCGCGCAACGGGTAGCGACGGTAAAAGACGCGGATGAGATTCTCGTGATCGACAACGGGACAATCGTGGGCAAGGGGAACCACCAGGAGCTCGAAGAGAGATGTCGGGTGTATCAAGAGATCATCACCTCACAAAAGAGGATAGATAACGGGGGAGCCAAATGATGCAAAACGCGAATCAGACAGAAGATAAAAGGGATGATGGCTTGCCTGGTGTATCCAGAGGGGTTGGTGGTGCCGGTCGTGTCGCGGGCCTGCTGACATCAGGCAGCGCGAAGGACAGCAAGGGGACCTTATTGAGGCTACTCAAAAACGTGGGGCCCTTCAAATGGTTCTTTATTACCGCCATCATCTTGACTCTGCTGGCTTCGGGTGCCCAAATCTTCATCCCCCGCTTGATTGGTGATATCATCAACATCATCACCTCTGTTTTCCAACAAGATGTCGGTCTCGATTGGGTCGCTTTTCGGAAGATAGCGATTATTCTCATTCTCCTCTTTATCGTTCAGTTTGGGGCGAACTATTTTTCGAGCGTTCTGCTGGTCAGGATGACGCAAAAGTTGATACGCGCTATTCGTGATCAGATGCAGGTGAAACTGAATCGCCTCACCTTGAACTACTTCGACCGCTCCTCAACGGGTGATCTGATATCGCTGTTAACCAACGACTTGGACAATGTATCCAACACCCTGCAAAGCGGCTTGACCAGTTCCCTCACCGCCGTCGTCATACTGGTGGGGGTAGTGATCATGATGTTCAACATTCACGTAACGTTAGCATTGTTGGCACTTATCGTCGTCCCCATCGCCTACCTGCTGGTCAAGTACCTGGTCAAGAAAGCGAAGCCTATATTTCAGCGGAATGCCAATTATACCGGCCATTTCAACGGGCAGGTGGAAGAGATCTATAACGGCGAGGATATTGTAAAGCATTATAACCTGGGTGAAGAGTTGAAAGAGGAGATAGCTGTTTTGAATGAAAGGCTGTACGAAAGCGAATGGAAATCATCGCTGGTCTCTTTCATTACCCGACCCGCGGGCGATCTGATATTAAACGCGAATTACGTGTTGATCGCCATTTTGGGCGGTAAGTACGTGATTAGCGGTGCGCTTTCTTTGGGGGCCTTTCAGGCGTTTATCCGGTACACGCAGATGTTGCGCAACCCCTTCAACCAGGTATTGGGCATCCTCAATACCATCATGTCCGCTTTGGCATCGGCAGAACGTATTTTCTCATTCTTAGACGCGGAAGAGACGGTTCAAACGGGCACGGAAGCCATTGATATCAACAAAACGACAGGCGAGATCGAGTTTAATAACGTGGACTTTGGCTATACCGATGAGTTGCTGTTTAACAACGTCAACTTGAAGGTGAATCCCGGTGAGCAGCTGGCTATTGTCGGCACGACGGGCGCGGGCAAAACGACACTGGTAAACCTGTTGATGCGCTTCTATGAAATCGAGGGCGGCAAAATCATGTTGGACGGGCACGATTCGAAACAGTACCATACCGATGAGCTGAGAAGAGCCTATTCCATGGTGCTGCAGGATACCTGGCTTTTCACCGGGACCATCCGCGAAAACATCGCCTACGGTGCAGATATTTCAAACGAAAAGGAGCTGTGCGATGTGCCGTTTTCAGCCATTAAACGGGCAGCTAAACTGGCCCATGCCGACAGCTTTATCGAGTGCCTGCCGGATGGGTACGACACGATGTTGAGCGAAGGGGCGACCAACATCAGTCAGGGCGAACGCCAATTGCTGACCATCGCCCGTGCCATGATTAAAAAGGCACCCATCATCATTTTGGACGAGGCCACATCATCCGTCGACACCCGTACGGAGCTGTTCATCCAACATGCCATGAAGGAGCTAACTTCCAACAGCACCAGCTTCGTCATCGCCCACCGGCTCTCTACCATTCACGATGCAGACCGTATTATCGTGATGGACAAGGGCTCCATTATCGAGGTGGGTACCCATACCGAGCTGCTCGAACAAGGCGGACACTACGCCGAAATGTACACCGCAGGGCAGTTGTAAAACAGGGCAGTTGTAAAAGAAAATCCCGCTGTTAAATGGGATTTTCAGGGTCGCTGATTAAAGCACTGGCCTCACGCCAACAAACCTCTCAAATATTCTACAAACTCATCAATATCCTTATCAGTGGTGTCCCATGAACAAACCAAGCGTGATTCATCGCGTTCTTCGTTCCAGGGATAAAAGAAATAACGTTCTAACAACTCACCGGTAATCTCTTTCGGGAGAGTGAAAAAGAGTTGGTTCGATTCCACCTTTTGGGTTAACCCGACACCGATTTTCTTCATTTCGGCAGCCAATCTTTGAGCGGCCGCGTTGGAGCGACGGGCATTATCCAACCAAATACCCTCTTTCAGGTAAGGGATAAATTGCGCCGAAATAAAACGCATTTTAGAGTAAAGTTGCGTGGTCTGTTTGCGGTAATATTTCAGGTTTTCGGCAAGTTCTTCACGTAGCGGAACAATGGCTTCGCCCATCATCAAGCCGTTTTTCGTGCCACCTAACGTAAAGATATCCACACCACAATCAACCGTTATTTCTCGCAATGAAACATCTAAATAGTCGCATGCATTGGCAATACGTGTGCCGTCAACGAAAAGATACATACCGTGCTCGTGAGCCAATTCGGCAAGTGCTTTCAACTCGTCGGGGGTGTAAGCCGTACCCAGTTCCGTTGTTTGCGATATGGCAATAACCTTCGGTTGCGAGTGATGCTCAAATCCGAAACCGTGCAAAAGGGGTCGGACCAATTCGGGGGTAAGTTTTCCGTCGGGTGTCTCAATCTCTTTCAGTGAACAACCCGTGAATTTCGTGGGGGCGCCACACTCATCCACCGCGATATGGGCTGTTGATGCACAGATAATGGAGTGAAACGGCAACACGCAAGCCTGCAAAGCAACCACGTTTGCACCCGTTCCATTAAAAACAAACATCGGTTGTATCTCTTTTTCGCCCAACAACTCCCTGACCGCATCTTCGGCACGACGCGTCCACGCGTCATCACCATAAGCCACCGTGTGGTTTGTATTGGCTTCGGCAATGGCCTGCATGACACGGGGATGCACGCCTGAATTATTGTCACTTCCAAAGCTCCTCATAGGTTGTTGTTTTATATCATTTCCTGAAAGGATTTTCTTTAAAATAGATATACCCATCCTCAGCACCAATAATCAATGTAGGATAATCGTCGTCAGATAAATTGATCACGGATGGGCTGCTGGTGTGACCAGCCAACTTCCTCTCATCCAGCAGTCCCATATCCCTGAAGATGGTCGTATCGTTTTCCTGACCCATATTTTTAAAAAAGGAGGCATTCCTGCTATTGAGCAGGATATCCAACCGACCATCACGGTCAAAGTCCACAATCGCCAACTTGCGACGTCCGCTAGCCCCTGCCCTACCCTCATTGAGACGCCAAGGGGTATCCTCACCTTCAAGTCTGAATATCCTCTCACCAGGCAAGAGGATCAGTTTACCATCACGTTTTTCCCGTCTATATAGGGCCAAGTAGCCCTCGTGATCCAACATCACCAGATCCGTAAGGCCATCACCCGTCCAGTCAACCGCCACGGGTGTTGTGCGCCATTGTGTCACAAGTTCCTTACCCATGGGATCCCACCAGTTCCAGCTTGGCTTGGGAGCCTTGCCCTTCCACTCCACGGTTATGGGTTGGGCTTTCGTCAGTTTGGGATGATGGCGGGTACCTATATTTTCATACCAGATTACTTTGCCCCAAATGGAGTTGACGATTACATCCGGTAAACCATCATGATTCCAGTCGGCCACTGACAGGGTAGTATAGCCCCATTTTGCTTCTGCCGGACCCTGTATAGAGCCATTCACACCAGCCTGTATACGAATAACCTCTCCATCAGCCTCCAAGAGCCGTGGGGCGACCCACCTTACAGGGTCTCCTCCCAGGTTTTCAATAAAAGCGATTTGGCCAGCCGTATTGCCGCATAAGATGTCATCTTTTCCATCTCCATTCCAATCAAAACCGACCGGGGTGGCCAATGCACCAAATTTAATCTCATCGGCCTGCTGTTTAAAATAGCGGGGAGGCAAGAACAGGGGCATGCCATCGACAACATCACCCG
This sequence comes from Bacteroidales bacterium, assembly GCA_012838585.1. Classification (GTDB taxonomy): domain Bacteria; phylum Bacteroidota; class Bacteroidia; order Bacteroidales; family Dysgonomonadaceae; genus Proteiniphilum. Next base: position 4,672 of record DUPB01000184.1, read on the forward strand.
TATGCTCAACCAATGCCACCCTGCCGTCCTCGTCTCCCACCACGATATCAAGCCAACCGTCACCTGTAAAATCAAAAGCCACGGGAGTAATCATGCACAGATCCATGCGTATTATTTGATCGCCATTGGTAAGGGGTCTACCCGGGGCAAAAAGAGGATTGTACAAGGAACCTACATTTTCAAAGAAAGTAAACCCATCTCGAAATTCACCACATAACAAGTCGGGTTTACCATCCCCGTTAAAATCAGCGAAATTGGGGGAGGGCCTGCCGAAAACATCCAAGGGAATTCCGTCGGTATTGCAAAGCTGAACCGGGTCTATGTAGTTGGGATTTTCGTTGCTGCCTATATTTTCAATGAGATAGATGTAGCCATGCAAAGGTCCGTTGGTCCATTTGCCGTTTGCATCATACGCGTCATCCCACCCGTAGTCTCCCCACACGCCGACACCTACCAGTATATCCAAGAGATCGTCCCCGTTGAAATCAATAAACTTCCACTGGTTTGCCCTTATATACACTCCCTCGGGATAGAGTTCTTTTATATCTGAAGAGAGGATCTTTTCCGGATGTTCAAACAGGGAGTTTTTAAAATCCGGATAGGTCTTTTGGGGTGTTGTGATCACGGCTTTATCCTGAATATAGGATATACTTGCGTTGTCTACCGCTTTTCCCAAGCGTATAGAGGGTTTAAATATAGGCAAGTCAGTTTCTTCATCAATGACCCCGCTGTTTTCAAAATAGTATACCCCGTTGTAAGGTGTATCTGTACAAACCACCAGCAAATCAGTCAAGCCATCGTCATTATAATCCATGGGTAAAGGCCATGCCCACAAACCGACACCTAAATCGACCACCAAGCCCGGATTGTTATAGGATAAACGCTTGAGTTCCTGGGCAAACAGACCAGGAGTGACACCTAACGTTAAAGCTATGTAGGTTGCAAAAATGACAATGCTACTTCTCATGCGGAAAGTATTTTTCATTTTCAAACGCGGAAGAGGGTGACGTGCCGTTCCCGGCTATCGGGGATACACCCCGTTATAACGCTTTTATAACGCTTTTTTGATGGCAGGCTTGATCAGTGCTTCCATGACCGCGTATCCCTCCTTGGTTGGGTGCACACCATCTTTGGTGTAGGCGGGGTTCAGTGAACGTTCGGGACCGCTCACCATCTCCTTGTAATAGTCAACGTAAGGAATTTTATTGGCCTTAGCGTAAGCTTCAATCATTTGATTCAACAGGGCAATACGATCGGCCGCATCGGTAATCTCCTTGTTCCATCCAAAACCCGATGCCGGGAGAACGGAGGTGAGGATAACCTTGATCTTATTCGCCTTAGCCAGTTCCACCATGCTCACGATGTTGCCCATGGTAATATCGGCATTGAATGGTCCGGTATTTTCGGCGGCATCATTGGTACCCGCGTTGATCACGACCAACCGAGGCTGTAGGTTGATTACATCCTCACGAAAACGAAGCACGAACTGATACGATGTTTGCCCACCAATGCCACGGCCCACGTAATGGTTCTCCTCGAAAAACTCCGGGCAAAGACGTGCCCACCCCTCGGTGATGGAGTTTCCCATGAAGACGACCCGCTTCTCCTTCTTGCCCGGTGCCGGAAGCTCCTTGTTGGCCTTGGCGTACCGCTTGAAGTTCGCCCAGTCACGGTTCTTTTCCTGAGACTGAGCCTGAGCCTGCGCCCCTGCACCTACCCACGACAAGCCTAAACAGCATATAACCACACACAAAACAGGGTTAAAAGTTAAGTTGCCCATAACATGACGTTTTACAGTTTAACTACAAACTTAGTTTATTTGTGGAATCAAAACCAACTTTTCAGCCAATTATTTCCCAACACTTTTAGACACCCTCCGCTTTTGTCTCTCTACCCACATCTTATCCGATACAGGTAGCCATTCGTCAGCGGCTTCGGCCGTTTTAGCCGATAAGCTGTTTACATCTTCGGGATAAACATCGGTTGATTTCGCACCCGATATTTCAACCATTTCTGCCAGCTTCCCCTTGTTATCGAGCAATGGACATGGACGGTAAGGGTTGTCGCTGAATGGTTGGTTCGCTCTATACTGCTGGAACAGGGGAGATTGAAATGCCTCTATCAAACTTTTATCGTAGATGTTTGAATCTGAATAGTGAATAAACGCGCAAGGCTCTATGTCGCCATTGGCGTTGATATGCAGGTAGCTTCTGCCTCCGGCTATACAACCGTTGGCAACTTCACCATCATTCCAGAAATCCATCGTGAACAGCGGTTTTGTTTTTCTGAATTTCGTGATCTGTTCAAACATGAATCGGCGCTGTTCTGCCGATACCATTAGTTCGGGAGTTGAATCAACCCCTATAGGCATAAACAGGAAAAACCATACAAATTTCGCGCCTACATCAACCATAAAGTCAAAGTACTCTTCACTGCCCATCACATCGACATTCTGACTGGTATAGCAACACGACAGCCCAAAAAGTAAGTGCCTCTCTTTCAACGATTTTGTAGCATTAACAACACGTGCAAACGTTCCTTTTCCGCGACGAGCATCGGTAGCTTCTTCGAATCCCTCTATGCTAATCGCGGGTACGAAGTTCTTGACTCTCTTTATTTCATCTGCAAACTCTTCATCTATAAGTGTGCCATTGGTGAAAGCGAGAAACGCGCAATCATTATGCTTTTCGCAAAGTTTGATAATGTCTTTTTTTCTAACGAGTGGCTCCCCACCGGTAAAAAGGAAAAAATAACAGCCGAGCTCTTTCCCCTGTTCAATAATATTATCCAACGTTTCATATTCCATACTCATCTTGTTGCCATAGTCGGCAGCCCAGCAACCGGTACACCTTAAATTGCAGGCAGTTGATGGATCCATGATGATAGCCCAGGGTATGTTGCAGTTATATTTGTCTCGCGCTTTGGTGCGAATAGTTCTACCTATGACAAACCCATTACCAAGAAAATTATTGATAATCGTGTCAACCTGAGTCTGATCTATTTCACTCAACAGGCTCTTTACCAGACGATTCTAATTGTTCTCAGGTTCTTCAAAATAGACCCTGATACCCCTGATTTTTGGAGTGTATCTCTTTTCTATATCCCATTTTTCTGCTTTATCCAACAGTTTTAGGATGTTCTTATCGGGATCTTTTCGGATTTGTGTAACAATCTGCTTAATCCCAACCTTTTGTATTTGCGTCACTAAGTTCATAATTATTATATTTAACAGTTATTGTTCTATGATTTTTTCAAACACAATTAATTGTGTTACAAATTTATAGTGTCGATGAGATGAAAAAAAGGAATAAATGCTATTATTATTGTAATAAAAGTCGTATTTTTGAAGAAATTACGACTTATCTTCAAATAACTTTTATGAATCAGACAATTTCGTTTTTCAATTGGCGTTCGGAAGTAAATCTTAATAGGGCTGATAAAATAGGTGAAGATTTAATATTGTTTGAAAGCCCTAAACAAAATGTACCTTTCATTAATCCTTTTAAGTTGGATATTTCCGCCGTGATTATTTCTACTAGGGGAACCATGAGGGGCAGTGTAAATTTAAAGTCGTTCAGCATGGAGTCTCCCGCTTTGATAGTAGTTGTTGCCAATCAGATTTTGGAACTGCATGAACTCAGTGACGATTATTACGGATACTTTATTTTAATGTCGCCAAATACAGCTCACACCTTAACTACAACCTTCAGAGCCATGTATAATTTGAGAAGTTTGGTGTATGAGTACCCGTGTGTTTCGCTAACAGGAAGTGAATCGGCTCTCATGTTGTCTAATTTTAAAAGCATTCAGCAGATGATCAGGGCGACAGATAACATTAACAGGTTAAAAATTATTGAGTTGTTGATTCAGGTTATGAGTTTGGAGGTGGAGAATATTTTTCATAATCTGACCGATGATAAACCACAGACGAAAAAAGAACTTTTTATTAAAGATTTCATAGACCTGGTTGAGAAAAATTACAGAGAGCATCGCGATATCAAGTTCTATGCCGATAAGATGTCTCTTACACCAAAATATTTTTCAAAAGTAATAAAAGAGGAAACAGGGAAATCTACCGCGGAATGGATAAACAGTTATGTACTTTTGGAGGCTAAGGCATTGTTAAAATCGACAGATATGACAATTCAACAGATCAGTATTCATTTAGATTTTCCAACCCAATCCCATTTTGGAAAATATTTCAAGAACCACACAGGTCTATCTCCCAAAGCTTACCGTTCGCAATAGCGTGCAAAAACACTACCCATAAGCTTTTCAATGTGTTTCAGAATCACACTCTTCTTCGGCATAGCGCGAAGAGTGTATGCCCGGTGCTAATGGTTGGTCGACGCTGACCCTCATAGTGGACTTGCACCACCTAGATGATACGCATGCACGGCACACCCAAACAAAAAGTCCCGGTTGCTATTAACAGCCGGGACTTTTCTCCGTTTCACGTCTACCTTTCGTGATTCGCCTGGGGTTCGAACCCAGGACCCCATCCTTAAAAGGGATGTGCTCTACCTGCTGAGCTAGCGAATCAGCCTAACTTTCTTTCAAAAGCGGTGCAAAGATATATCGTTTGTTTGAATATTCCAAATGTTAAAGCGAGAAAACACCCGGGTGTTGCACTTCTAACTTGAACTTAGGCGGGCGTTACACTTCTAAGTTGAACTTAGGCGGTTTTAAAGGTTTCTTGCGCTTAGTACCGGTAATGCTCCGGCTTGAACGGTCCATTCACGGGCACCCCGATGTAATCGGCCTGCTCCTGCGAGAGGGTGGTCAGCTTCACCCCTATCTGTTCCAGGTGAAGCCGGGCTACCTCTTCATCCAACTGCTTCGGCAGGCGATACACCCCGATCTCGTAGTCGTTCTCCCAGAGGTCGATCTGCGCCAACACCTGGTTGGTAAACGAGTTGCTCATCACGAACGAGGGGTGACCGGTGGCACAACCGAGGTTGACCAAACGTCCTTCGGCGAGAAGGAATATGGAGTTACCGGACGGGAAGGTATACTTATCTACCTGCGGCTTTATGTTGAGGTGCTCGATTCCCGGGTAGTTGACCAGCTTGTCCACCTGTATCTCGTTATCGAAATGACCGATATTGCAAACGATGGATTGGTCTTTCATCTGCCTCATATGCTCTATCGTGATCACGTCGCGGTTCCCGGTAGTGGTCACGAAGATGGTCCCCTCCTTCACCGCCTCCTCCATGGTGGTCACCTCGAAGCCCTCCATTGCCGCCTGCAACGCGCAAATGGGATCGATCTCGGTCACGATTACACGGGCACCGTATGAGCGCATCGAGTGCGCGCAACCCTTGCCCACGTCGCCGTACCCAAGCACCACCACCACCTTACCGGCAATCATCACGTCGGTTGCCCGCTTGATGCCATCCGCAAGGGATTCACGGCAGCCATATAGGTTGTCGAACTTCGATTTGGTCACCGAGTCGTTCACGTTGATGGCAGGCACCAACAGCTCGTTCCGATCCATCATCTGGTAGAGGCGATGAACGCCGGTGGTGGTCTCCTCCGAGATACCCTTCATGTCAGCCACCGTGCGGTGCCAACGCTGGTTATCCTCTTTCAGTATCCGGTTCAGCGTGTCCAGGATAACCTGCTCTTCACGGTTAGACCCCTTTCGGTTGATGGTGGAGGCATCCTGCTCGGCCCGGTAACCCATATGCACCAAAAGCGAGGCATCGCCGCCATCGTCCACGATCAAGTGAGGCCCTTTCCCATCGGGGAAACGGAGGGCCATATCAGTACACCACCAGTACTCCTCCAGGGTTTCGCCTTTCCACGCGAATACCGGTATCCCGGCAGCGGCTATCGCCGCGGCAGCGTGATCTTGCGTAGAAAAAATATTACAGCTCGCCCAACGCACACCGGCTCCCAGCTCAACCAGTGTTTCAATCAGCACCGCCGTCTGGATGGTCATGTGCAACGAACCGGTTACCCGTGCTCCCTTGAGTGGCTTAGACACGGCGTACTTCTCACGGACGGCCATCAAGCCGGGCATCTCCCGCTCGGCAATAGCTATCTCTCTTCTTCCAAAATCGGCCAACGAAATATCGGCTACTTTATAATCCATCTTTTTCGTTTTTCCCATGATTATTTTAAACTTGCAAAGATACAAAATTTATGGGAAATTCCTAACTTTACGGTTGGTAACATCTTGGGTTTTGAAAACAGTTGGTATTTGAGGAAACTCCCTATGTAATAATGGAATTGATTATCAAAAAGTATTACAATTTTAAAAAAGGAACAGTATGAAAACATTACGTGCATTATCTATGGTAGCCCTTATCCTTGCTCTTGGAATGGGCGCAACATCGTGTAAACAAGTGAACGATGCGGACTTGCAGACCGCCGCGCAAGAGTTGTTGGTTGCCAATCCCGACATGGCGGGAGTAACGGTAACCGTGGCAGATAAAGTAGCCACTTTAACAGGTACTGTAGCGGTTGACTCAGTGAAAGCGCTTGCTGAAACCACCGTAGCCGGTGTGAAAAACATTAAGTCGGTAGTCAACGAACTAGAGGTCGTTCCGCCCGCTCCCGACTACACGGAATTAGATGCGACTATTAACGCGGCCCTCGCAGATGCATTGAAAGATCACAGCAAGGTTACAGCCGAAGTTAAGGACGGCGTTATAACCTTGAGCGGTAATATCGCTGAGAAAGAGCTCCCCACCCTGATGCAGAAGCTAAACGCGCTAAACCCCGTCCAAATCGTGAACAACCTAACTGTTAAATAAACCCAAGTTATGACATTAGCAGAAAAATACAAGGAGTTAATCGATTTGGCCAAAGCACACCAACTGAACGTGGACGATTCAGGGAAGGTGTTGAGGGTGGAAGGTACCGTTACTTCTTCAAATGTTAAAGATCAACTATGGGCGATTTACCAGCGCATTGATCCCCACTTTAAAAGCAACGACGTGATACTGAACGTGAAAACCAACGTCACGGAAGGTGGGAAAGTAAAGGTGGTGACCATGCAAAGCCGCCTGAACATCCGTAAAGGCCCAGGGACAGATCAACCCATCGTGGGCAAAGCCGAAAAGGGCGATATCATCACGCTCATAAGCAAGGCCAACGACCAGTGGTGGTTGGTACGCGATAACGATGGGGAAGAGGGGTACTGCTACTCGCAATACTTGGAGCCAGTGCAATAAAACCAGTGCGGTAAAACCAGTACAGTAAAAATCAGTTTACATGGAAAAGAGGCCGTTGTAGTTAAGCATCGGGCCTCTTTTTTATGCCACTACTCCATAAGTCGTCACTCAGCACTGGCGTGGTAAAAGGGAATACCTGGTTTTATAAGGGTTCAAAAACAAAAGTCATTCGGTTCCCCGATTCGAACAGCCTCTTCGCGAAAGTATGCACTTTCCGCGCGTTCACCTGTTCCAGCAGCTCCAACTGCTCCAGCTCCAAGTTAGGTTCACCTTTCAAAGCACTGGAGAGAATAGCCATCCACGACACGTTTTTCTTCCGGTCGGTGAACCTCTTCTCCAGGTACAATTTGATCTCCTGCACCTCCTGTTCAGTCGGTCCCTCTGCCACCAGGTCATCTATCTCCTCCTGCACCACCTCCAACGTTTCAAAGGTCTCTTCGTCTTCCACCGGGATGGCCGTCGAGGTGAACAGCTTGCTGGCGTAACTGATAGTGCTAAACACCGGTATCACCGTTCTGAAAGGAGCCTCGGGATTTGTGGCAGCCACCCTGAAGCGATTGCGCATCATCTCCAGGAAAACCTTATCGAGCAACTCCTCGTACAGGTACAAATCGCTCTGCTTCTCTTCATGGGTGAGGGGTGGAATCTTAATGGTGATTCGTGTTGAAATAGCGGACGTTTCCGGGTCGGTGAAATAACCGACGATGGGTTCTTTGTTGTCCGGCACGTCGTACGTTTGCCTGACGGGTGCATCTTTAACGGCAGGGATGGTGGAAAAGGTTCGGATAATACGTTGCTCCATCTCCGTTTTATCGATATCCCCCACCACGATTACAGCCTGCAAGTCCGGTCGGTACCACCGGTGGTAGTAATCGATGAGCGTCTGCCGTTCAAAGGTGTCTATCACGGAGGGCAGGCCAATGACATCCCTCTCGGCAAAGCGGGAGCCGGTCTGCTGAAACCGGGAAATAGCCTTCATCATCCGGGTCGCGGACACGTCGCCCCGGCGCCACTCCTCCCTCACCACTCCCCGCTCCTTCTCTAACTCTTCCGCGTCGCAGGTGATGTAGTGCGACCAGTCGTGCAAAGCCAGCAGGGCAGAATCGACCACGCTGCTCCGATCTACCGGCACATCCGAGATATTGTAGACGGTTCTGTCCATAGAGGTATAGGCGTTGATGTTGGCGCCAAACTTCACCCCGATGCTCCCGAAATATTCCAGTAAGCTCTTCCCTGGGAAATTTTTGGTACCATTGAAAGCCATATGCTCTAGGAAATGGGCCAACCCCCGCTGGTCATCCTCCTCCTGTAGCGACCCCACGTTGTGGACGATAAAGAACTCGGCCCTCCCTCGCGGGTTGGTTGCCTCCCTGATGTAGTAGGTAAGTCCGTTATCCAAGGTTCCTATCAGGTACTCATCGTCTACCGGGAGGGGAGCCGACAGGTTAGCGGGTTGGGAGAAGGGCACGCTGCTTCCCTTGGTGAGTACACTCTTAAGGTACAATGCACCCCTCGATGACAATACGCTCCTCGTGGAAAATGCACTCCCCGTAGGAAGTGTGTTCCCCGTGAGCAACATGCCTTCCGCAAACAACACCCCCCCCAGGAAAAACACCCAGAGAAGG
>DUPB01000185.1 GCA_012838585.1 Bacteroidales bacterium
CATGTTTTTCATATATCCCCTTTTGCAAATTGGTCAAAAACTCCGCCTCACTAACGGGTCTGCTTTCCCAATTATTTCTGTCCCAACACTCTAAAGCATAGTTATACATCACGGTACGGGCAGCCGGGGGTACATTGGTATATACCGTGTAATATCGATTATGGTTTTTCTTGTTGAGCCCGGAAACCGTTTTAAAGAAGTTGGCCGTGGACGAGATCAACCCCCGGGTTTGCGTTGGCCTTTCAAGCACACCCGAATCCTCCATCCTCTTAATGACCGCTTCATACCTCTCGCTGTTTTCACTTAACGTGGCAAGGTAACCAAACAGTTTAGCAAACTCATCGTTCGATATCGTACCCTCGAAGGGCCCCGTGGTAAAGCCATCGGATGAATAGTTCAAGAACTCCAATATCGTGGCCTCTTTGTAATAGACAAACTCGTAGAAAATTTCCGCGTCCGACTGGAACCCCTGGTAGCCCACGTCAGCGGTAAAAAAATCGTCATTGTCACCCTCTCCCGGTATATCCCCGGGACACCCATAAAATATGAATCCAAGTATTGCCAACAAGAACAGAATGGATAATAGTTTAACGTGTTTCATACGATTATTTTATTATTTTGTTTAGGTGTATGGAACCTTTGATGTTTAAAATAATCATTCTCAAGGGTGTTTAATGATTATTTTAAACATGTCGGTTTCATAACAACAGCTCTTTTACAATTTCAACTAAACTCACGAGCTACAAATGTAACTATTTATCGTGTCAAGGTATTTGCATTTCATAAAAATATTTTTACAAATCGTAAAAACATGGGCATTTTTTGACAACCCTTTAATTTTTTTCAATTTCCTCGAAAAAAATTTCAAAAATGAAATAAAGTTACTAACTTTGCTTTTAGAGGCAATCATTCCCATCGATGGGAGTGATTATTTTTAAACATTAAAAGTCCGTATACTGTAAAATAAATATAAACATAATCGTATGAAACCCTCATGCTTGAAGGTTCCATACACCCAAACAAAAAATTAGAATAAACGTATGAAAAAACAAGCTGCACTCATGAAAGGAGTGGTCTGGGCACTGGCTGCCTTTTTATTCGTGCTGGTGTCGTGCGACAAAGATGATCAGAAGGGTGGCGGTACCGAGTACGATCCCAGCAAGCCGATCGAATTGACCACCTTTTACCCCGATTCCGGTATCTACCTGGAACAGGTGATGTTGGAGGGATCTAACTTTGGTACGGATCCGGAGAAGATAAGGGTCTACTTCAACAGCAAAAAGGCGGCCGTGATCGGATCGACCGGCAAGAGGATGTACGTGCTCGCGCCCCGCTTGCCCGGGGACACCTGCATTATTTCCGTGGCCATCGGGAACGACTCCCTGGTGTACGACAAAATCTTCCGGTACTTCTCGTCGGTCACGGTGAACACCATCGCCGGGAACGGGAATCAACTTGATTATCAAGATGGGGACCTTTCTCAATCGATTCTGCAACCCCGCTATATTTGCGTGGATAATGAAGACAATATCTTCATCACCACTAGGGGACCTTATGAATTTGGTGGAGAAAATGGCCACATGAACATTGTCAGGATTGATGAAGAAAGCAACGAGCTGGTCACCATCATGAGAGATGTCACGGCAAACATTCCAGCAGTAGATTTAGAAACAGGTATCATTACTATCTTGACTGAAACTACGGTTGGGTCGTTCCTCAGCCTTGACCCCAAAGAGATGTGGGCTCCCAGGTTCCGCGAAATGAAATGGCCACCCGATGGCGACAGACCCGGTGAAGGCTATAAACACAGCGTAGTAGTAAACCCGGTTGATGGCTATGTTTACACCCGTTATTACCATGGACATATCGTGAAAATGGATCCTAGAACTTACGAGGTGGAGACTATTTTTAAAACGGAACAGGGAGACAGCTACGGGTTAACATTCACCCCGCTTGAACCCAATATTCTATATATATCGTTCTGGGGCAACTCCGGTGTGAACGCGAACAGCATTTGCAGCATCGATGTATCTAACCCTGAGAACACGTTTAAAAAACTGTCGGGATCCACGAGTGGGGGGCATCGGGACGGGCCCTTGGAAGTATCCCAGTTTCGCAACCCCAGTCAAATATACAGTGATGCCGACGGCAATATTTACGTTGCGGATTGCAGCAACCACTGCATCCGAAGAATTACACCGGAAAAAATGGTGGAGACGGTTTTAGGAATGCCCGGTACCGCGGGATGGCGGGACGGTGGCAAAGCAGAAGCCCTGTTCAATCTACCGCGGGGACTGGGCATTAGCAAAGATGGCTCGATCTACGTGGCTGACTTAGGGAACGCCAGGGTGAGAAAACTCTCCATTAATTAACCTGTTGCCACGACAATACAGCTCAATGAAAACAACACCTATAATATAAAGCAGATGAAACGCATAACATGTATAGTATGGTTGCTCCTCGCGGGACTCTTTCTCTTACCCGCGCAGCAACGCTCTTTCCTAATGGAGGGGGTAGTCTATGATGAAACGGACACGCCGCTACCGGGCGTTACCGTTTACCTGAGAGATAAAATTAGCGTGGGTACTACCACCAACGCCGACGGTAAGTTCAGTATTCGCGCCTCCAGGGGAGATATGATTGTCTTCTCGTTCGTGGGTTACGAGCGCATCGAATACCTGGTAACCGAAGAAAAAAAGGATGTCAAGATAAAATTCACGGAAGCCGCCCAGGAGTTGGAAGAGGTTATCGTTACTGGATTGGGCAGTCAACGGAAGATATCCACCGTAGCCTCGGTTAGTAGCGTGGATGTAAGCGAGCTACAAACGCCCACCACATCTGTAGCCAACCTACTAGGGGGACGGGTGGCCGGGGTAATCTCCATGCAAACAAGCGGGGAGCCCGGGAAAAACATCTCGGAGTTCTGGGTACGCGGTATCGGCACGTTTGGGGCCAACGCCAGTGCCCTCGTGTTAATCGACGGGCTGGAAGGGGATATCAACACCATTGACGCCGCGGATATTGAAAGCTTCTCGGTACTGAAGGACGCCTCTGCTACAGCTGTCTACGGGGTACGCGGGGCCAACGGTGTGGTGCTGGTTACCACCAAGCGGGGACAGGTAGATAAGCTTAGCATCACGGGACGCGCCAACTTCTCCGTTTCCCGGTTAAAAAGGGTACCCGAATACCTCAGGGCATACGAGTACGCGAAGTTGGCAAACGAAGCGAGGGCGGTTAGGGGAGATGCCCCGATCTACACCGATGTGGAGATCGACATCATCCAAGACGGTTCCGACCCTGACCTTTACCCAGATATAAGTTGGCAAGAGCAAGTGTTAAGAGACCAATCGCTTACCCAATCCTATTACGTCAGCGCCCGAGGGGGTGCAAGGGTGGCCCGCTACTTTCTTAGTTTGGGCGCGAGCATCGAATCGGCCGCCTACAATTATGATAAAAGTAGCGTGTACGCCGCCAACACGGGATACAACACCTATAACTACCGGACGAACATCGACCTTGAGCTCTCCCCGACTACCACGCTCTACTTCGGGACCGATGGGTTCCTCTCTATCCAAAACAACCCCGGCGTGGCAAGCACCGATTATATTTGGTACGCGCAATCCAACCTGAACCCCCTTCTGTTGCCGATACGGTACTCGAACGGCCAATTACCTGCCACATCAACGACCGCTTCGTTGCGATCGCCAATGGTCATGATCAACCACATGGGACGACGTAGCGATCAACAATACAAGGGAAAATTCACCTTGTCGATAGAACAAAACCTCTCCATGATCCTCCCAGGCTTAAGAATCAGGGCACAAGGGGCGTATGACTTGTACAGTAACTTCTCGGAAAACAGAAGCATTCAGCCATCGCTCTTCCAAGCTGTAGGACGCGACCAGCAAGGGAAGCTGATTACCATTGAAAGGGTGAAAGAGGGCGGGATATCGTATGGAAAATCTACCGACCAATTCCGAAAGTATCACTTCGAAAGCACACTCAACTACGACCAGGTGTTCGCGGACGATCACCGCGTCTCCGGACTGATCTACTATTACCTGAGCGATCAGAAATGGGCCAGCGATGGAACCAACAACCTCAGTGCCATCCCGCTTCGCTACCAAGGGGTGTCGAGTCGCTTTACCTACGGCTTTCGCGACACCTACATGGTAGACTTCAACTTTGGTTACACCGGGTCCGAAAACTTCCAACCGGGTCGTCAATATGGTTTCTTCCCCTCCGTCGCGGTAGGATGGGTACCCACCAACTACGACTTCATGAAAGAGAGGCTACCGTGGATTAGCTTCCTGAAATTCAGGGGATCATACGGTACGGTGGGGAACGACCGCATCAGCTCCCGGAGGTTCCCATACCTCACCATGGTCAATAGGGGCTCAGTGGGACCCTGGGAATCGGCTCCCGTGGAAAGCATCAACGAATCGACCATCGGGGCAGACAACCTCCAATGGGAGAAGGCACTCAAGGCAAACCTAGGGGTTGAAGCCAACTTCATAAAAAACAAGTTACAGGTGGTGTTCGACATCTTCAACGACCAACGAGACGGCATCTTCATGGAGCGGGTTCAGATACCCGACTACGCGGGACTGATTACCATGCCATTCGGTAACGTGGGCAAAATGAAGAGCTACGGTGCGGACGGAAACGCCAGCTTCACCCACCCATTCAATAAAGAGACCTCATTCACCGTGAGGGGAAACTTCACCTACTCCAAAAACAACGTGCAAAACTGGGAAGAGGCCAACCCCAAGTACCCCTACCAAGAGGCATCGGATTACCCGCTGGGCACCATCCGGGGATACCAGGCCATCGGCCTATTTAAAGATTGGGACGACGTTAGAAACAGTCCGGCCCAATTTGGGAGACTGATGCCTGGAGACATCAAGTACCGGGACGTGAACGGCGATGGTGTCATTAACTCCGATGACCGGGTTCCCCTCTCCTACAGCACCTATCCCTTGCTGATGTACGGTTTTGGAGGAGAATTCAGGTACAAGAACCTCACCGTGGGCGTGCTGTTCAAGGGAACGGGTAAAACCGACTTTTTCCACGTGGGACAAGGGAATGGTACCGGGTACGTCCCCTTTTACCAAGGAGTTAACGGTAACGTGCTCACCATTGCCAACGACCCCAAAAACAGGTGGATACCCAAGGAGTACGCCTTGGCGAACGGGATAGACCCGGCACTGGCGGAAAACCCGAATGCGCGCTTCCCAAGACTCACCTACGGCTACAACGAGAACAACTCGCAGCTGTCGGACTTCTGGAAAGGAGACTCAAGGTACCTGAGGTTGCAAGAGGTTACCATCAACTACAACCTGAGGAACCCGTTCCTGCAAAAGATAAAGGTGCAATCCATCGATTTTCAACTGATAGGCAGCAACCTGCTGGTATGGGATAAGGTGAAGCTGTTCGACCCGGAACAGGCGCAACGGAACGGGGAAGTGTACCCGATTCCCACCACCTACACGTTACAAATGTATATCAACCTGTAAACATTACTGCTTTATGAAGTCATTGAATATTATATATATCACGTTGTTAGGGGCGTTACTGTCCCCACTCGTTCTCTTCTCCTCCTGCAAGGATTTGCTCAGCGTGGACAATTACTTTAGCGACGAACTGAAGCTGGATTCGGTATTCGCGCAAACACGGCACGTGGAAGCCTACATGTGGGGGGCCTCTAGCCTTTTTCCCGACGAAGGGAACTTACTGCAGGATCAGCATACACCCGGTCCCCTGGCTACCGATGAAGGCTTTACCAGCTTTTTTACCGTACACAACTATAACGGGATACGCTTCGTACTGGGCGAGATCAACGCGAACTCCATGCACTCGTTCCGTAGTGTGTGGGGCAACATGTACAAGATTATTCGCAAGTGCAACACCATCCTTGCCCGTATTGATGAAGCAGCAGACATGACGACCAAGGAGCGATTCGAGATTATAGGGTACACTCGTTTTATGAGGGCGTACGCCTACTACAACATCCTGATGGACTTTGGCCCTCCCATCATATTGGAGGACAAGGTCATCGAATCCAACGCCGCGTTGGAGGAGTACGATCGCCACAGGAGTACCTACGATGAGGCAGTGGAATACATCTGCAGTGAGCTGGAGGCCGCTGCCGACCTGCTACCCTACACGGTGCCGTTGATGGAGTTCGGACTCCCCACCAAGGGGGCCGCGTACGGGTTGGTCGCCCGGATACGGCTTATTCATGCCAGCCCCCTCTATAACGGGGGAAGTGTTGCCCGCACCTTCTTTGGTAACTGGAAGCGATCGACCGATGGCGAGTTGTACGTTTCGCAAACCTACGACGAGTCGCGTTGGGCACTAGCCGCGGCAGCTGCCAAACGGGTAATGGAGCTGGAAAACTCAGGTACACCCATGTACAGGCTACACACGGTGCAAGCCGACTCCGACACCCCTGACCTACCGGAAGGCGTTACCTCCGACCCGGACTACTACAACGAATGGCCCAACGGTGCCGCGGGAATAGACCCCTACCGCTCCTATTCCGAGATGTTCAACGGCGAAGCGGTCATCCCGGTTAACCCCGAGTATGTCTGGGGCAGGAGAAGTGGGGCCATCCGCGATAACACCCGGATGTCTTTCCCCCAACGCC
>DUPB01000186.1 GCA_012838585.1 Bacteroidales bacterium
TGAGCGCCGAGCAGTTCACCCTGAAGACGCCGGTACGTGAAGAGAGTGGCGGCGATGAGCTGATTATCGATCAGAACCTAACGGGGATAGATTACCGGCTCGCGAAGTGTTGCAACCCCATCTTTGGGGATGAGATCTTCGGGTTCGTATCATCGCAAGGGATCAAGATACACCGCGTTACCTGTCCCAACGCGCACGACCTCTTCTCGAGATTCGGCTACCGGGTCATCAAAGCCCGCTGGTCAAGCCCGACCGGCTCCTCAAGCTACACCATCGTGTTGCGGGTTATCGGCAACGATCAGCTCAATATCGTGACCAACCTCATGTCGATTATCTCCAAGGAGGAGGGGGTGCAGATGCGCTCCATCTCCATCGACTCGAACGACGGGCTGTTTCAGGGCAACATCTCGGTGACGCTGGCCAATACCTCCATGCTGGAGCGATTGATCAAAAAGCTCAAGGTGGTGAAAGGGGTGAAGTCGGTAGAGCGGTTGAATTAAGCCTCCGTTTCCGCGGGTTCTACCTCGTCGGGGTCGGGTAGATCCGATGCTTCTTGGTCGGCCTGAACGTCTTGAACATCAAGCATATCAGTATCTATTTCGGCTGATACCCCTGCTTGCGCGTCGATTTCATCGGTATCGGGTTGGGGAATCGTCACTTCCTCTTCCGGAAGATCCATTGTGCCCAGTAGGTGTTGCACGTACTCCCTTTCGTAATCTTTGGGGCGCAGGATGGCATCTCCGTACTTCACCAGGTCGATGTCGATAACCATCTTCCCTACATACTTGTCCCTGGGGGTACGCCCAACGGCGCGCTCCGTCTGCTTGATCTTGTTGATAATTTCCTCGGGGGGCATATCGGTATCGACCACGGCTAAGATGTTCCTGAACAGGTAAGAATACCTGTCGTCATCCGGTTCAGACAGGATGGGGTCGCTGAATATGATGTTGGGGAAAAGAAACGTAAGCATTCGTTTCGCCTTATCGATGTTCGTTTTAGCGAAAGTATTGGATCCTATGGTAAGTAAAGCTCTGCTCATAATAGATGAATTGAGGTGCAAATATAACACATTTTTACCGAAAACGTGCAATTAAGGTCAAAATAGATTACCTTTGTCTGATTAAACGTCTTGAAAATGAAAAATTACTGGTTCGTTCCTTTCCTTTTAGCCCTTTTCGTGGGCGTGAATCTGCATGCCGAGGAAACCCGTCCCCTGGTATACCAAATCAACATCAAAGAGAATATTGGTAGCAACACCTGGATTTACCTGAAGAATGGGATGCATGAAGCCAACGAAAGTGGCGCGAGCGCGATCTTGCTGCATATGAACACCTATGGTGGCGCAGTGTTGGAAGCCGACTCCATGCGAACGGCCATCCTGAATTCGCCGATTCCCGTCTACGTCTTCGTAGATAACAACGCGGCATCGGCGGGTGCCCTCGTCTCCATCGCGTGCGACAGCATCTTCATGCGGGAGAGCGCTTCTATTGGCGCGGCCACCGTGGTAGATGGCGGGACGGGTGAGCAAGCCCCCGATAAGTACCAGTCCTATATGCGGGCTACCATGCGGGCAACGGCCGAGAGCCATGGGAAAGAGGTGATCGTGCAGAACGGCGATACCATCGAGCGGTGGCGAAGAGACCCGCTTATTGCCGAGGCGATGGTCGATGAGCGGGTCGTGATACCGGGTTACGTGGACTCCACGCAGGTACTCACCCTGACCGCTTCACAAGCCATGGATTTGAGGTATTGCGAAGGGATCGCCGAGAGCGTGCACGAGGTGATCGTGACCCACCTGAAGTATGATGATTATCGACTGGAGACATACAACCCCTCGTTTTATGACAAGATTAAAGGCTTCCTCACCAACGGGGTGGTGCAAGCGTTCTTGATCATGTTTATCATCGGGGGAATCTACTTCGAGCTGCAATCGCCGGGCGTGGGCTTCCCCACGGCGGTGGCCATCACGGCGGCACTGCTCTACTTCACGCCCCTCTACCTCACCGGGTACGCCGAGAGCTGGGAGGTGTTGATCTTCGTGCTGGGCCTTATCTTTATCGTCTTCGAGATATTTGTGATCCCTGGCTTCGGGGTGGTCGGTATCACGGGGATCGTGTTGATGGTGGCGGCCCTTGTGCTGGCGGCGATAGGCAACATTCGGTTTAACTTCGGGGTTATCCCGTTCCGGGAGGTCTTTAAGGCTTCGATGACGGTTCTTGGCGGCTTGGGATTGGGGATTATAGGGATTATATACATGTCGAGCCGGATAGGGAAGAGGGGATTCCTCAGGAAGGTGGCGTTGAGTGCCGACCAGGAGGGTTTTATCTCTGTTCCCATGGAGCCGGCTTCCCTGGTGGGCAGCGTGGGGGTGGCGGCGACCGACCTGAGGCCTTCGGGACGGGTGTTGCTGGATGGGGAGTACTACGATGCCAACTCGCTCAAGGGTTTTATCGATAAGGGCGATGAGGTGGAGGTGGTGCGCTACGAGAATTTTCAACTGTACGTGAGGAAGAAAAGATGAAAATAGTAGCCTCGTTCCTCTATCAATGGATCGTGTTCATACCACTGTTCCTCGTGCTGACCTTGATCACGGCGCTGGTGGTGATGATCATGGCCCCCATCTTCGGCAGCCGGTTTTGGGGCTATCAGCCGCCCAAGTGGTGGTCGCGGTTCACCTGCTGGCTGGCGTTGTGCTGTATCAAGACAAGCGGGCATGAACACCTCGACCCCAAACAGTCGTACGTCTTCGTGGCCAACCACCAGAGCGCGTTCGATATCTTCCTGATATACGGTTTCTTGAGGCACCCCATCATATGGATGCAAAAAAAAAGCCTCCGCTCCATCCCGTTCGTCGGGTTTGCCTCCGAGAAGGCTGGGCACGTGTTCGTCGATAACTCGAGCGTGGCCGCGAGGGCAGCGACCATCGAGAAGGCTAAGGAGCATATCATCGGCGGGATATCGATGGTGATCTTTCCCGAGGGGGCGCGCACCCGAACCGGGAAGATGGGGCGCTTTAAGCGGGGTGCCTACCAGATTGCCCACGATATGAAACTGCCCATCGTGCCGTTGACGCTCAACGGTCCTTTCGAGGTGCTGAAACGCAACTCACTCCGGCTATGCCCGGGCAAGCGGATGGAGTTGATAATCCACCCGCCGATACAAACGGATAATTTGTCGAAGGATGAACTGCCCGAGCTGATGGAGCAGACGCGTGACATCATCCATGGCGCACTGTGGGAGAAATACCGGTAAGGGCACATTACACAAAACACCCGGCGACAGGGATTATCTATGTGATGATACATCGGGGATTATTACGGAGAAACGGATGAGGGATAATTATCGAGTGGAAAAACCCCAGGGCTATAAAAAAGGAATGGTTGTCTCACGACAACCAATCTTCATTGTTAACCTTAAATCTAATACCATGAAAAACACGTGGCAAAAGTAAGTCAAATAACTATACCCTCCAAATCTTTCCCTCCCAAAGGGTCAGTATTTAAAATTATTTAGTAAATTAGCTGTTTATTTTAAGCTATCTGAAATAGATATTTGGTATTGTTTGTGAATTTTAATAAAGTGTTTGCGGTGAGGTTTTTAGCTCTGCTATATTTTGCTTTCAAAGCGAAGACCTCGTAAACTTTTGCGGGGACACATCCTGCGTAGTTCGCGTTAATAAAGAAAAGCTGTTTGAAGCAATGCGAACTTTTGCGATAAGCAAAACGAGCAGAAATGAACGTGTTCATATATGCCGTTGCGAGCAAAAGTGCAGCGAAGCTGAGTTCTTTTCTTTTAGCGAACAAGCAGTTGATGGGTCGTAAATATTTGCAATAAGTGAGAGCAAATGCAAAGCTTGCTTTGACTTTGCCGAACGCAGCAAATATCTACGGAGTGAAATTTGCGTTAGTCAAGCCTTGAAAGCAAAATCGCAAATGAAGGCAACGTGCTTTCCTAATCGTATATTTTTAGGGCGAAAAAGTTAAACAACGACCAGTTAAAGCGGTACCACCGCCGTGTAGCTCTCTGCTTTCCGCCAAATTGTAACAGGAATCGTGCCCGCCCGGTTTTTTTATTCAGAAAACTCACGTCCATGAAGTCGAAGTAGTGAAAACCTTCGTCCTCCGCCATCTGCATGGCCGAGTAGATGGTGAAGATGGTAGGGTAGAGCATTTTATACCGCTTGGATTTTCCCCAGTAGTAGAGGCAGTAGACGCTCTTTTTCTTCTCGAACCCCAGGATGGCCCCACCGATGATCTTGCCCTGGTAGCGCGTGAGCAAGATCTTCCCCTTCCCTTTCAGGATGTAGTGGTGATAGAAGTTCTCGAAATAGGCGAAGGGTGGGAATCGGCGCGATACCTTCTTGTAGTTGGTCTCTTTGACGAGGGTGTAAATTTCTTCTAGCCGGTCGGGCGAGGTAAACTCCTCCATCACCACCCCCTTTCGCCTCGCTTTATTGACCTGGTTTTTGCGGGTGGCTGACAGCTGATCCCAAATCTTTCGCTTGCGTTGCAGCGAGTTGCGGACGTTGATCCACTTGATGGAGTAGAACTTGTTCTCCCGGAACCCCTTGTAGCCGAAGATGGCGTTGCCCAGGTTCTCGTAACGGATCAGGAACGCCTTCCTTTTTACCTCCTGCACCAGGTGGGTGATGAGCGCGTGAAAAACGTCGATCTGGGAACAGGAATCATCAAAAAACGTTGGTTGCTGTGACACGAAGCAGCGTTTGAACAGCTTGCCCCTAAAGATACGGTTAATCCGTGCGATATGCGCGAATAGCGCGGCCACCAGTTTCTCCCCGTCAAAAGCGACCAGCATCAGGGGGGTGTAGGTAGGGGAGTGGCTGTACCAGTCGAACGACGAGTAGTCATGAAAAAAGGTGGTCTCTCCCAAAGGTGGGAGCTCCTCTTTACGGTAATAGGTTTTAACAACGTACTTCATGCTTCTTTGGTTTGCCTTTACGTTTCCGCTTTGCACGCTTCCGGGGCTTCGCCTTGAAAGCAAATAACATTTTTATGTCGCACGAAAGCAAACATAGTAAAAAAAGAGGGAATAAGAAAAGGATAGTTTCTCCATTTTTTTTGTTATTTTTGTGAATCGACAACCGACCTGCTTCTTATCAAGCGACTACATTCACGAGCAGGCTAAGGCCCAATTGACAGAAAGGAAGATCAACGGAAAAAATCAATAGCAATTACAAACAGCATAAATAACTGAATTATGAAAAAAATTCTTGTAACTGGAGGTACCGGCTATATTGGTTCACACACGGTGGTGGAACTGCAACAGGCCGGCTATGAAGTGGTGATCGTGGACGACCTGTCGAATTCGAGCACCGATGTGCTGGATGGTATTACCCGGATTACCGGCGAACGTCCCATATTCGAGAAGCTGGACTGTGTAGACTTGGAGGCGCTGAAAGGGGTGTTTGAAAAGCATCAGTTCGATGGCATCATCCACTTTGCCGCCAGCAAGGCGGTGGGAGAATCGGTACAAAAGCCGCTGCTCTACTACCGCAACAACCTGGTGTCGCTGATCAACCTTCTGGAGTTGATGCCCACCCACGGGGTGAAGGGGATCGTTTTCTCCTCCTCTTGCACGGTGTACGGGGAGCCCAACGTGAACCCGATCGACGAGAGCGCACCCATTAAGCCAGCCGAATCGCCCTACGGCAACACGAAGCAGATCAACGAGGAGATCATCCAGGATTTTGTCCATTCCGGTGCCCCCATCAAGAGCATTATCTTACGCTATTTTAACCCCATTGGGGCTCACCCCTCGGCCGAGATTGGTGAGTTGCCCATCGGCGTGCCGCAGAACCTGGTGCCTTACATCACGCAGACCGCGATTGGTATCCGGGAGCAGTTGAGCGTGTTTGGCGATGATTACAACACGCCCGACGGCTCCTGTATCCGCGACTTCATCAACGTGGTGGACCTGGCCAAGGCGCACGTGGTGGCCATCGATAGGATGTTGACGGATAAGTCCGATGAAGCGATCGAGATATTTAACCTGGGAACGGGTGTCGGGCTATCTGTTTTAGAACTGATCAAGGTGTTCGAGAAGGTGTCCGGTAAGCCTCTGAACTACAAGATAGTGGGAAGGCGTGAAGGCGATATCGAGCAGATATGGGCGCAACCCGACAAGGCGAACAAGGTGCTGGGCTGGAAGGCCGAGGCGACCGTCGAGGAGACCATGGCTTCCGCCTGGAAGTGGCAACAACGCCTCAAGGAGAAAGGGATCATGTAGGAAGTACCTGTCCTTCGTCTCTTTAGACTGGAGAGAAACCCTAAGGAGAAGAGAATCATGCAGAGGGGAGGGGTGAAAAACCCTTCCCTACACGGCAAAGTAGTAGATGATGTTCAGGTAGAGGAGGGCGGCCGGAGCGGCGACCAGCAGGCTGTCGATCCGGTCGAGTATGCCCCCGTGTCCGGGTATAAGGTTGCCCGAGTCCTTCACGCCGAACGTGCGCTTGATGAGCGACTCGAACAGGTCACCCACCGTCCCGAATAGCGAAACCACGATGGCGAAACCGACCCAGACGAGGGTGCTGTAAGCGGGGTAAAGGTGAGCGAACAGCAACGAGGCCAGCACGGTGAAAATGATGCCCGCGATAAATCCCTCTACCGACTTCTTGGGGGAGACGTGCTCCAATAGCTTTCGTCTGCCTATAAGCGAACCGAAAAAGTAGGCCGCGGTATCGTTCACCCAAATGAAAACGAAGAGCGCCAGCACCGGTACCCAGTTGTAGCTGCCGGGGTTCCTTACTGTATCGGTGTAGGATAGGAGCATGAGGAGACTAAGCGGCATGGTGATGTACATCTGCCCGAACCCCGAGTAGATGGTGCTGTGAAGGATGTCGTCCCTGCGCAGGAAAATGGCGGTCGCGAGCAGGGCGAGCAGGTATAGCAGGATGAGCGTGGGCAGGGCATATGGGGTAAGACCCTCTAAGTAGAGGAATACCGATAGGAAAAGGAGAACCCCCGACGCTATGTTGAACACCTTGCTGATGGCATGCGACATCTTCTTCTCCACCATCCGGTAGAACTCGAACAGGGCTATTCCCAGCATGCTACCAAAGACGAGAAGGAACGTGAAACGCCCTCCCAGTATACCAAGCAGGATGACCAGGATGTAAATGACTCCTGCCACCGCACGTGTCGCGATCTCTTTTACTTTCAACTTACCGGGTTGCCTTTGTATGTTTTGCCCGCGTTCATCAACTGTCGCTACGGCTATTGCCTTTTGATCTCTTTACGGGCTTGTCACTCTCCCTGTTCCCTACACTCTACTCCCTTCCCTTTGTTCTTTCTATTCTTCCTGTCCCTCTTGCTCTCTTCGATTTCCAAATTTCTTATTTGCTCACTTTGTCCCTGGTTCTTCTTGTTCCTCCTGTTCTTTCTGTTCCTCCTGTTCTTTCTGCTCTTCCTGTTCTTCCTGCTCTTCCTGCTCTTCTTGTTCCTCTTGTTCCTCTTGTTCCTCTTGTTCCTCTTCCGTTTTCTCTTCCTCCTCAAAGTCGATTCCATGCTCCGTGAGCAGGTTGTACCACGCCACGATCTTCTTCACGTCGCTCGCGTAGACGCTTTCACGGCTGTAGTTGGGCAGCACCCCTTCAAGGAAAGAGAAAAGCTCTTTACTGGAGGATTTGGCAGTCATCGACACCTTTTCCCCCCCTTGTTTCTCTTTGATGGCTTTAAATACTTCCCGCAGCGGGGTGTCGCCCTCGTTGGTGTAGACCGACACGTCGCTCAAGGTTATGACCTTTTCACGCGCGTGCAGGGGAACACGTTTTCCATCGGAGAGGGACTCTATGATATTCAGGTTCTTGTTTGTCGAAATAAGCTTGTAAAGGCCGGGCTTACCAGCGATGGATAAAATGTTGGATAGCATAATAAATCAATTATTTACCTTTCTGGTTTCGTTTTAACAGTGCAAAAGTAAGCAGTAGAGTTCATATTCGCAAATTTAATTTATCTTTCGCCTTCAAACGGATGACATCTAATTTTTGGCACGAACATTGATGTAACATAATCATGAAAGGAGGAATCATGATCAAGAAAATTGGGATAGCATGCATCGTGGCCACCCTGTTGGTGGGATGCACGGGGAACCGTTCAGGGAAAACGGGCAGTCATTTGGGGGCCAATGAAGATGGCGACCAGCTGGAGGAGGCCTCATGGGGTACGGATAGCACGGGCAGGGACCTGTTTCTGCTCGTGGGGACCTACACCGAAAAAGGGGGTAGCGAAGGGATTTACCTCTATCGGTTCAATGGCGAGACGGGAGAGTCCGATTCGCTGGGTATGGTGGAGGCGGATAACCCCTCTTACCTCACGTTGAGTCCCGATGAGAAGTTCGTTTACGCGGTTAGCGAGAAGGATGGGAAGAGAAGCGCGGTGCACGCGTTCACCTTTAATAAGCGACAGGGTAGGCTTGAACCCTTGAACTCACAACCGGTCAATAGCGACGGGCCTTGCTACATCACGATCGATAGCCGGGGGAAGAACATCCATACTGCCAATTACGGGGGAGGGAGTATCTCCTCTATCCGGGTTGAGGAGGATGGAAGCCTCGCCCAGGGAACGTTGGTGATGTCGTTCCGCGGCTCGGGGCCCGACGCCAAGCGACAGGAAAGCCCACACGTCCATTCGGTGAGATACACGCCCGATGGGCAATTCCTTTTCGCGGCCGACCTGGGGACGGATAAGCTCTACCGGTTTGAAGTGAACGACACCCCGTTCGAGGGGCAACCAGCCCTGCGTGAAAGCAGTTACAGCGAGTGGGAACTGCCTCCCGAAACCGGGCCGCGTCATTTCGATTTTCACCCGGACGGGGGTCGCTACATGTACCTGCTGGGTGAACTGTCGGGTGAGGTGATCGTCTTCGATTACCACCGTGGTGCGCTCCAGCAGAAGCAGGTGATCCAGGCTGACTCCATCGGCGCACGAGGGAGCGCCGATATCCACGTGTCGCCTGACGGTCGCTTCCTGTACGCCTCCAACCGCCTTCAGGCCGATGGCATCGCGATCTTCGCCATCGATCCGGATGAGGGTACGCTTACGCGGGTAGGGTATCAGCTTACTGCTGAACATCCGCGCAACTTCGTGATCACGCCCAACGGCGACTACCTGTTGGTAGGCGGTAGGAACGACGATAAGGTACAAGTTTTCGCGGTCGACAAAGAGACCGGGCTGCTGACCGATACCGGCAAGGATATTCGGGTTGCTCAACCGGCCTGC
Organism: Bacteroidales bacterium; assembly: GCA_012838585.1. Taxonomy (GTDB): domain Bacteria; phylum Bacteroidota; class Bacteroidia; order Bacteroidales; family Dysgonomonadaceae; genus Proteiniphilum. Next base: position 9,237 of record DUPB01000186.1, read on the forward strand.
TTGAAGTTTGCAACATTGAAGTAGGTAAGCGTCAACTTGCTGCATCGATTAAATCGGAGCGACAAAATGGGTTTGATGGCGAGAGAAACTTTTTATAGACGGGCAACACCTATAAATTGAGCCACCTATTAAAGCTCGTTTAACTGTGCGATCTCCTCGATCTTGTACGGGGTGGCCTGGTAGACGAAGTAGTTGAGCCAGTTGATGTAGAGCATGTTGGCGTGTGACCGCCACTGCACGATAGGGGGTTTAGACGGGTCGTCATCGCGGTAGTAGTTGATGGGCATATCAACGTTATCCAACCCCTTCTTAAGGTCGCGGGTGTACTCGTTGTGCAGGGTCAACGGCGAGTACTCGGAGTGGCCGGTCACGTAAAACTCCCGCCCCCCGCGTGAGGTGACGATATAGACACCAGCCTCCTCGGATTCGGAGAGGATGGTCAGTTCTGGTCGTTGCCTGATCTCTTCCGCCAGGATGGTGGTGTGGCGGCTGTGCGGCACGTAGAACTCATCGTCGAACCCCCGGAAAAGCGGGAAGGTGGGGTCGTTCAAGGTATGGCGGAATACCCCGAACAGCTTTTTCTCCAACGTGTACTTATCGATTCCGTAAAAGTGGTGCAGCGCGGCTTGGGCACCCCAGCAGATGTAAAAGGTGGAGGTGACATGCGTGCGAGCCCAGTCCATGATCTCGGTCAGTTCATCCCAATAGGTGACCTCCCGGAAAGGCAACATCTCCACCGGGGCACCGGTAATGATCATACCGTCGTAAAAAGCATCTTTCACGCGTGCGAAGCTGGTGTAGAACATCATCAGATGCTCTATGGGCGTGTTCTTGGGGGTGTGGCTGCTCAGGCTCAGGAACTCCACCTCAACCTGCAGGGGCGAGTTGGCCAAGAGGCGGATCAAATCGGTCTCGGTGGTTATCTTCAACGGCATCAGGTTGAGGATAAGTATCTTCAAGGGGCGAATATCTTGCGTGGAGGCGCGCAGGTCGCTCATCACGAAGATATGTTCCTTCTTCAGCAGTTCTATTGCCGGTAGTTTATCGGGTAAATTGAGGGGCATAGGTCACTTTTTTCCCTAAAGGAGTACCACTTCGTCTTTCTGAATCTTTAACTCGCAGTAGTGGCACTGCAGCACCACGTTCTCCTTATCGATCACGTGGAACCATGTTTTCATCGGCTCGTTGTTGGTGATGCACTTGGGGTTGTTGCACTTCATGATCTCCACGATCTCATCGGGGAGCACCACCTTCCTCTTCTCCGCCACCTCCCAGTTCCGGATGATATTGAGGTTCACGTTGGGGGCTACCAGGGCAATCCGGTTGAGTTCATCCTCACGGAAGAACTTATCGGCTACCTTGATGATCCCCTTGCTTTTCATCTTCTTGCTATTGAGGTTGTTACCGATGGTGATGCGGTTGTTTAGCTTTTGAAGCTGAAGCAGCGATACCACTTTAAACACCGCGGAGGTGGGGATGTGGTCAATGGCGGTACCGTTCTCCAGGGCAGCCACTTGTAATTCTTTTCCCATATCGTGTAAATATATAACTGTGTAACTTACTGAGCATCAATGCCCATCAGGTCGCAAATGATGGCTTGCCGCGTGTACATCCCGTTTTTGGCCTGCTCAAAATAGTAGGCCTTGGGGTTCTTGTCCACGTCTTGACTAATCTCTTTCACACGGGGGAGCGGGTGCAGTACCTTCAAGTTCTCTTTAGACTGCTCCAGCATCTGGTCGTGAAGGATGTAGACGTTTTTCACCTTCTCGTACTCCATCAGGTCGGTAAACCGTTCCTTTTGTACCCGGGTCATGTAAAGGATGTCGGCACTGTTGATCGCCTCCGGTGAAAATTCGGTGAACTCCCGGTAGGGAATGCCTTTCGTATCGCAGAACTGCTTATACTTTTCCGGGATGTGCAGCTCATCCGGTGCCACGAAGTTGAAGGTGGGTCGGAAGTAGGACATGCCTTGAATCAGGGAGTGCACGGTGCGCCCGTACTTCAGGTCCCCCACGATGGTGATGGTGAGGTCTTCCAGCGTGCCCTGCGTCTCGAAGATGGTGAACAGGTCGAGCATGGTCTGCGTGGGGTGCTGGTTGGCACCGTCGCCCGCGTTGATCACGGGCACGGGCGAGACTTCCGAGGCATAGCGGGCCGACCCCTCCAGGTGGTGGCGCATGATGATCAGGTCGGCGTAGTTGCTCACCATGAGAATGGTGTCCTTCAGCGACTCCCCTTTGGTGGAGCTGCTGGTTGCCGAGTCGGAGAAGCCAATCACGCGGCCTCCCAGGCGATTCACCGCGGTTTCGAAGCTGAGCCGCGTTCGGGTAGAGGGTTCAAAGAAGAGGGTAGCGACCACCTTCCCTTTCAGGAGGCCGCGATTCGGCTGCTGTTTGAACCGGGCGGCACTCTCCAGGATGCGCAGGATGTCGGCCTGGCTGTAATCGCCGATGTTGACTAAGCTTTTCGGGTTCATGCAAACAATTTTTACGGGTCTATTTACTTCAGTGCATTTGTCTCCGCGTCGATGAAGGCAAAGCGTCCCTCCAGCCAGCTCTTTAGCTGACGGATTTTATAACCATAATTGGTGGTTCCTTTTTGCCACTTCTCCTGGTCCTTTTTTTGCGATTCCGTGACCTGCTTGGCGTACCAATCGACATACTCCATTAGCTCCGCCTTCTTTTGGGAATGGAAGCGTCTCCACGTCTCCTTGTAGAGCGCGACGAACGCGGGATCCTCGAAAAAGCGATTGAAGAAGGTATACCCAAGCGCGGGCGCGGGGAAGTTCTTGTTGGTTAGAAATGGCCTTTCATGCGAACCGAAATGGACTCCCTTCCCTTCGTAATCATACGCCCAGTCGAAATCCCAAATGGGTCCCATCGTGTACTTGCCCCCCTTGTCCTTATGGATGTAGATGCTTTTGGGGTGATTGATCTCCATGTTGTGGGTGAGGTTGTAGACGATAAAGTACTTGACCAGGGACTCCACGTCGAGGTACTCCTTGTACCGGGTGTTGGGGAACTGATCCGACGCGATGGCTGCTTCCAGCTGGTGGAACTCATCTTTCACCCGTTGGAAATGTTCATCCGACTTGATGTCCGGGTCTTTGACCATCACGGGCAGTTTGTAGTGTGTGGACTTGAATTGAAAATCCTCGTCGAAGTTGGTATCGATCTCCAGCAGGATACCCTCTTTTTTGTCGATGTTGACCCGGGTGGAGGAGAGCTCTACCTGTTCGGTAAGCATGTAGTTTCCCGCGTACTCTCCGTTCAGGTAAAGGTCTACCGGGATGGCGTGGTTGGTGAAGGGTAGCTCCAGCAGTTGGCCAATCTTGAAGGCCACCGCGTTGAGCATCAACGTGGGGTCGATGTAGTTGGCCAACAAGATCCAGTCCCTCTCTTCGCCCAAACCGAGGATGACCGACTTTTTGTCCAGCTTCAGCCGGTAGGGCTTCTTGGGCATCTCCCACGTGGAGTTGCCCCTGCCCCGAATTTGGGTCGTTCCCTCGTAATCATCGCCCCAGCCGTTTGCCTCGATCACGATGGTGGCCGGCAGGTAGGTCTTTTTTTCAACAATCGGCTTCCGCCCTTCCGTTTCCACTCGGATGCAGGGGATGGCGATGACCTCCGGGACAATAACCGGTGTTAGCGTGACAACCACCCGGTACTCCTGCACGCTCTCGTCTTCCGCGACCACACGGTACGTGAGGGGGCTACTGAAGTTATTGGGCGTCTTACCGGAAACCTGTTCCTTGTCACCCACGAGCACCTTAACCCCACTATGGGTGAAGGTGGCGATGAGCGAGCTGATATCTACATCTTCGGGAATTTCCAACGCTATTACGGTACCCGATATCTCACCCGCGATGTCTCCATCTTTCAGCTGTGGGTTGCGTGCCGACTCTAACTTGAACGATAGGAGCTCCTTCTCGGTGTTCAAGGGTGTCTGCACCTCCTCCTCCTTGCATCCCGTGAAGAGAAGGAGGAGGATGATGGGTAAGAACAAAAATGGGTAGGCGGTAGCGCGCAAGTATTTCATGTTGTTTTCGGCTTAAAGTACAAAGTTTAAAGTTCCAAGATCCAAGATCCAAGTTCCAAGTTCCAAGTTCCAAGTACGAAGTTCAATTACATTTAAAGCATAAAGTCCACTTTACAGTTCCAAGTCCACGTCAAACAGCTCGTGCCAGGGCAACCCCTGCTTGTTGAGCTGCTCCATAAACGGGTCGGGATCGAACTCCTCCACGTTAAAGACACCCGGCTTCTTCCATATCCCTTGCAGGCACATCATGGCACCAATGGTAGCCGGTACGCCCGTGGTGTAACTCACCCCCTGGGCTCCGGTCTCCTTGAAGGCCGCCTCGTGGCTGCAGTTGTTGTAGATGTAGTAGGTTCGCTCCTTGCCATCCTTTATCCCACGGATGCGACAGCCGATAGAGGTTTCGCCGGTGTAGTTCTCGCCCAACTCACCGGGGTCGGGAAGTACCGCTTTCAAGAACTGGATGGGCACGATTTTCTGGCCGTTGTACTCCACCTCATCGATGCGTGCCATACCGATATTCTGGATCACGCGGAGGTGGGTCAGGTACTCCTGCCCGAAGGTCATCCAGAAGCGGGCGCGCTTGAGGGTGGGGAAGTTCTTCACGAGCGACTCCAGTTCCTCGTGGTAGATGAGGTACGACTCTCTGGGGCCGATATTGGGGTAGGTGAGGGGCTTGTGGATCTCGTGGGGCTCAGTCTCTACCCACTGCCCGTTTTCCCAATACTTTCCTTTCTGGGTCACCTCCCGAATGTTGATCTCCGGGTTGAAGTTGGTCGCGAACGCCTTGCCGTGATCCCCCGCGTTGCAGTCCACGATATCGAGGTAATGGATCTCGTCGAAGTGATGCTTGGCGGCATACGCGGTGAAGATGCTGGTCACGCCGGGGTCGAACCCGCAGCCCAGTATGGCGGTCAGCCCCGCCTCCTTGAACCGGTCGTGGTACGCCCATTGCCACTTGTACTCGAACTTGGCCTCATCCTTGGGTTCGTAGTTGGCGGTGTCCAGGTAGTGCACCCCCGCCTCAAGGCACGCGTCCATTATGGTCAGGTCTTGGTAGGGCAACGCCACGTTGATCACGATTTCCGGTTTAAAACGGTCCATCAACTCGACCAGCTCGGGCACGATGTCGGCATCTACCCTGGCCGTTTTAATTTCTACGCCGGTACGCTTTTTTACATCTTCGGCAATGGCATCACACTTGCTTTTGGTACGGCTCGCCAACAGGATATCGGTGAAGATATCGCTATTTTGCGCCACCTTGTTAGCCACTACCGTTCCCACGCCACCCGCGCCAATAATCAAAACTTTTCCCATGTTGTTACTATTTATTGTTTGTATTATTTTTTCATTTAGTCGTTATCACTCTTACCTCGTTCCATTTCAGGTTTGTTTCATTCTCTTCCCGTGTATTATTACACTACACTATACCCCCCGCACCGTTTGATACGGGTCAATTGAACTATTCACCAAGATACTCTTGGGGGCTGAAACTCTACAAATATACAACGATTCCATGAAATGACCCCAGGTTTACGGCTAAAAAAAGCGATTTGGCCTGCTCCTTTAAAAAGTGTATCTTTGTGGCTTCGTAAATCTAAATAATGAAACTGTTATGAACGAAGAGAGAATTGAACAAATCTCGCAATCCACGCACGTGATTAGTGATTGGTCCATCCAACTGCTGAATGGGTTTGGTATTCCCGAAAAGTGGGTAAACTCGATAAACACGTTATTCCTTGGCATCTTATTGGTGGTGTCGGTATTGATCCTCCAGCACCTTACCAAGGCTATCCTGCAGTATTTCCTTAATCGGGCGGCTCGCTTTTCGAAGACCGTTTTCTTACAGAAGCTGTCGGAAAGCCGCTTCGCGTACTTCATGGCCATGGTGGTCCCATTTGCATTGGTCAAGGGTACCATCCCTATCATCTTTGAAGCTTTTCCCAAGCTGATGAACGTGATGGACAAGTTGGCCGATATATTCTTCATCTTCTACATGGTTTGGTTGATCATGTCGGTGGTGAATGCGTTTACCGAAACCCTGAGGCAGAAGCCCGGATTAAAGGACAAACCGCTGGATAGTTTCGCGCAGGTGGTGAAGATCGTGCTCTACTTTATCGCCGTCATCATCCTGTTCTCCATCTTGACCAGTCAAAAACCGGGTGCCATCATTGCCGGGCTAGGTGCCGCATCCGCCGTCATCATGTTGATTTTCAAGGACTCTATCCTCGGCTTCGTGGCTAGCCTGCAGGTATCGGCCAACGATATGGTCAGGATAGGCGACTGGATTACCATGCCCAAGCACGGGGCCGATGGTAACGTGATCCAAATTACGCTCACCACGGTGAAGGTGCAGAACTTCGACAAGACGATCACCACCATCCCGCCTTACGCGTTGGTGTCTGATTCGTTTCAGAACTGGCGCGGTATGCAGGAGGCCGGGGGAAGACGGCGCAAGCGCTCGATCTATATCAAGCACTCCACCATCCGTTTCTTACGCGATGAAGAGCTGAAAGAGCTGTCGAAGATCACCATTATCTCGGACTATATCCGTGAACGAAGCCAGGAGATTGCTGAGTATAACAAATCGGGGGATGTTGATAAGTCGCTGCTCATCAACGGCCGCAACCTCACCAACCTGGGTCTCTACAGGATGTACATCAAGGGCTACTTGGACTACCATCCCGAAGTGCGTAAGGATATGACGCTGATGGTTAGACAGTTGGATCCCACTTCCAAAGGGCTTCCCCTTGAACTCTACTTCTTTACCGACACCATCGTGTGGGCGGATTACGAGAATATCGTCTCTGACGTGTTTGATCACGTGATTGCCGCTGCAGGGTACTTCCACCTGGAACTCTTTGAAGATATTTCCAACCCGATTACCGCGTCTCCCCCCTTGGAAGTCGAAGCGTTGCCCGTGGAATCCACCCTATTAACTTCCGGAAAAGGACGTTGATTATGCTCACAAATCAACATAGTGTGCAATCCCAGGAGTCAATGTGGAATTGCTTTTGAACTGATTTGGTAATAAAGCAAAATATCGACTATCTTTGTAGGAATTGGTTAACAAAAACGCGGGTCAAAGCGTTATAACGATATCAACGTGTAACAAGGAAATAAAGAATGAAGAAACTGTATAGCGTGTTTACTGGAACGGGGAGTTATGTCCCCACCAAGCGAATCGGGAACGACTATTTTCTCGATTACGAGTTCTACGATTCAACGGGGGAGAAGCTGGATACTCCCAACGAGGAGATCACGAGGAAGTTCGAGGAGATCACCACGATTGCCGAGAGGCGCTACGCCGAGGATGATCAGGTGACGTCCGACCTGGCCTTGATTGCTGCCGAGCGGGCCATTGAAGCCGCGGGGATCGACAAGGAGGAGCTCGACTACATCATCTTTGCCCATAACTTCGGGGAGAGCCGCATCGATAACATCCAGGTGGACGTGCTGCCCACCCTGGCTGCTCGATTAAAGGAAAAGCTAGGTATCGATAACCCATCGGCGGTGGCGTACGACGTGCTGTTCGGCTGTCCCGGGTGGATACAGGCGGTGATCCATGCCGACTACTACATCCGTTCGGGTGACGCGAAAAAGATACTGGTGGTAGGGGCCGATGTGCTGTCGCGTATCTCCGACCCGCACGATCGCGATAGCATGATCTACGCTGATGGCGCCGGTGCCGTGATCATGGAGGGGGTGGAGAGCGATGAGCCCGTGGGCCTGATTAGCCACGTCTCCCGGAGTGACGCGGTGCGGTACGTGAACATGCTGCGGATGGGCTACTCCTACAATCCGGAACTGGCCAGTAAGAAAAACTTTTACCTGAAGATGAATGGCCGGCGGCTCTACCAGTACGCGCTTGAAAACGTGCCCAAAGCGATTAAGTCAGGCCTCGATAAGCTTAAGCTGCATATCTCCGAAATTAGGAAAGTGCTTCTTCATCAGGCCAACGGGAAGATGGATGATGCCATCCTGAAGAGGCTCTTCAACCTGTTCGATATCGATGATGTGCCGGAATCGATCATGCCGATGACCATCTCTTGGTTGGGCAACTCATCGGTGGCTACCGTGCCCACGCTGCTCGACATCCTTGTCCGTGGCGGTATGAAGGAGCACTCGATTGGAAAGGGGGATAACCTGATCCTGGCTTCGGTGGGGGCTGGTATGAATATCAACAGCCTGGTGTATAGGATGGCCTGACTGGATAAATAGCCTGTCAATAACATGAAGAAACAGGTTAGACATAGAGAACCCGCGGTGGCAGGCCGATTTTACCCTGCCGACCCCCGCGCGTTGAAGCGGGAGGTTGAGGGATACTTTAAAAAGAGTATCCCCAGGAAGCCGGGAGAGATCAGGGCGCTGATTGTACCCCATGCCGGTTACGTTTTTTCGGGCAAAATTGCCGCCTCGGGGTTTCATCAGTTGCCGCCCGATGCCACCTATAAGCGAATTTTTATCTTGGCCTCATCACATCGAAGCAGTTTTGATGGGGCCTCCCTCTATCTCTGGGGTGACTACCGGATGCCTTTTGGCAACGTTACGGTGGATACCGGACTGTCGGAACAACTGCTGCAAGAATACCCGAACCTGTTTACCGATGATCACAACCCTCATATGGGAGAGCACTCCATCGAGGTGCAGCTGCCGTTTCTACACCATCAGCTGAAGAGCGACTTCTCCATTGTGCCAATAGTGTTGGGGACATCCAATCCCGACACCTGTCGTGCGGTAGCCGATGCCCTTAAGCCCTATATGACCGATGAAAACCTGTTCGTGATCAGTTCCGATTTCTCGCACTATCCCGATTATGATGATGCCAACCGGGTAGACGCGATCACCAAGGATGCCATACTTACCAATCAGCCCGAGGAGCTGTTGTCGATCCTCTCCGCCAACCGACGCAGTGAAATCCCGAACCTGTTTACCTCCCTTTGCGGGTGGAGTGCGGTGCTCACCCTGATCTATATGACGACCGGTAATCCCATCTACCAATACGAGGCGATAGATTATTGCAACTCGGGCGATGAGAAGCGGTATGGCGATCTGGACGAGGTGGTGGGCTATTGGGCAATAGCACTTTATTCAATGAGCAGTTAGCAATTAGCAATTTTCTTAGGAGCGAGAGCAAAGCCAAGCTTGCTTGAGCTTTGCCGAGTGACGACAGAAAAGGCAGCGAAGCTGAATTAACAATGCTGTTTTAAAAGTATAACAAAGTTAGTCTGATGGCGAAAATGGTGAATGACCAACCGAGCGACAACGGGTTTCTTATGACCGAGACCGACAAGCAGTTCCTACTGCAGGAAGCACGTGCAAGCATTATGGGCCTCTTTTCCAAAGAGGCGGAAGAGGGGGAGGAGGCCTCGGTAGAGGGCTGGGTAAATGTTTCCGAGTGCTCCGGGTCGATCAAAGCACCGTGCGGTGCCTTTGTCACGCTCACCAAATGGGGTAGGCTCAGGGGGTGTATGGGTATGATGAAGAGTGATGAGCCCCTGTTGAATACCGTGAGGGATATGGCGGTAGCCGCGGCAGTGGAGGACCCCAGGTTCCCCCGGGTCTCGTTAAAAGAGATGGAGGAGGTTGAGATAGAGATCTCCGTGCTGTCGCCCTTGAAGAAAATCGAGCATGCTTCGGAAATAGTGCTTGGTGAGCATGGTATCTACCTGGTGAAAGGGCGGTCGAGCGGTGTTTACCTCCCGCAAGTTGCCACCGAAGCGGGGTGGGACGTGGAGCAGTTTCTCGGCCATTGCGCGCGGGAGAAGGCTCGTATCGGCTGGGATGGCTGGAAAAGTGCCGACATCTACATTTTCACCTCAACGGTTTTCTCAGAAAAAGATTTTTTGTAATTCACCTTTCTCAGGTGATGGGTCGTAAATATTTGCGATGAGTGAGAGCAAATGCAAAGCTTGCTTTGACTTTGCCGAACGCAGCAAATATCTACGGAGTGAAATTTGCGTCAGTCGAGCTTGAAAGCGAAAAGAGAAAATATAAAATATAAAAAAGCGAAGGTTGGGCGAAAAATCATTTAGTCGTTGTGCCAACGACCGGGAATCTCGGTTCCGCAATCGGGGCACTTTCCATTATCAAGCAGGTATTCACGGATGGCGTAGTTGTCGCGCTCAATCAGCAGCGCATGGCAGTTGTGGCAGTGGCTGTCCTCATCTTTCGAGTGGGTTACATTACCCAGGTAGACGTACTGTATACCCTGTTGCAAGGCAATCTCCTTGGCTTTCAGGAGGGTTTTCACGGGCGTGGGAGGCGTGTCGGTAAGCTTGTAGGTGGGGTAGAAGCGACTAAAATGCAGCGGCGTATCCGTAAACCCGTTGGTGGCTAACCAGTGGCACATCTCTTCGATCGCTTCCGGGCTGTCGTTGCGGCTTGGGATCACCAGGTTGGTTATCTCGAGCCAGACACCGCTCTCTTTCACGGTTTTTAGCGTTCGCAATACCGGGTTCAGTGAGCCGGTGGTTGTGTTTCTGTAGAGGTTGTTGTCGAAGAACTTCAAGTCGATATTCATCGCGTCAATAAATGGAATCAGCTCCAGCAAAGGATCGCGGTTGATATAACCGTTTGTGATCATCACCGTCTTGATGCCTTTTTGGTACGCGAGCCTGGCGATATCGAACATGTACTCGTAGTAGATGGTGGGCTCCGTGTAGGTAAAAGCGATTAGCTGGCATGAATGCGACAGGGTGATGGCTATCACCTCTTTGGGCGACAGTTCGCGGTAGGGGATAGCGTCGGGGCGCACTTGCGATATGTGGCTGTTCTGGCAGTGCAGGCAGTGAAAATTGCAACCCGCGGTGGAAAGCGACAGGATAGGGGTACCCGGGAAAAAGTGAAAGAGCGGCTTCTTCTCAATCGGATCGATGGCCATAGAACACAACTTCTCGTAACTTAACGAGTAGAGGGTGCCATCCACGTTCTTTCGGGCACGGCACTTTCCAAGCTCGCCCTCCTGTAACAGGCAGATATGGGGGCAGAGCAGGCACCTCACCTTTTTCTCCGCCTCCTGCTTCTGAAAGCTTGCCTTATGTAAACCGCTCTTGAGATTCATGTTTGCAAGGTAATGAAAATAATCTATTATTCCCCATTCGATTTTTGTTTTAAATGATACAAAAACATTACAGTTATCGGAAACCAGTTGTTCCTTTGCTTCACTTGTAAGGTTCTCCTCAGTTTGTAAATGAAAGCTACCCATACGTGTATTAAGAAAGCATAAAAAACATTTTATTATATTAATTATCATCTATGAAACCCATTGTTTAAAAATTAGTTATACATTTGCACCCTGTTACCCTGGTGGGGGGGGACAAAAATGGTCAAGTTTATGGGTGCAACAAAGCAACAAGTTATTACCGATTTGATGAGGATGGGCCTGTCTGAGCGCGAAGCAAAGGTGTATCAAGTCCTGGTGAGCGTTTCTGAAATCACGGCGTCAGCCATTCCTCGATACACGAGTATATCTAGGACTAAAGTATATGAGGTTCTTGACTCTTTGATTGTCAAGGGTTTTTGTAAAGAGGGGAGCAGTAATGCAGATGGTCAGACTTATTGTGCAATTAGTCCACAGATTGCTTTGACGGGCTTATTGCGCAATGAGGAGGAGAAGCTGAACGAATTGAAGAAAGTCAATCATGAACTGATTCTTTTTCTTGAAAATATATACAACACGAGTACCGATCGGCTTAAAGATGCAGATTTCATAGAAGTGTTACGGGGGAGGCAAGAGATTATACATCGCTACACGGTGTTTCGTAAAAATGTTCAGGAAGAGGTGTTGGAGTTCACGAAATCTCCCTTCGCGATGACGCCTGAGGAGTTCGACTTGGAGGCTGAGTGGACAGAAGAGCTCGTGCGTAAGGGTGTAAGATTGAGGGTTATCTACGAATATAGCGAGATTGACAGCGAGTGGTTGCGGTACGCGCATAAAAAGAACATGGAGGTAGGGGTTGAATCGCGTGTTATTGACAGCTTACCCGTGAAAATGTCCCTGTTCGATCGTCGGTTAACGATGATTAACCTGAAAGACCCCATCGTAACGGGTCCTAATCTTACCGCGCTGGTCATCGAGCATCAAGAGTTGTACTCCCTGTTGAAGGTGGCCTTTAACTATTATTGGGATAGGGCTAAGGCGATTGGAGAATAGGCTAAGGCTTCCTTTATACTGAAATAAAAAAATAAAATAATCGTATGAAACGAGCATGAAAACTGTTCATTAACATTAGACTATTCCTCGCCATGGCCTTGTCCAAGTGAACTTGTCCAATGCTCATTTGGCTTAACGGAATAGTTTTCACACAAGAACATGATTAA
>DUPB01000187.1 GCA_012838585.1 Bacteroidales bacterium
AATAGTTTTCAGAAATGAAGGTGACGCTGCTTTCCGTCGGGAAGACCGACAACGATCTTTTCTCTCGCATCATCGAAGAGTACGAGAAGAGGATCAATTTTTACCTCCCCTTCGAAACGGCATTCGTGGCCGACGTGAAAAACCGGAAGGGACTATCCCTTACCGAGCTGAAAGAGCGAGAGGGGCAAAACCTGCTCGCGTTCCTGCAGCCGACCGACCGCGTGGTGCTGCTGGACGAGAATGGGAAGCAGTTCGACTCCCCCGGTTTCGCGCGCTACCTGCAAAAGCGGATGCACTCCGTCCCCAAGCGACTGGTCTTCATCGTGGGAGGCCCATACGGTTTTTCGAAGGAGCTGTATGACCGCGCCCACGAGAAGCTTTCCCTATCCCCCATGACCTTTACCCACCAGATGGTGCGGATGATCTTCACGGAACAGCTATACCGGGCGCTAACCATCTTGAATAACGAGCCCTATCACCACGAGTAATCAAACTCACACTTGAGTTGATCGAACATCTCCCTCTCCCTCGAACATGACGAAGATTCGAACGACGACACCTCCCACAGCACCCGCTCCGACCGTTGCCGGCTGGTTCGGCCAAAGAACCGCAACGCACCCAGGGCCGACTGGTACAGCATCGGGGAATCCGCTTTCAGGTCGGCTACAGCACACTGCAATACCTGTACAGAATCAACTTTATCTACAAGAGCTGACCCGCTGATACAGAGACGGGCGAACAACCAATACCCGGTGGCACGTATCCCGTTTTCCTCACAGGCTGACCAATTCTCTACTGCTTCGTTGGCAAAGGGAAGTTTCTCAAACAGGTTTTTACAAACCTGCTCCCGAAGCTCCTGGTTGTCAATCTGCTCCACCCACCGGTTAGCCGCCTCCACGTTCATCTCCCCGGGGGGATAGAGCAGGGTAGCCAAAATTTTCAGCTCACGTGCATCCTCGCTCCATAGCCGTTCCGCCAACGCTGCACCGGGCTCATATTTACGAGAAATCTCCTGAAGCCGTGGCAAATCGACGCCAAAGATGAGGCGGTAACTTACCCCCATCTTACGCATACCGGCGGCTACCGGCCCGTTCATCGACAACCGCAAATCGGTTCGTATAGCTCGTATCGTTGTTTCCATTGTTCAATGGTTTATTTTTGTCGTTTTATTTGACTATTTTTGCATTATACCAATATACTAAAAAAACAGACGCGATGAAACTTTTACTGATTAGCAATTCCACGAACCCGGGCGAAGGGTACCTGGAGTACCCGATGCCCTATATCCAAGACTTTTTGGGTGATAAAGCTAAAAACGCCCTCTTCATCCCCTACGCGGCCGTCACCTTTTCGTTCGACGAATACGAAGAGAAAGTTAACGCCCGTTTCACCGAAATCGGTCACCACGTTACCGGTATCCACCGTTTCATCAACCCGGTAGAGGCCATCGAGCACGCCGATGCCATCGTCGTGGGCGGGGGCAACACCTGGCAGCTCGTCGATATGCTCTGGGAGAAGGGATTGATGAAAGTAATCCGTAAGCGGGTGAAAGCAGGAACGCCCTACATTGGGTGGAGCGCCGGATCGAACATCGCTTGTCCCACGTTGAAGACAACCAACGATATGCCGATTACCGAGCCCATCAAGTTCAAAACGTTGAAGCTGATCCCCTTCCAAATCAACCCCCACTACCTGGACCACCACCCCGCCAACCACGGGGGCGAAACCCGGGAGATGCGCATCAACGAGTTTATCGAGGTGAACCGGGAGGTGTATGTCGTGGGCCTACGGGAAGGTAGCCTGCTCCTGCGGGAGGGCGATGAGCTATCGCTTTTGGGGAACCGCCCCGCACGGCTATTCAAGTATGGTCAAGAGCCAAAAGAGCTGACCATCGAAGACGACTTGAGCTTCCTGCTCGCGTAAAGCCTTGCCTACATTCCCTACCTTATCCAGAGGTGAATAACGGCCACGTTTCCCGCCTTATCTATCAACACGATATCGGTCTTGCCTGCCACCGCGTTCTTCGCGGCGTTAATCTGGAGACTGTCGCAATTCTCCTTCACGTTGCCCATCGTGTGCACGGCAAGCAGGTCGATGAAGCGCTCGTCGTACGCGTTGGCAAGCAGTTTCCAGCCGCCCTCACCATACTTCAAAGCGATATGGGTAACCTGATCCCTCTCCGAATCGATGGAGAGGAAATCGGAGGTCAACGTGTAAGACGCGCAGGAGTACACCTCCAACAGGACGGAAGTACCGCGCCAGTCGGTGAGCTTGTAATAGGAGTTGCCTGGCTTGAGCGACTTTACGCGTACCCGGTCGTCCGGCGTCACCGTTACCTCGGCGGAGCTCCCCTCCCACAACGTGGCACTATACTGCCCAGCACCAAAGGAGATGTTGTCCATCACGCAAGAGTCGCCCTCTTCCAATGAAACGCCGTAACCCACTCGCGTAAGGGATTCGTTAGAGGTGCGGATATTTAGCGAAGCCGTTTCCATCCAGCACCTCAAACTCATAGCTTAACCCGTCCGTGCTGACATGCCCGTTATTCCCTACCGAAAGAACCAGGTCTTTAACAGTCTCCAGTTCCACATCAATATCAAGAGAGATGCACGCGCTCATGCCCACGAACAGGCAAGCCAACAACAGGTAACATGATTTTTTCATACGATTGATTTATTATAGATAGTTATTTTCACGCCCGACTTCATCGTGCCATCCACATGCTACTCCACGACCTCCACCTTGATTACCACGCTACTTCTTGAGCTGGACACCAAGGGGTTGAAGCCCACGTTCATCAAGAACTCACCGCTATATGTTTTTTGACCGTTAATGGGCGTGTTGGCGCCTTCGTAGAGGTTGATTTCCGTCAACCGGTACAGCTTATCGCTGTCCAATCCCTGTAACTTAACCGGGCGAAGAGAGGGTTCAGCCAGGTAGCGCCAGTTGGTGAGGTAGTTGAACATGACCCCTTCGGTTTTCGCCTCGTTCACGTAGATCAGTGATGCGATGTCCTGTTCGTACGGGCTTGCCAGCCGGTACAGGTCACCGTGCCACACGATCCCTTTATAGTCGTGGTAATTTTGCACCGCCTGCTTGGCAAACGACATATCCCTTTCACTGAGCTCGTTCGTGCGAATATCGAACCCCATTTTACCCATTGATGCCACATCCACGCGGTACTTGAGCGGCCTGTTGCTCCAGTTGGTCACGTGGCTACACATGGTAATAGCGGGGTAGTAATAGGAGTAGTCCCACTGCATGAATATCCGCTCCAGCGGGTCGGTGTTATCACTCAGCCAAAACTCGGTGAAATAGCGCAACAGGTTGTAATCCGAACGTCCCCCTCCCCCGGAGCAGAGCATCATGGGAACCTTGGGGTATTTTTCCCGAATCCGCTTTAGCACGTTCTGCAACCCCCTGGAGTACTCCACGTACAGGTGGGATTGCGGGATGTTTTCTCGTTCCAGGTAGCTCGAGTGGCCATTGAAAATGGGGGCGTTGCAATCCCACTTCATGAATGCCAACGTGGGGTTCTCGGTAAGCAGGTCGTCCACCACGCCAAACACGAAATCTTGCACCTCCGGGTTGGTTAAATCGAGTACCAGCTGATTCCGGAAGTAGATCTCCGGCCTCTGCTCCTGTTTAATCACCCAGTCGGGGTGGTTTTCATACAGCTCGCTTTTGGGATTCACCATCTCGGGTTCAATCCATATCCCGAACTTGACACCCTGCTTCTCGGCTTCACGCACCAGGAAGGGAACACCATCGGGTAGTTTCGCCCGGTTCACCTCCCAATCCCCTAAACCCGCGTTATCCCGGTTTCGGGGGTATTTATTGGCAAACCAGCCATCGTCTAACAGGAACAGATCCACGCCAAGCTCTTTGGCCCCTTCAAAGAGGCTGACCAGTCGGCCTTGATTAAAGTCGAAGTAGGTGGCCTCCCAGTTGTTGAGCAGCGTTAACCGCTCCCCGTGCCCATCCAACAAGGTATGATCCCTCAACCAGCCATGCAAGTTACGGCTCGCTTTCCCTTTCCCTTCAAAAGAGAGGGTGTAGACAAAGCGTGGCGTTTCAAACGAGACGTTGGGTTTGAGGTGATAAGCGGATTGATAGGGGTTAATCCCGGCAACGATATGTAAGTTTTTATAGACATCCGTCTCGAACTGCAGCGCGAAATTTCCATTCCAGGCCAGCTGTCCCATCATCACGGTGCCGGTCGTCTCGGTTGCCTGCCCATCCAGCGCCAGCGTGAAGTTGGGGGAAGTAAGCAGGTGTTCCCTTGTACCCAGTCGGCTCTCGATCGTATGCATCCCTTGACGCAGGGGTGTCTCCGCGGGTTGCATCTCCCTTGCCCACGCCCCGTTATAGCTGGTGAGCAGGTACTCTTTATTGTAGAGGTAAAGGTTGGCCGAGGCGTACTTGTGCAGCACCACCTCTCCCTCCTCATTGTGCCTGATCACGCTCCACTGCTCCACCACATCCTTCTCTCTCCAAGCTTTATAATAGAGATCCACGAAAAAGGGGTATACCGGGTCTTTTAGGGCCACCTTCGTCACCGTGGCACCATCTGGGGTCTCCAAAACCTCATGCGACTCATACCTCAAGTCCAACGAGTTGTTGCCATCTGCATGCACCACCGCGATGGCAGGCTCAACAAAATTATTGTCGATGCCGGCAACCGCGTAAGCGTTGTTGTTGGAGCTGGCTCCTTCGGAACGAAGGTTAATCACCCCACCCGACTGCTCGTACTCCGATAAACGGGATAGTGACTTGCCGGTGTAAATGATCTTCAAGCGCTGGTTGTGATCTATTTGCAACACCGTTGCCATGTTTGCCGTTGTTATCGGGATGGTCACTTTCTGCCCAAAGAGAGATGGGGCCAGCAGGCTAGCCAGCAATACAATGGTAAAAGAATAAACAGGTTTCATCGAAAAACTTTTAAAAATCATACACCCAAGGAGCCTGGATGCCCCGGGAAAAACACCGTTCGGGGTACTACACGTGAAAGCTGAAATTCAACATCACATCTTCGGGTACTTCGAGAAGTCGGCGTTGAGCATGCTACCTGTCTCCTTCAATGCATGATGGAACGCGAAGCAAGCGTAGAAATCTTGCGGAATATGCCCCTTCACACCGCGATTGAGGTATTCATGCAGCAACGGGCGATAGTCGGGATGCGCGCACTTTTCGATGATCTCGATGGCCCGGCTCCTCGGGTCTTTCCCCCGGAGGTCGGCCACGCCATACTCGGTAACCACGACCTTCACCGAGTGCTCGGTATGGTCCTCGTGGGTCACCTTGGGGACGATGCAGCTGATAGCCCCGTTCTTAGCCGTAGAGGGTGTTAGGAATACCGATAGGTAGGCGTTGCGGGTAAAGTCGCCCGAGCCACCAACCCCGTTCATCATCTTCGTCCCGTTCACGTGGGTGGAATTGACACTGCCGAAGAGATCCACCTCGATGGCCGTATTCAGGGAGATGATGCCCAGCCTGCGCACCAGACCGGGGTTGTTCGAGATTTCAGAGGGACGCAACACCAGCTTCTTCTTAAAGAAATCAAGATCATCGTAAAACTTTTGAAGCACCTCGTTACTCACGGTGAGCGAACAACCGCTCGCGAAGGAGATATTTCCTTTTTGCATCATATCGATCACCGCGTCTTGAATGACTTCAGTATAGACCTCAAAGCGGGGGATATCGGGATGATCACCCATGGCCGACAACACCGCGTTCGCGATGTTCCCGACGCCCGACTGTATCGGGAGAAAATGATGTGGAATGCGTTTCGCGTTTATCTCACCCACAAAAAAGTTGGCCACGTTTTCTCCAATACGGGCAGTCAACTCATCCACCGGGGCAAATCCGCTCCCCTCGCCATCCCGCTCGGTTTCTACCACGCGTATCTTGTTGGGATCCACTTTCACATACTGAAGCCCCACCCTGTTTTGTATCTCGTAGATAGGTATCTCGCGTCGCCTGGGGGGGTCTTGCAATTCGTAGATATCGTGAATACCCCTTAGCTTGGGGGGCGCCTTCTTGTTCAGCTCCACGATAACGATATCGGCCAGGCGGCAGATGGTGGGGGTAATGCCCACCCCCGTGGTGGGCACGATTTCACCGTCTTCGGTTACGTCGCATGCCTCCACGATAGCCACGTTGATTTTCCCGTAGAAGCCATACCGGATCTCCTGTGCCAACTGAGACAGGTGAAGGTCAACGAAGGCGAACTCACCGTTGTTAAGTGCCTCCCTCGTGCAGGGGTTGGTTTGATAGGGGGTGCGAAACTTGATCGCTTTCGCCCGGGTGAGTGCACCATCAATGGAATCACCCGTGGAAGCCCCGGTGAAAACCCCTATTTTAAACGGATTGCCTTTCGCGTGCTCTGTTTCCGCCCGCTTGGCTATCTCCACCGGCACCACCTTGGGGCTACCGGCATGAGTAAACCCGCTGAAACCCACGTTATCGTTATGTTTGACTAACGATGCTGCCTCTTCAGCGCTGATAAATTGTAATGCCATGTCTATAGTTTATACTTTTATGGATTTGTTTTATGCATATTTATTTCCCGTGAATATCACGTGATAAGGAATGATAACCTAAATGTCTAATAATATCTGAAAGTCCGGTCATAACCAATGACACCGCGTCAATACCGTCGGTTCAACAGCTCACTGTAGATAATCCCTTTTCGCAACTCGTTGGAAGCATTCTCTCCATGCAGTTCAGCCACCAAAGGATGAACGTCCCCCCGGTTCTTGCCATCGGAGGTCCTTCGGCTACGTGACTCAACGGGCATCTCCGGGGAATCTGGAAGAGTGGGAGAGTCGGGAATATAGGAGGAACCGGCGAGATGTGAAAAACTCGCGTCAGATAAGCTTGACCGCGTGTTATCGAAAGAATTGTAGTCGTAACTCGAGGTAGCCTCAGAGCCGTATTTCGAGAAGTCAGACGGGCTCAAGGTGGAGTGGAACTCCCTAATCGGGGGTAGCATGGGTGATGGCGGGGGCAGGTAATCATCCTCCATTTGCTCACTCGGGAGCGGAACGGGTCCCCTTCTTTTCAACTCCTCCTCCTTTTTTTTCCTTTTACGGGCATCACTAAAAAAGCCCAATACCATAAAGGCAATCAGCAAAAGGAAGTAAATAATGTCTCCGAAGTCCATATTTTGATTAATTTTGCACGTCCAATAAGGAATCCAGACAAGCCATCGGTGATTCCGCTTTACCCGCGGGCAAGCGATTGGCCAGGAATCGTGAGGCAAAAGTAACGATTTTTCGCGGATTAACAGGTATTTGGGGTATAAAAATTTCGAGAGCAACTTCACAGCTACTCTCGAACATTAACCAAAACCTTAACTATGAAAAAAATTTATTTTTCCTCGGCGCAAATGTAGCAAAAAAAAGGCTGATTTGCAACTTTTTTACCTGGATAATTGTAATTTTAACTTTCCCGTCCACGGAAAGCGCCATTTGCAGTAAGAAAGCGATGAATAATAAAGCATTGAAAGATAAGAAACTCTATATCGAGACGTACGGGTGCCAGATGAATGTGGCTGATTCTGAGGTGGTTGCTGCCATCATGGAGATGAAAGGATACGGATTGACAAGCAGCTACCGCGATGCCGATGCCATATTCGTGAACACCTGCTCCATCCGCGAGGCTGCCGAGATCAGGGTAATTCAGCGGCTGGAGTACTTCAACTCGCTTAGGCGAAAACGAAAAGCTCCCCAGGTTATTGGGGTACTGGGCTGTATGGCCGAACGGGTACAACGAAAGCTGATTGAGCAACATGGCGTTGACCTGGTGGCGGGTCCCGATGCATACCTCGACCTGCCCAACCTGGTGGGAGCTGTAGAGAGGGGCGAGAAGGCGATTAACATTGAGCTATCTACCACGGAAACTTACAGGGATGTAATCCCGCGGAGGATCGCGGGCAACCCCGTCTCGGGGTTCATCTCCATCACGCGGGGATGCGATAACTTTTGCACCTATTGTATCGTTCCCTACGTGCGCGGCCGGGAACGCAGCCGAGCACCGGAGAGCATCCTCAACGAGCTGAGCGATCTCCGGGAAAAGGGGTTCAAAGAGGTCACCCTGCTGGGGCAAAACGTGAACTCTTACCGTTACCAAGAGGGTGACAAGGAAGAGGCAAACGGGCAAAAAGCAGCCGTGCAAGTTGGTCGTACCATCGACTTCCCCGCCCTGTTGGTCATGGTGGCCGAGGTGGCACCCGATACGCGGATCCGTTTTACCACCTCCCATCCCAAGGATATGACGGACGAAACGCTGGAGGTCATCGCCCGACACGACAACCTGTGCAACTTCATTCACCTGCCGGTACAGTCGGGCAGCTCACGCATGTTGAAGCTGATGAACCGGAAATACGACAGGGAGAAGTACCTGGATCGAATCGCCGCCATCAAACGGATAATCCCCAACTGCGGTCTATCGACCGACATCATGTGTGGCTTCCATTCCGAGACGGAGGAAGATCACCAGGAGACCCTCTCGCTGATGCGTGAGGTGGGGTTCGACTCGGCCTTCATGTTCAAGTACTCGGAGAGACCGGGGACACTCGCGGCCAAAAGGCTGGAAGACAACGTGCCGGAAGAGGTAAAGATCAAAAGGTTGCAAGAAATCATCGATCTACAGCTGGAACTCTCACGCCAAAGCAACAAGCGAGACGTGGGAAAGGAGTTCGTGGTCCTCGTGGAAGGTACCTCCAAGAGATCAGACGAGCAGCTTTTCGGGCGCAACGAGCAGAACAAGGTAATCGTCTTCGACAAGCAAAACCACCGCGTGGGGCAATATGTGAAGGTGAGGGTCACCGGATGCACGCCAGCCACATTACTGGGGGAATCGGTTACTTGTGAAAATCAAGTAATGCGGGGCGATACAAAACAATTTCAGGAATAAAACGTTTTATCGTATATGGGTAATGACAAATAGTAATTCTTTAATAAAATAAAAAAATCGTATGAAATCAGAAGCAAAATTATTACTGGGATTAGGAATTGGCATCGCGTTGGGTGCCGCGGTAGGCTACATCATGGGGTCCGACAAACGAGAAGAGTGGTTCGAGCAAGCCAACGAGTGGGCAGACAAGGTGAAAGCCAACGTGAAGGCCGCAGTGTATCGCGGGAAAAGCGAAGTGGAAGACCTCAAGGAGGATATCAACGATATCGCCGAAGTAGCCAAGAAAGAGTTGGCAAAGCAGTAACAGGCAGGTTAAGCAGCAAAACAAAAACAATGGAAGAGAAAAAGGTAAGTACGTGGTTCGAGGAGTTCAGGGGAGATATAGCCAACTACATCACCAGCACTCTTGAACTCGGAAAGCTAGAGTTTTACGAGAAGATTAGCAAGGCCTCCTCGATTATCTCGTACGGGTTGATCCTCTCGGGAGTAGCCCTGGTTATTTTCTCGTTCGTTCTCATTGGCGCCGCACTTTACTTGGGTGAGCTTTTTCAAAGTGCATGGATGGGGTTTGCCGTTGTCGCGGCCTTTGCCCTTGTGGTACTCCTTATCCTACTAATGATGAGAAGACCGCTCAAGAAACGGTGTACCAATAGAGTGGTGCGCTTCCTAATGAAGAACGAGGATAAGGATGATAAAAACAAACGATAAATGAACAGGTACAAGTTAACCCCGTTAGAAGAACTTCAACTGGAGAAAAAGCGGCTGAACGAACAGCGCATGATCTCCAGCCAGCGTCTCTCCTACCAGTTGCAATACTTAAGCGATAACTGGGGAACGATGCTTACCAAAGGGGTTTCCTCTTCCATCAAGACAAAATTTTCCGAAACGCTCGACAACCTCACGGCTGATGGACCCCATATCCCCCCCTACATGACCCGGCGTTCGCGTTCTTGGTTAAACAACGCCGCGGTAAACCTCATCGTGTCGAACCTACCGCTCATCGGCTCCATCGCTTGGAAAATAACCAAGCCCGCCCTCTTCGCGTACGTCACACGACAGGCTACCGCCCGGATATTCGGGAAAAGAGGCAGAAAATAGCGCCTCGGGATTCAGCCTACACGGGTATCCTTTCACGAGTACCCTACACATGGGAACGGTGGACGGTGGTAACACCGTCCACTTTTGCTATCTTAGCGCAGAGTTCATTCACCTCTTCAGCGCTATGCACCTGCAGGTTAAACACCCCTTCGAAGATACCATCCTTAGATTCCACGTTCACACCTTGAATATTCACCGAGACCCCCTCGGTTAACTTGGCAAGTATGTTGCTGAGAATACCGGCGCGGTCGATACCGGTAAACACGATTGATGCCATAAAAGAGTACTGCCGATAATCACCCCACGCCACCTCGATGATCCGGTTGCCGAAATTAGATTTCAGCTTCACCCCGGTCTGGCAGGCCAGCTTATGTACCTCCACCTCCTCCTTCTCGGTAATGTAGCCAAACACGTCATCGCCGGGGAGCGGGTTGCAGCACGTGGGTACGATAAAGTTTTTCCGTAGTTTAACCTCGGTGAGCTGGTAAACCGCTTTCCGGTCCACCTTGGGATTGGCGGGATCCATCGAAGCGACCTTGGATTTTGGTTCCACCTCGACAACGTTAGCGACTTTGGGCTCAGGTGATTTCATAATCGCGTTCATGGCCTGTTTCACATACCGCATAAACAGGTTATCCTGCTTTTCGGGAGCAGGGGGACTCATCTTCCTAAAGCCCTCTCGTGTCTCGGGCAAGGCAACCTCGTTATTCCCGATAAGGAAGTAGAGGTCCTCCTTATTTTCGGCCTTATAGATATGGAGGATCCTGTTAAAGACAGCGTTGTCGATCGGCTCGTTATCGAACAGCTCCTCGAGCATCTTCTTCCCCTTCTCCCCTATTCTCCGGCGTTGACGTCGCAACGACGCCTCGATCTTGGTCCTGGCCTTCGCGGTACCCACGTAGTTAATCCACTCCGGCTGGGGCTGTACCGACTGCGAGGTAAGTATCTCCACCTGATCACCACTTCGTAACTTGTGACTCAACGGTACTAGCTTGTGGTTCACCTTGGCACCCAAGCATTGATCGCCCACCCGGGTGTGGATGGTATACGCGAAGTCGAGCGCGGTAGCCCCCTGGGGAAGCGTTTTTATCTCCCCCTTGGGCGTGAAGACGAAAATTTCCGACGAGAAGAGGTTCATCTTAACCGTATCGAGGAAGTCAATCGCGTTGGGGTTGGGGTTGGCCAACACCTCCTGAATGGTCTTCAACCACTTGTCCAACTCGTTATCCTCTTCAACGCGGCTCTCCTTGTACCTCCAATGCGCGGCGAACCCTTTCTCGGCGATATCATCCATGCGTCGACTGCGAATCTGTATCTCGATCCATTTACCATCAGGCCCCATCACCGTGAGGTGGAGCGCCTGGTAGCCGTTGGCCTTGGGGTGGCTCACCCAGTCGCGTATCCGGTCGGGCCTGAGCTTGTAGATATCGGTAATGGCGGAATAGATGTCCCAGCACTGCTTCTTCTCATCCATGCCGGGGTAGATCTCGAAAATGATACGCACGGCGAACAGGTCGTATACCTCGTGAAACTCGATCCCCTTGGACTGCATCTTGTTCCATATGGAGTAGACTGACTTCACGCGGGCACGCATCTCGTAATCGATACCCATCTTGTCGAGCGACTTCACGACAGGGACGGCGAAATTCTCGTACACCTTGTTTCGCTCCGGTGCACTCTCCTTGATTTTTCGCGTAAGGTCGGCATACGCGTCGGGCTGCTCGTACTTGAAGCAGAGCTCTTCCAGCTCGGTCTTGATGGCGAAGAGGCCCAGGCGGTGTGCCAGGGGAGCGTAGATGTAGAGGGTCTCTCCCGTGATCTTATACTGCTTCGCCGGGCTCAATGAAGAGAGGGTGCGCATGTTGTGCAGGCGATCAGCTATCTTTATCAGTATCACCCGGATATCATCGGACATAGTCAGCAGTAGCTTGCGGAAGTTCTCCGCTTGCGCGGAAACGTCCTCGCCGAACATGCCGCTCGATATCTTAGTCAACCCGTCCACGATTTGCGCGATCTTAGGACCAAACAGGGCACGGATATCCTCCACGGTGTAGTCGGTATCCTCCACCACATCGTGTAACAAGGCGGCTGAGATGGAGGTAGAACCCAACCCCATCTCGCGCGAGACGATGCGGGCCACCGCCAGCGGGTGCATGATATAGGGTTCACCCGACCGGCGACGCGCCCCCTTGTGCGCCTCCCTCGCCATGTTGAAAGCGCGGGTGATGATGTCCACCTTCTTCCGGTGGTTGGAGTTGAGGTAGTCGTTCAGCAACCCCTGGAACTCCTCCTCGATCATCCGCTCTTCTTCGATCAGTCTCTTTTCGTCAAGCATCTATTCCTTGCCCTTTATAACATCCTCCTGTTTAGCGTTCACTCTATTACCATCCACCTTTCTTGCAGGTGAACCTTTCCGTAATATCCCACGAAATTAGTAAAAATCCAAATAGGAATGCATTTAATGCGGAAAAATACTGTTTCGTGTCAAAATATTCCCACGAAACAACCTAAGTTCAACTTAGAAGTGCAACGCCCGGGTGTTTTGTTTTAGAATATTTATAGTCAAAAACAATCATGAAAAACACCGCGGGGGAAGACAATTAAACAAAAAAGATGTATCTTTGTTCTTTCTGAGAACAGGGGTGCCCTATAATCACGGGCTGAGATCATACCCATAACAACCTGATCCGGGTAATGCCGGCGGAGGGAATGAAAATGCGCGAACCAGTTGCATTTTCTGGTATACATCTTATTTAATCCCCTTTTTTATTTTACGAACAACCGGTGGACAGCGCTCATGGCGCGGCCCATCACAAAATGCATGTAAATGAAAAAGGTTTTTTTACTGCTGGCAGCGTTGCCGGCATTGAGCTATCAAGCGATAGCGAAAGAGAGTCTTAGTCACACGCAAGCTGAGGTTAAATCTATCGACAGCCTTGTCCACGCTCAACCTGAAGTTGAATCCACCGACAGCCTCAGCCATATCCGCCTCGAGGAGGTGGTGGTCTCCAGCACACGCGCCGGCCAGCAGACACCGGTGGCCTACTCCAATATTAACATACTGGACATCAAGAGACAAAGCGCGGCGCGGTCTATTCCCGTCACATTGCAGAGCTACCCGTCGGTCGTGGCCTTCACGGAAGACGGGCTGGGAGTGGGTAACACCTCCTTGCGGATCCGGGGAACGGACGCCACCCGCGTAAACGTCACGCTCAACGGGATGCCACTAAACAACCCCGAGTCGCAAGAGCTGTTCTGGGTGAACCTGCCGGACCTCTCCAGCTCGCTGCAAAGCATGCAAATTCAGCGTGGCGTAGGCACCTCCACCAACGGGGCAGGTGCCTTCGGCGCGTCTATCTCGCTACAAACCGCGGGGGGGCGTCCCGAGGCCTACGGGGAAGCATCGACGGCCGTTGGTAGCTACGGCACGTTCCTATCTAACATCGCCGCGGGAAGCGGCATCCTCCGGAATGGTCTCTCGCTGGATGTTCGTTTCTCGCGGATGCTAGGCAACGGTTACGTGCGGAACGGGAAAGTGGACCATAGCAACCTCTACGCGGCCCTGTCGCACTACACCGACCGACAACTGATCCGGTTGGTCTACCTGAACGGGGTGCAACAGACCGGTATCACCTGGGAAGGAGTGTCACTCAAGCAGATGGAGGACGAAGAGTATGGACGCCGTTACAATCCCGCGGGGGAGTACTACGATGACGCGGGCAACCGATTTTACTATGATAACGAGACCGACAACTACTGGTCGCACATCGTGCAGCTGAACCTTAGTCGTGAGTTGAACCGCGGGCTGGTGCTAAACGCCGGGCTCTGCTACAACCACGGCTACGGCTATTACGAAAACTACCGGCAGAACCGCAAGTACTCCGATTTCGGGCTGGAGCCGCAAACCATCGGCGACTACACCTACACCCGAAGCGACTTTATCCGGCGGAAGTCGATGTGGAACGACTTTTACGTGGCCAACGCTGGGGTTACCTATCACCGTGAAGCCTGGCAACTCACCTTCGGGAGTATGCATAGCTACTACGATGGGGATCACTTCGGGCGACTCCCCTGGGTAAAACATAACCACGCCATCCCCTTACATCACGAGTGGTACCGCAACGTGGGTAAAAAGAGGGAGACGAACCTCTTCAGCAAAGTGGAGTATCAGCCAAACGAGAGGCTGTCACTCTTCGGCGACCTTCAGTACCGGCATATCGGCTATCGCTTTAGCGGGATAGATGATGACCTGATGAATCTGACGGGCCACTTCAAGTACGACTTCCTGAACCCCAAGGCAGGAGCCTCTTACCGGTTAAACGACCGCGACCGCTTTTACCTTTCGGTGTCGATAGGCCAACGGGAGCCACTAAGGTCCGATTTGAAAGATGGGCTCAAGGGAAATGCCGCGAACCCTATCCAACCGGAGCGGATGGTCGACTACGAGCTGGGATATCATCACGAGGGCACGGGAGGCGAACGGCTGAGCGTGAACCTGTACTACATGGACTACCACGACCAGATGGTACAGACCGGGAAGCTGAACGACAACGGGTACAAGCTGATGGAGAACGTGAAGGAGAGCTACCGCGCGGGAATAGAGATTGAAGCCTCCGTCCCGCTTTGGGCAGAGCGGGTGCGCATCGACGCGAACGCCACCTTTAGCCGGAACAGGATTAAAGGCTACACCGCCTACTTCGACCTGTACGATAGCGATTACAACCCGGTACACGTCGGTAACGATCCCTCCAACACGCACGAACAGCTGTCGCAGTATTACGGCACCACCCCTATCTCCTACTCACCCAGCTTGGTAAGCGCGATGGGGGTCACCTACCAGCCCACGGGAGCCCTCTACCTGAACCTGGCGGGCAAACAGGTGAGCAAGCAATTCTTGGACAACAGCGGCGACAAAGTGAAATCGATTGACGCCTACTTCATCGTCAACCTCTCGGCAGGCTACACGTTTACGACAAAATCACTGGGGACCTTCCAGCTACAGCTGTTCGTGAACAACCT
>DUPB01000021.1 GCA_012838585.1 Bacteroidales bacterium
AGGTAAAACGAGTAGTTGACCATCGATTGGGAAGCGGCCCGTTCGAACTTTTGCTCCAACGCCTCGATGGTGGTCGTTTGCGGCACGGTGTTGGGCATCTCCATGCAGGAAGTTACCCCGCCGGCCACCGCTGCCCGGCTCTCGGTAAACATATCGCCCTTACGCGTTAACCCTGGCTCACGGAAATGCACATGGTCGTCGATAATACCGGGCAACAGCCAAAGCCCACGTGCGTCGATCACCCGTCGGCACTGCCTGAAAACCGCTTCCGGCACCTCACCCCGAATCACGCGGTCTATCTTTTGTCCCTTCAACAGCAGGGATCCCTCGTAGGTCTCCCCTTCGTTTACCACCGTGGCCCTATGGATTAGCGTCATGACCACCTTTCTATGGTTAATATACGCGACAACCGGTTTGTTTCGTTGGCTCTAAGCACTTAAACATTGTCTACATGACCAACCGAACATACCGTCAATTAGCACGCGGTTGAATTTTGCCGGTCAACTTCCGCCAGCGGAGGTCGATAACCCCGAAGAACGCCTCCCCGAAGATGCTGGTATTCATTTTCGAGGTGCCTAATCGCCGATTCACGAAGATGACCGACACCTCCTTGATCTTGAACCCCAGCACGTGGGCCGTGTACTTCATCTCTATCTGGAAGGCGTACCCTTTGAACTTGATCTTGTCCAAATCGATGGTCTCCAGCACTTTTCGTCGGTAGCAAACAAAGCCGGCCGTGGTATCCCGCACCTTGAAACGGGTGATGAAGCGCACGTACTTCGACGCGAAGTAGGACATCAGCACGCGGCCCATCGGCCAATTGACCACGTTCACGCCCGAGCAGTAGCGGGAACCCACCGCCACGTCGTACCCCTCGTCGTGGCAAGCGGCATAGAGCCGTGGCAGGTCGTTGGGATCATGAGAGAAATCGGCATCCATCTCGAAGATATAGTCGTACGGACGTTTCAACGCCCATTTAAAACCGTGGATGTAAGCCGTTCCCAACCCCAGCTTACCCGCTCTCTCCTCGATAAACAACCTATCCTTGAACTCACTATCCATCAATCGCTTCACGATATCGGCCGTGCCATCGGGCGAGCCATCGTCAATGACCAGGATGTGAAACTTTTTCTCCAGGTTAAACACCGCCCGGATAATGCTTTCGATGTTCTCCTTCTCGTTATACGTGGGTATAAGTACAATACTGTCTGACATAAGCTGCATATTTTTCCCCAAAAATAGGGTTTTTCGGGTACAAATAAAAAAGATTGGGCGACATTTTGATATCTCAAAATAAAATGCTATCTTTGCAGTCCCATTTCACAGGGAAATAGATCGCGGAGTGGAGCAGTTGGTAGCTCGTTGGGCTCATAACCCAAAGGTCGTAAGTTCGAGTCTTACCTCCGCAACATTTGAAGCCATCCGGTACCATTTACCCAAACACGCCTTTTCCCATCCCACATACTTCCATGCTATAAGAAGGCTTGATGGATTGTGTTGTACTTACCCGATGAGTCTGTTTTCACGTTTTGGATTGGTATCTGTTTCTGGGCCTGTTTCTCTCTTACAAGCTTATCTCTATAAAAAGAAAGAGTGCAGCCTCTTTTGTGAAAACTGCACTCTCGGTTGAAGATTTTAACGTGAAAAATGTACTCCTGACTGAAGATTTTACCGAAAATGACGCAAACCCTTTAATATTAACTTGTGTAATGAGTCATCAAGCGCATTAATCCACGTGTAAAAACGAAATTAACTTTTTTACAATTACTTCGCCACTCGTACGACGAGATCAAGCAAATCAATCCACTTTACCGGGGGCTTTCAGGAACTTCACCAGTCTCTGGCAGAAACGGGCCAGCCTTTTCCGTTCTACGACTCCCCATATAACCAGCGCGACCGCCACGAAGATCAGCACGACCCCTATCGCCTTTATCCAGGCGATCATCAGGTTATTGCTGTGTAGCAACCGGGTATGCTTCTCGGGGGTATTGTAAGAGAGCTTGGCCACTTGGGCTACCTTGGTCAGCATCCTGTTCGGGATGGTGCCTTTCGGGATATCCTGGTGACAGGCGACGCAGGAGTTTTTGCGGGTCAGTTGATCGCGTTGCGCTTGCGTGAGCGGCATTGAGGTAGGCCAGTGCGTGTCGATCGTTTGCAGTTGCTCCCCGTGAACCGTGAGCAGCTGCATAAAGTCGCCGTGCAGCTCGCTGATGGCCGCTATTTGGGCTCGGGTGTATTGGCTGACGTTGTTGCCCTTGGCATCGATCACGTCGGCATACCGCGGCGTTCCAGGCGTCGCGTCGTAGATACCGCCATCAATACCGTACCCGGCTGCCACGGGGTTGCCGTGGCAATCCACGCACTCCCTCGATTTCAGCGAGGTGGTGTGCGGGTTGAGCGGTGCCAACTCGATGGCGTTATAGCCGGCCGCCGTTTTGGCCACGTTGTTCCAGACCACGGTTTCACCCTTCTCGTCAATCACGGTACTCACCGTCTGGATCACGCCGACCAGCGGGGATACCCTCCCCTCGCCGTTCACACCCAGCGGGGCGTTCTCCCAGCGGATATGGCTATAGTCGCCGTAGGTGGGTGCCCCGGGTTGCATGGCGTAGTTCTGGTTATAATCGGCCGTCGTACCGTCCGATTTAACGAGTTGCGGCGAACGTAGCCAGTCGACAGATGATTTCGAGTAGTCGATCACGTACTTGTAGCCGTAGTATTGCGGCATCCAGGTGGAGTGACAGGTATAACACTCCATCTTATCGATATGAGTGGTAGCCACCATGGCCACTTCGGCATCGTCCGGGTTCTGCCAACTCTTGCTCTTCGCGATCTCTTTTAGCGTTACAAGTTCAAACGCGTGCATGCTCCCGTCGGAGTGGACGATAACCCGATCCCCCTTGCGCACCACGTTCCCCAGCGGGTTCCCCCGTGCCGACAGCAGGTAGCCATCCTCTTTGGGGTGGGTGATGCCAAACTTCTTGGTCACCTCCAGCGGCTCATCGGCTACCCCCCTGGGCTGCTTCATGTCGAGCTCTTTCCCGAACTCATCGCCGTAGCCCAGCGGCAGCTCCCATGGGTAGTGGGTGGGCGTACCGTGACAATCGGCGCACTCGATCTCGATAGCTGCCAGCGTGGTTGCCTCGATGTTGCCGCTACCGTGCATGGAGTTGGTGGTATGGCAATCCTGGCATAGCAGACCCGGCACCATCACCCCGTCCTTCTCTATCTGACGGTGCACGTCGCCCGCCATGTACTTAAACACGTAACCCGCGTTGCTCTGCTGCGGCAGCCCCTTCTCGTCAAAGGGTCCCCGGTTGTACGAATCATCCAGGGCCATCAACCCTTGATACGCGTGTCCTATCCGGCGACCGGCCGCGTGGCAAGCGGCGCAGGTGTTGAGTTGCACTCCGCTCATTTCATGCTCGTTAAAGCGGATGGCCGACTTCCTGGTACCCTGCATGGAGTGTACCAGCACGTGTCCCGGCTTATCTTTCGGGATTTCCGGGTCGCCCCCCTCGTAGAAGCCCTCGTTGCTATACAGGTTATGGCAAGCGGCACATCCCATGCCCCGGTAATGCCCCCTATCCTGATGCCCCTTGTTGTTCAAGTGACAGGCGTTGCAATTGCGCAAGTAGGTAAACGCCGCCAGCTCGGGTTGCGCCTTTATCTCTTCGGCCGAAACGGAGGGTATCTCCTTCAGCTCCGCGGGGAACTGCCCCGGGAAGGTGGCAGCCATCTCCTTCATGTAATCGATGTACTGTTGGGTGCCAAATCGGGGGGTTGAGCCATCGGTATCGCTCAGGTCGCTATTGGCGTAAACATGGTCGTAGTTCTCGGTGCCAATACCAAAGCTCCATGAGATTGCCTTCATCTTTCCCGCGTCACTGTTCATCATGGAGAGACGCACGTTGTAGGCGTGATCCTCGTGACACTGCGCGCAGGTGTTTTCATTCACCTGCAATGCGGCGGGAACGGGCGTGAACGAAGTCAGTAAGCTCCCTTTGGGAACACCGCTATGGGCCCTATCCTTGTTGACCAGCTCGGTAGGTGTACCACCGTGGCAGATAACGCAGCCGTTGGGATCGCCAAGCGCCTCCCCTTTCTGCAGTATCTGCTGCATCATCTCGGAACCGATGGGTCGCGCCGGTTCTATCCCCTGGTGGCAGGCTAAACAGTACTGCCCTTCGGCTGGGAACGGTTCATCCGACAGGTTGAACGTTAGGTCGGGATGCACGAACGGCTCGGACACCTGCTGTGCTGAAAGCTTGCTCTCCGCGCGTAAACTTCCCACGGTATTAATGTAATAGCTCACTATCCATCCGGCAGCGACAAGGATGAAAAGCGAGGCCAACGACTGTATTATTCTCCTTTTTCGCATGTTTCTCTTCTTTTTGAGGTAAAGCTTCTGCAAATAATTGTGCAATATTGCAATTTTATTTTAATTTTGCAAACAAAGTGCTAAAAAACAACCTGCTTTTTGAAGTTAGGTGACTCAAACTTGAAAGCCATCACGTGATTACGATGTGAAGCTAAAAACTCAAATGCTATGAATCATATTAAGTCCCTTTTCACCCTGCTCATCTTAGCCTGTTTCTCCTGTTGCCTCAACGGCTCGTTACTGCTCGCACGGTCAGCCGATACACAGAGTTCGTCAGTGCTGGCACAACCTGTCGATGAACAAAACTCGTTGCTACTTGAACAATCTACTAGTGAAGCGGGCTTGTCGCTGCTTACATTATCAGCCGGTGAAACCAGCTCGTTGTCACCCGTCAACATCTCCCTCCATATGCGTTCGGCATACCACAACGAGTTCGTCGGATCGCCCTTAAAATTTGATGATGGGGGATTTCGGTTCGATCAGGTCATCGTCGATGTAGCGGGAGAAATTTCGCCCAAGCTGTCGTACAAGTACCTGCAGCGACTCAACAAGGCATCGCCCATTTTCACGAAGGAGAACCTACCCAACAGCATCGACTACGCCTACTTGAGGTACCGATTCAACGAACGCTTCTCGGTAACCGCCGGCAAGCAAGCCCTCACGATAGGGGGCTTCGAATACAACAAGTACCCCGTGGAGGTGTATGACTACAGCGGGATTAACAACCTTGTTAACTGCTACCTTAACGGGTTACAGGTGGCGTTCACCCCCAGGCCAAACCAGGAGTTCACCTTTCAGGTAGTCAACAACCGGTGGGGTACGGTGGAAGATGCCATCGGAACACCGGTGGAAAGCTCTGGCACGTCGCACGTCATGCGAGTAGAAGCCCCTACCGTTCCCCTGTATTACTCCCTTGGCTGGAACAGCCACTTCTTTGATAACGCCCTGCAACTTCGATACGGGGCCAACGTTACCTCACCCGCGAAGGGTAAGACATTGTTTATGTTGAGCGGGGGACAAAAATGGCGTTCCGATACCTGGCGTATCTACGTCGATGTCCTGTATCAACGTTCCGATATTGATTACCTGGGCGCGATCAGGGGTGCTACAGCCACCCCCGGGGCCATGGTCGAGAACGTGGAGTACTTCACACTGTTGGGAGAACTCAATTACCGGTTTCAACCGCGATGGAATATCCTGTTGAAGTGTTTTTACAATAACTTTTCGGTTTATGAAAAGAACAGCCACGTGGATAGCGGCAACTGCCTCACCTCGTGGAACTATCAGGGTGGCCTGGAGTTTTACCCGATGAAAGATGACAACCTACACCTGTTCCTAACCGCGACGCTCAAGAAGTTCAGCAAGCCCGAGGTCAAGCAAATCATCACCCCGACCAACAGCTTCAGGGTTTCCGCGGGATTTATTTACCGTATACCGGTATTGTCGGTACGACGCTAAGTTTTTCCTCTCGCTTCGATATCTATCGCGATTTGTACGTTGCCGATATTGACGATTAAAACTCATACTTATAACTCAACACCGGGATAACGACACGCGTCTTTACCAGCTCTATCTCGTTGGTTACAAGATTAT
Source organism: Bacteroidales bacterium (assembly GCA_012838585.1). GTDB lineage: Bacteria > Bacteroidota > Bacteroidia > Bacteroidales > Dysgonomonadaceae > Proteiniphilum. Next base: position 5,975 of record DUPB01000021.1, read on the forward strand.
AACTGAACACCGAGCCGTGAAGGGCCGCTCCAAGCATATTCTTCACCTGCAGGGCAATATGGCTGGAAGATTTTCTATGATTGATCCTGTAGGTTACTGTCGCGTCAAAATACAGGAGAGGATCAAACTGTTTGGAAAAGGCATTCACCTCATCGGTTATGATACGACGAACCGCGTGGCTCTCTGCCTCCAAAACGGGCGAATAGCACTCTCCCCCGGTGAAATTAGCACGTATATTCAATCCCAAAGAGCGACTGTTATCCTTAAAAAAGAACTCCTTGCCATACAGGGCATTGAACGCGTAACTCCTATTATAACGGGTATTGTGCCACTTATTGTCGCCACCCTTATATTTAGAATCGAAAATGGAAGCCGTCAAAAGATAGTAGTAGTTGTTGTTCAGGAAACGTTCTAACGTGATATCAACCCCCATGTTTCTACCTATCGTGTTATTGACCATAGCCTTATGCAGCAGATAGTCCTGTTTGTAATTGATTAGGGAAAAAGAGGATCCCTCCTCACCCGGGATATCGTACAGATGCTGATAGTAAAATTCCGTGCTTAACCTTATCTTTTTATTAATCGACCAATCATATCCCAAAACCGCGTGGTGCGCCTTGGAGAGCTTCAGTGAATGGTTTACGGCTTTACCGTCAAACTGCATAAGGTACATCTTAAGATCCTCGGGACGGCTATGCATTCCATACCCCAGGTTGAATGAGTGCTTGGGATGAACTTGCCAACGCAAACCGAAGCGCGGTTCGAGGGTAAATTCATCGTTCAATCTAAAATAGCCCACGTGAAGTCCACCATTCAATGTCAGTTCCGGCGTAATTCTATATCGCAGCTGAGCAAACCCCTCTATGCTACTTGCATCACCCGATTCGTCAGCGACAGGCTGGTACATATCCCCGCTGTAAGCATCGTCACTGGCACTCAGGTCCATATCGTACAACATGTACTTATAAGTAAATCCGGCACGTGTGGTGGCTTGCGCGTTAAACTTATGATTGAGTGCAGAGGTAAGCGTAAAGGTACCGTTATCATCTACCTGACGAAATATGGGATATAAGGTTAAATCTTCACGAGCCGCCTCAAACAACATATCGTTACGTATTCCCGAAAAGGCTGCCGCAGAGTGAATATAACTGTTTGAGCCGGTAACTATTTTATGCCCCAACCCCAAAGTACCTTGATAGGTATCCCAGGTGAATTTAGCACGATCAAAATCATATTTCCACTTGCTCTTATCTTCCAGCAACGGCTGGATAGCCCTGTCTACACCTCCAATGCCCCAGAGTGTAAAGGTGCCTATATGGCGTGTAGGAAAGTTAAACTTAAAAGAGAGGTCTTGATACTTAAACCTTTGATCGGTATCAAGCACCTTTAAATCGGTAAGCAATCCAAACGTGGAGTAACGGTAGTTAAACAGGTAAGAACCATCATACTTTTTAGAGAACGGCCCCTCCGAGGCTACATCTATTCCCAGCATACCTACCTGTACCGCGTGTTCGTGTCTACTGTTATTACCTGTCCTAAACTTCATATCGAACACGGCTGCCAGCGCGTTACCATACTCTGCCGGAAATGCCGCGGTATAAAAATCGGAATTGGCCATTATCTGACTGCTGAACAGGGTTACAATTCCGCCACCCGTGACATTGGCCCCGACGAAATGGTGAGGTGTGGGTATCTCAACGCCCTCAAGTCGCCAGGCGACACCCTGTGGCGCGTTACCCCGGACAAATATGGCATTGTCTTGTGGAGTACTGGTAGTCACCCCTGCAAAAGAGGCCACCATACGTGCCGGATCATCCAAACCTCCTGCGTATCTTTGGGTCTCCTCCACAGAAAAGGTTCGGGCACTGATATAGGCCATGCTGTTTTGCGGTTTCTCTTTGCCCGCGTCGGCACTGATCACCACTTCACCCATCTCCATGATGCTCTGCCGCAAGGGAATCTGCAAGACCACCTCTTTACCGGCCGTAACCATAACAGCGGGAACAAACTTCGTCTCGTATCCCACGTAAGAGACGCTCAGATCATACCGCCCCATGGGTACGCCATCAATATGAAACTCCCCGTCCAAGGTGCTTGAAGCCCCCAATATAGGATCGCTTTCCAATACGATTACCGTTGCTCCGACAAGCGGCTCATGTGAATCGCTATCATACACTTTTCCTCTAACGGTCTGTCGGTTTGTCTGCGCAACCGATACTGCTTGTGACAACACGAATAGCCCTATTAGAGCAAACAGCCATTTCTTATAACTCTTTCTCCCTGAATTACCTAAAACAACGTTCATATTTCCCGATTTATTAGTAGTATCCCCAAATGGGTAAAGTTCATCTAAACAAAAATCACGCGCCTAATACATTTATTTGATACTACCTTAACAACTCATTACAAAGAAACAGCATTTTTGTTTCAAAAATGTTACATTCACGTTAAGAGCTTGTTAATTGTCTTCTTCCCCGCACCGAAAAGTCGTTTCTGTTTGCAATCACCAGGCAGGCTCTTTGATAACCGATAGGTCATAAATCATCAAAATCATTTTCGTAGTTTTCAAGGCAGTCACAACCTACGGCGATTAGATGGATTATTTTCAAGAAAGTTTAATGACTGTTTTAGTCAGTTCAGTTTCAGGATAGTAAAATAGGATGTAGTATAGAAATTACGACAAACGGGGAGAGCGGAAAAGGGGAAAATCACCTTGCGTGGCTTTAATCCGAACTTGACTTCATAATGAGGGTTAATAAGATAGCAGACCTCATCAGCCTGTTTTAAGTCGCTCTCCCGCACCAGTTTTTTAAAATGCTCAATAGTCATTCTGCAATCTTTTATTTCCAACAACTCGTCGATGGCACGTTGATTAACGCTTGCCCTTTTCATCAGAGCTTTATAAACTTTTCGAGGCAAAAGATGAATAAACGGGAGAGACGATATCACCCTGTTTCTACAAATCTGCTGATGCCCGCCAAACGGCATTTGCCACGGGGGGAAAGCCATATAAATTAACCCGTTATCATTCAAAAGAGCCGATACAGCAGCAAACAACCTCCCCTTTTCCCTCACATGCTCTATCACATCGCGCATGATGATGATATCGAATCTACCAATCAGTTCGACTTTAAAAACGTCTTGACACAAAAACTCGCCTTGCAAATGTTCCGCGCTAAAAAAAGCCCGGGCCTCTTCAATTCTGTCGGCAGAAATATCGATGCCGGTTACACTGCATCCCCGTCGAGAAAAAGGCACTAAATTGCCCCCTTCACCACACCCTACCTCTAAAACGGTGAGGTCGGGACCGACGTGAATATGGTTTTCTATAAATGGCAATATATAATTTTCGCTGGTCCGTGCCAACTCTTGAAAGTATAGTTTCCTGTCAGTATGTCTCCTTTGCATAACTTTTTCATCAAAGAATGATTCTGTATGCATTACGGAGAAAACTGAAAAAAACTAACCGAGGTTTAAGTTAAATAACATCAATATGGCTGTTGAGTCAAATCTATTTTTCTCATTTATTCGTAATTCGTAATAAAGTTGCATTAGTAACTTAAATCTATTCTCTGTTACTTTTCCCATTTTTAATCCCGCCTGTTTGTGAAAAGCTATTTTTTAATCTATATTTGTAACGAAAGGAGAAATTTGCATGAACAATAAAGATAAAGTAACTGCAATAATTGATGTATCACGTCCGGCAGGACGAAAGATAGTGCGAGAGCTCCAAAATAAAAGAACCGTAACTCTCCAATATCCCAAACCGGAAGGAATTGAAAATGCTCCCTCACACGAAGAGGTGTTTTCAAAATTATTGGATGATTTAAGCGATGATTATGGCTGCAATATGAAAGAGTCGTTTAACTTCTGATTTTCCTGCACCATGTATCAAATTCGTTATTCCGACTCTGCATTAGAGGATATTAAGGAATTACGTTTTGTAATTCGAGATACTTATAAAGCTCCAAGTACCGCGGTCTCCTACTTACAAGGACTTTACAACAAAATAAAAAAGAGATGATTCCGCTTGACTAATGATAGTAAAACCACTATCTTAGTGATGTCAAATAGTAACGAATAGATCAAGAATGAAAAGGTACAAAGTTAGCGAAGTTATAAAGATACTTGAAGCTGACAAATGGTATCTTTTCGCTCAAAAAGGGAGTCACAAGCAATTTAAACATCCGACAAAAAAAGGAAAAGTAACGGTAAACGGCAAATTAAGCGACACGTTAAGTCAAGAGTTATTGAACAGTATTTGGAAACAAGCGGGGTGGAAATAAGTGCTCCAATCGTAAAACAACAAACAGATGATGAAAATTTCAGTTACCATAGATTACTGCGACAAGAATTTTTCGGCAGGAACAGGAGCAATGGGTGGGGTCGTTATAGCAACAGGAAAATCGCTTGAAAGTGTAAAGAGAGAATTTGAAGAGGCTTTCGCCTTCCATATAGAAGGTTGCACTTTTGACGACGACTTGCCGGAATGGGTTATAAAAGGGAAGTACGAATTTGATTATGAATTATCGGTTTCAGCGTTGTTGCAATATTTCGACGGCATTTTAACTCGTTCAGCACTGGCAAGGGTCACGGGCATTAACGAGCGTCAACTAGGGCATTATGCTACTGGTCACAGAAGACCCAGAGCCAAGCAACGCGAAAAAATCATAAAAGGATTTCACAAGTTAGGGGAAGAATTTATAGCAGTTGTGTGAGTTTATGGTAGCCTAATTTGCACATTGTTACATTTTTAATCAAAAAGTACGACTAACGGAAAGGGAGAAAACGCACCCGTCACGAATCTTGTGAATTACGGGGTCACGGCCCTTATCGTAGTTCTCAGATTTACGCGGAAGGAGCTTGTCCGTGGGGAAATTACATTCATCGCGAACATAATCGTCGGGGCTGTTTGTATAGAAAACCTGCGCGGAATTCAACAGGTTAACCCCGCTCAACTTGAGCTTGATACCACTCTTGGGGAAACGGTAGCTCACGGCTGCTTCCAGCGAATTAAACGGCGCACGATACTCGTGCTGAAAGGCATTTTCACCCAACACGAAAAGTTGACGGCTACTTCTGTTAAACAAGATGTTGGCATCCATATTGCCCCCCATGTAGTTAAATCCTACAGTGAGCAGGTATGGCGTTTGCCCCGAAAGGGGACGTTTTTGTACGCTTTCAGTTTCAACGAAACTGCCTTTGTTATTCATAACCATTCGCTTGCCATACACCGAGGAGCGAGTGCAGGTAAATCCGGCAACAAGTTGAATATCGCGAAAGAAATCGACATCCGCTATAAACCCCAAATGTTTACGCATGCTGGCTTCAGCACCCCAATTGGTGGCTTTATCGGAATTTTGCAAAACGTACATACGCTCATCCCGCGCGTATTCATGTGTAGTACGTTCAATGGGATGGCTGATATACCTGTAGAACAGGCCGGCAGAGATAAAATCGAATGTGCCCAGCTGCCTCTCCACCTGAAAATCGAAAGTCCCGACACACGATGAACGTATAGGACGATTAACAGAGGTACCAAGCAGTCGCGTGTTGTAAACCGGGAACGGGATATAATCGGTTAATCGGGGATAGATAACCGAACGACTGTACGCCACGCGCGTATTCAATGTTTCAAGGGGTGCAAACGTGAGGTTTACCGACGGCATAAACTCCCATTTTGCCGCAATGCTTTCATAATTGCCACGTACTCCCCAAACCAAGCGAAATTTTTCTCTCCAGCGCTGTTCCAGCATGGCAAACGGGAGATGCTCCGTCACCGTTTTCTTAAAACCCTCACGCTCAAACGAGGTGTATATTTCGGGTGCAGGAATATTTCTGTACTGCAACAGCAACTCACTAAATCCATACCTGATACGCCAGTAGTTGCCGTTATACCCCATGGTAAATATAGTTGTCAGCTTCTCTCCCTGAAATGGGGATGGAAACGGGAACGACACCGCTGCCCCCATCCTGAAACTTTGCTCCCGACTGCCGTATCGTCCGCTGGAAGCCGGGTATAGCTCTCTTAGCCGGGGATTGTCGTGCAGGAAGTAAAGAAGCGAGTCATCACGTAACGGCTTATACATCTCCGAGAACGCCGCGTCTTTCCGTTCACGTTCAACAAGGGTGTGCGACAGATTCCATTTTATCTTCAGGCTGTTGACACCGTGCTGTCCGTGCACTTTATTTTGCAACAATGTAGAAAAGGTGGGATAGTTAAAAAACTGCCTGCTCAGGTTCTTATCGTTACCTGCAATATCTTCCAGACGCTGCGACACTACGGTTACATCGTTCTCAAAGCCCCGTGTGAAAATATTTCGCACGCCTATTTCACTTTTTCCAAACCGCAGGCCCGCGTTCAACAATCCCCCCGTAACCGTGTTGTAGCCATAGGTATGTCCCCGATTTCTACTGTCACCCATATTACCGGTATACCCTATCCCATTCTTCCATCGGCCACGTTGAGTATGCTCGATTATGGACTGTTGCTGCCTGTTTTCATAAGAGAGGGAGAAGAGCACCCCTACCCGATCTCCCCGATTTACCCGTTCTACCCGATCTCCCCAGTCTACCCAGTCTCTCAGGTCTCCCCGGTCTAACAGATCCCCTTGATCTAACAACAGGGCTTCCTGATCTGCCTTGCCTTCAATCTCCCTCCCGCGTGCCCTACCTGCCCAATCTCCCGCCCGCCCCCTCTCTACCAACAAGCGTGCGCGAGCTACCGTCACCGAATATTGTTGCGACGGCATAGTCTCACGGTTGTAAATCCGGAAATGTTCCGAGGGAAGCTGTTCGTTATCGCTCGGCACCTCACGACTTCCATCGTCTAAGGCGATAAAATCATACCTGCCCGATCTTCTGGTGCGCCGGTTCTGAAATGTACTTCGCGGATTCATTTGAAATCCGGCTTTGAGCTGCACGAAATTCTCCTCCGGGATATCTTTGGTAACGATATTGATCATGGAGCTACCAAAACCTGTTTCAATATCAGGAGTGGAAGACTTTAACAACCTGATGCTCTCTACCGATGAAATGGGCAGCAGGTCAAAGGAAAAAATGGCGTACGAAGGGTCATAGTCGGGCATAGGGACACCATCAATCGCGATTTCGTTCCATCGCCCTTTCAACCCACGAACTACAATGCCGTTATCACCGCTAACCGCGATACCCGGCACAAGGTGCATCGCCTCACGGATGGTGCTGGCCGCCGAACGCTCTATCTCCTGCCTCGCAAGAACGGCACTTACGCCGGGGGTGTTTCGCTGTGCCAATAAAGCACCTATAATGGTACTTTCCGATGGCACCTGTGACACGACAATTTCATGTAACGGGACCTCTGTCTCCTTAAGTACTACATCTAAGCGGGTGCTCTTTCGTGCCTCAATTTTAACAGACTTGACCAGTATCGGGCCATATCCCAAAAAGGTGGCTTTAATATCGAACTGGCCAGGGGGAAGCTGCAACAGGTAATCCCCGCCAACACCCGTCGCCGTCCCCCTTTGCACCTTTCGCTCATCTTGCTCATTTCGCACGCGAACGGTCGCACCCGGGAGCGGTTCACCGAACATATCGGTAACCCTTCCCGTTAAATGCCCGACAAAAGGGTGGCTGGTTACCGACACCCCGGAATACACCCTCTCGTGGCGACGCACTATCACAAAGCGCTTTTCATGAATTTCACGATAGGTAAGGGGTGTATTTTCAAGCGATAAGCGCAGCAGGGTTTCGAAATCGGATTCGTATATTCCCATATCGGGCATTTCAGTATCGGATGATTCGATATCGGGTGTTCCCCTATCGCTGAAATCAATTTTCAAGGAACGAGCCATGACCCCCTGTAAAAATCGCGCCTCGTAGGTGATGGATTGTCCATTTTCCTTGGCGATATCAGAGAGGCGTTCAACACGGGAGAGCATGGTTTCTTCCGGGAAGGAAAAGGTTTGCGCCGATGCATTTTCCACGAAAATTAAAGCCAAAATCACAAACCCTATTTCACGGAAGCCCTCCATCATTTTTTAGGTCGGAACACTATTTGATCCTCCTCAACACGGTAGGAAAAGTTGTATAGCGTGGCTATCTCCGCGGCAACCTCGGTTACAGGCATAGTTTTATCAAACGCGATATTGATAGCGATGGCATCGCTACACCCTTCGAAAACAATATTTTTGTCATAAAGCTGTCTGATACGCAAAGTTAGTTCTTCCGCGGAAGCATTCTTCAACAGAACCGCGCCAGTACGCCAGGCGGCTTTTTGCCGACCATTCACGGAAGCCGTTGAGAGTTTTTTTTCCGCTTCGCTGTAGGTTGCCTGCTGGTCGGCGACAAGTTGCACGGTTTGATTGGCTTGAGTCGACACATTCACCTTCCCACTCACAACGCTAATCTCCTGAAAGGGTAGTTGCGAGTAGCTTTGGATGGTAAAGCTTGTACCAACGACATTCACGGTTAACCCGTTCCGCAAGTAGACAACAAATGGCCGTTTCGCATCGGGTTTTATATTGAAGAAAGCCTCTCCCTCTTCCAACCACACTTCGCGCGAACCTTCACGTAATGTCGTGCCCACGTTTAAAACCACCTCGGAGCCGTCAGACAAGATGACCTCTTTAATGGCATCGGTGGCGACATGCTGTTTCTCGGCGACCTTACCCCCTCCTCTATAAGGACTGTAAAGCACCCATACTATTACCGTCAACAGCGCGATACTTGCCACCGAACCGACAAGGAGCGGTGAAAGTCCACGTCGTTTTCTCCCATCAATTTTTTGAAAAATAAAATCTGCCGTTTCTGCCTCTAATTCATCAATCAGGCTATCGGTAACCTCAAACTCCTTTTCAGGGATAAACATCGGTTCCAGCGACTCAATCACCTCGTTCTCCCCCCGTGAAGTTTCTCCTTCACGGTATCGCTCGAACAGATCGCGTGTAATGCCCGCCTTTTCGTTTGCCGATAATTTATCCTTTTCCATTCCGATTGCCCATAAGTATGCTTAGAATGTATAAAATTACTATATTTGTTTTGGATTGCAAACAACAGACGAAATATTGTTGAAAGCCATTGAGCATAGGGACCGCGAGGCCTTTGCTCAATTTTACGAAAGGTATAGCCGTACCGCTCTCTGTTTTGTATTGTCTAAGGTTCACAATACAGATATTGCAAAGGAGATCGTTCAGAATTTCTGGCTCTCGTTCTGGGAGAACCCCCGTATTTTGCGGGCAAACAAAACCGGCAGTGTGAAAATATACATGTTGCAACACCTGCGTTTTCGCGTTTACGATATGTATCGCATCGCTGTCCCCGAAACCATTCCTCTTGAACAAACAGAGGTGGCTTCGCCTGTTTCGGCTTGTGAAAACATCGAGAAAGAGGAGTTGCTGAAAATCGTGCACGATGCGTTAAGAGAGAGTTCAACGCTAACTAAAGACGCCTTTTGGATGCGCGTGGAAAACATTCCCGCCAAAGAGGTGGCAAGCAAATTGAATACAACCCCACAAACGGTTCACAACATCTTTTCAAAATCGTTGGATACCGTTCGCAAGTACGTGAAAAAATATTACCTGCTTTCCCCTGGAATCGTTGTAAATAAACGGGAATAGTCTGTTTCGATTGATCACCTTTTCAGGTAAATCACCCAGAACCAATCCTCTGGATTACCCACGCCTACACTGGGGGTGTAGAGGAACATCTTGACTTTTTGATGGGGGTTGGCCGTTAAGAACTCCCGTGTTTTCACCAACCCCTGAACGGCACCCCACGCTTTTTCGTAATCCAGCGCAAGGTCGTTGGGGTTAAATATATCCTCAAAACCATTTATCGGTTTTATATAATCCTCGGTTAGCACAAATGTAAACTTATCAGGCGAAGCCAATTTTTCGGGGAAGGTCATCTTTCCCGTTCCCATCCAATGAATGGTACCGAAGAAAAGTTTCTCACCCAACTCCCCGTAGGTAAGCTCAACGCTACCGAAATCGCCTGGCTGCACGTACTTGTTTGTAATGGTGAAGTTCTTGGTCTGCTTTGAAAAACCCAGCACCGTTCCACCCTCAAAGGTGTTCGTCGTGTAATCGACCGTTAACATCAGCACCTGATTAGGTGCACGCGTTTCAAAATCCGTTTCAACGTCCTTATCTACATCCACTTCAGCATCTAAAGCTACATCGGCAAAATCACAACCCAACAAAACGGCCATCAGCAACAGAAAGGATATTTTAGTCTTCATCGTTCAACGAGTTTTATATTTACTTAGGGTAGGCACCTTGTTTCATTGCAATTGTAAAGCAGTGATAAACTTTACAAACATGCTCCCCTACAATATAGTGATGTTTTTATCAAGTGAAATGTTGCAACGTCATCGGAGAAATCCGCCACCTGCAACAATATTTAACACATCAAGCAATCTTATCCCGTTGGTATTCCCCTAAAAACGGCTTCTCGCGAAATTTTTTTTTTAATTTCGCAACTGATTTCGACTCAACAACAAAAATAGAATCAGCATAAGGTTTTCACAAACAGCTTTACTGAAATTAATGTCCAACCAATGTATTCCAAGAAAACAGCAGCATTAATACTCCTCTATCTTGCCTTTTCCTTATCTATTGACGCTCAGCAAGATGATGGTATCCGATTTATTTCGGATGCCCCTTTTGATGAAGTCCTCCAAGAGGCGAAACGCACAGGAAAAAACATCTTCGTGGACTGTTTTGCTGTTTGGTGCGGACCCTGTAAGATGTTGGCACGCGACACGTTTTCTCTCAAAGAGGTGGGCGACTATTTCAATTCCAATTTCATCAACGTGCAATACGATATAGAGAAGGGGGATGGATTGAATTTTTTCAACAAGTACAAAGAGCATGTCCCCGGCGTTCCGACCCTGTTGTTGGTTTCTCCAGATGGAGAAATACTGCACTCGATCGTAGGCTTTAGAGATGGAACAAGCTTGATAAACGAGGCGAAGAAAGGGGTAAGCGGCGGTGGTTTGCTGCATCTAGAAAAGAGGTATCTATCAGGAGAACGCGGTCTCACCCTTGTGAGCTCTTATGTAAAAGCCCTTCAGGGCGCATACAAGAACAAAGAGGCGGAACAAGTTGCCAAAGAGTTCCTTTCCTGCCTGCCTGTGGAGTCGTTGTTAAACGAAGATATTTGGGAAATCGCGAGCCCCTACATTGTAAACCCCTACTCCAGTGCCTACAGGTTCGTGATAAACAACTCGCGAAGAGTGAAAAACCAATTCAAAGGCAACCTGCTGCTTTTTGAAAACCAGTTAAACAGCGGCATGAATCAAGCGGTAAACCACCT
>DUPB01000188.1 GCA_012838585.1 Bacteroidales bacterium
GTAGAGACCGCGAAAGATGGCAACCTCTGGGTTTCAACAACCGGATCCCCCCATAAAATCTCGAAAGTGGACAGTAAAACCTACGCTATTATCAAAGAAAACGACATTTCCGTTGGTAGCGTTAACAACGGTTGGGGATCTACCCCCGGCATCACCGCGAAAGGCGACACCTTATACTACACCGGCGGAGGCACCACCATCTATCGCCATATATTCAGCACCGGTGAATCCAAGGAGATGGTAAATGCCAAAACGCTGGTGCCCAATGCAAACATGGCCTACAACGGGCCGGGCGTGCACCCCATCACGGGAGATGTCTATTTGAATACCATCAAAGGGTACGGCTGGGATTTCACCATCAACAATATCAGCGTGTTCAATTTTGATGAGGATCTCATATCTCCTCTTAAGGCCAATTACGAGGACTATACACGCTTCCCCGCAGGAATATTCTTTTTAGAAAACTTCAGGATCTCCTCAACTCTTTTCTCAGAGTCGTCAGATAATGCAACTCCGGGTTTTGATATCGAGTAGTTCAAAAAAACTAAATAAAACAACAATATTATGTCAACGAGTTCAGATAAACTTAGAAAGTTATTGCTTCTGCCAACGTTTATTTTACTACTTATATTTGGCAGTTGCACGAACGACCTTATAGAAAATGTAGAGGTTATATCAGATAATAGCGTGGTAACCTTGACGGCTGTTATTGGTGGCAATGAGCCTGGAACACGGCTCTCCATGGAACGTGAGGATGCTAAGCTGAAAGCCTACTGGACCTCAAACGATAAAGTTTGGGTCTATTGCGAACAAATCGGTGAGGGAGGAACGAGAAATCTTATTCCGGTGGAAAATAACCCGGTTGCGATTACTCCGAATCTGGACAACCCAACCAGCGGAACTTTCACTTTTGCAATTCCCCCAACATTGAAAGGCAGTTCATTTAACGTTGTGGGATGCTGTGATCCCTTTTACACCGGACAAAACCAACCACAGCTTACAGATGACGGCAGTGTAGTTTTTAACATTGAAAAATCGGGATTTTACAGGATAGATCAAGATAATGTTCGGATACCGATGTACTTTAAGCAGACAATCTCTGCTGACGGTACCGTTGCCGTTCCGACCCAATTTAAAAACATGGGTAGCCTCATATTTGTTACGCTGAAAAATGCGACCGACAATGATGTGTCAGGAAAGTTTACCTGGACTACATCCGCGGGAACCCCTTTCTATTATACTGGAAAAGGACTTAAGGTTAATTGCAAAGATGGTGTGGAAGAGATCGTTGATGGCCATTTTTCTGAAAATGCAGTGATAGATTTTGACTACTCAGCTATCTCTCAGGAAACTCCGGTTTACACTGTTCCGTCCAAAGAGACCATAGAGCTGGCAGCTTGGTTTGCTCCTGTTGAAGGTGCAAAAATAGGTGACATCACTGTGCAACTTGAAACAGAGGAGGGTTCAAAACGCTCCGGGAAACTTACCCTGTCGCCTGAAATTTCCCCTCGTGTAGGAAAAGCTTATTCTGTCTACGGAAACATTACCGGATGGAAAATAATTATCAATAAAGAGAGGTGTCTTAATGTTACCGATCTCGATGGTACCTTTGTTGTTTGTGAAGGCAATATGACTTCAACCAACGGCATGTTGGTCTATTACGACAAGAATGGAACGGAATATTTAAACGCCTTTAAAAATGCAAATAACGGACTGGAAATAGGCAACTCTGTTCAAGATATGTACATGGCTAATGGGAAGGTATATCTGCTAACTCAGAATGGAGATAATATGGGTGGTGCCGGTCGTTTTGTTGTTTGCGATGCAAAAACAATGAAGATGGAGTATGCCGACCCGCTGATAATCAAAACTCCGGAGGGAAAAGCAACCTGGCCACAGCATTTAGTGGTTACTAGCGACAAGTATGCTTATGTTCAATACGCAGAAGTTATGGAGCATACATCGGGAATTGTTCAACTCGAGTTGGGTGATAAAAAAGTTACTGTGAAAAACAGTGTCGAAGGAACATTCGGAAAATTCACCGTTGACGGGACCACTAAAATAAGAATGGTCTATTCACGAGGGAAACTGTTCGCGGGAAATGGACAACATCTGGTAATTATCGATCCCGAACGAGGAGAAGTGGAAAAGAAGTTGACCTTTGAAGGACAACAGGTAAAAGGGGTTGTTAAAGGGGCAGATGGCAACATCTACCTTGCATTAGCCGGTAAATTTGATGCTTCACAAAGTGGTTGGGGACCTACCACGTTTACATCTCCAGCCCAAATTGTAGGAGTTAATCATGAGGGAGAGATAATCTTAACTCAGGATTGTCCGGAAAAAATAACATTTCCAATAGCTAGCTGGTCTCCAACAGTCAACATGTGTGCAAGCTTTACTGAGCCGCATCTATATTTTGCAGATAGTCAGGATTTTGCTGTAACCACATTAAGCAGGTTTAATTATGAAACCAAAGAGTTCGACGTTAATTATATAAAGTTTGACGGCTGGGACTCAATATATGGTGTTATGGGCGTACATCCTACCACGAAAAAACTTTGGGTTAGCCGCTCAACAAACGGCTATACCACAGGCGACATATATGTTTTTGACGTTTCAGCCGCTACTCCTGTAATGGAGAAGAATTATCATTATAGTACATCGATGGGAGCCAGTCCCGCGGGAGTTGATTTTGCCTATCGTTTTTCAGAGAAGTGGATAAATAAATAAATCAACAAAAAGTAGAGAGCTGAAAATGAGACATCTAAACTATTTGGCTATTTTAAGCTTGATGCTCATCACCTTTGCCTGTAATGGCGAAGACCCTTTTGAGCCGTCGTTGACGGTGAGCTTAGAGACGGAAACGCTGCTTTTTTCCAATCAAGGAGGAGCTGAGGACTTTGAATTGGAGAGCAATGAACTCTGGAGCGTGGGTGAAGTCCCGGAATGGATTTTGGTGAAGGTAAAAGATATGGATGTTGCCACACGCGGCACAACCTATGCCGCGGGCAAAAAAAATGTAACGATCGTGGTTGAGCCCAACCCGGGATTTAAGACGCGTACGGCAAACATCCTGCTCTCTTCCGCATCCGGGAAGAAGATGCAGCTTACGGTAAAACAGGAGAAATCTCCTGAGCTTGTAGGATATTGGATCTTAAGCGAAGGGTCTTTTGGCAGTAATAATTCGGAGCTTGCCTGGTATGATGTCGCCAAAGGGGAACTTTCGGTCAAGCAGTTTGAGAAGATCAATGGTGTGAAGTTAGGAGATACCGGTAATGACTTGGAGATTTACGGAAGCAAAATGTACTGCGTGGTTACCGGACCCGGAACCGGTGCTGGTGGTCAAGAGGGAACAAACTATATTGAGGTGATCAATCCCGCTGACGGCAAGTCGATAAAAAGAATTCCCTTTACCGATGCTCAAGGCAATCCGGCAAAACCCCGTTTTATCGTTTTCGAGGAGGGTAAAGGTTACGTGAGCAGCTACTCCAATGAGCTGGTACGACTCGATACCGCGACGCTGACACTGGATGCCCACGCGACCCTTTCCGGAACGTTCGCCGAAGAGCTGGCGATATGCGGGAAAAACATCTACGTCTGTAACTCAGGACAGGGAAACGATGATAAGATATCGGTTGTGGATATAAAAAGCATGAAAGAGGTTAAGGTGATTACTACTAAGAAGAACCCTTCTGGTATCATTGCCGTAGATAATGAGCGCCTCTTTTTCAACACCAGTTACCCCAAATATAACGTCTATAGCCTTGACCCAAAAACGGAAGCCATAAAGCAGGTAGAGAAGATCAAAGGTAACACGTTAACATACGTGGCAGGCAATATCTATTTGCCCTATTTTGATTGGGGCAAATATACAGGAGCTGTATATATCTATAACCCGCAATTACAACAAAGCTCGAAACTTCTGTTGGACTATGAAAGTGTAGGTATCATGATGCTGATGGAGTATAAAGTGGGAACCATTAACGGGTCTGAGGATATTTTCCTTTCAGGGCAAGGACAAGATATGCTCATAATAGATCCCTTTACAAAAAGCATCAAATATTCGTTTCAAACGAAAGTCCCATGCCCGAGCGGTGTAGTGGCCTATTATAGATAAATGCAAAACAGGGGATATATTCAGGTTTATACCGGGAACGGGAA
>DUPB01000189.1 GCA_012838585.1 Bacteroidales bacterium
AGCTCGCCTGGTTCAGCACGCCGCTCCATTTGACAGGCTCGTTGGGGTGAACGATATCCGCCCCCAGCCGAGAGGCATCCGCGTAGGCCGCCTCGGGACCCGAGGCATGCCCCTGGCAAGCCAGGAAGACCCGGTCCTCCCCTATCCCCTCCCGAAACGCCTGCACGCACAGCTCGAACGGGTTGGGGCAATCGGGATCCTTGAAGCGGGCCCTCACCTCCGGCCGCTCGTAGAGGTGCGCGCAATAGCCACGGTTTCTCCCCGACATGCCATCGATCTTAAAAAACTCGTACCCCCACTCGTGCGACGCCACCCGGTGTATCTCGCGAAGGTGATCGCGGGCCTCCTTCACGGTAGGGTCGAGCGTGTACTTCCCGTTCCACGACGAGATAGGCTGCCCCTTTTCGTCATGCAGGAACCACCCCTTATGCTCCTCGTAGAATGCGTCATTGCCCGTGCCGAAGGGAGCCATCCACAAACCAGGGCGGAACCCCAGCTTCCTGATCTCGTCGGCCAGGTGCTTCATCCCTTTGGGGAACTGCTTTTCGTTCACCTCCAGGTTCATGTTGTAGAAATCCCGCACGGGTAGCTGGTCGGAGTTCCCTTGCCACGACTCGATCGACCAGAATTCACAACCGAACGGTTGCAGGTACCTCTTTCCTATCCTCGCCTCCTTCAGGTTATCCTCGGCGGTCGCCTTATCGAAATAGGTGTTCCATGACATCCACCCCGTGGGTGCCACCGGGCAACGCTCCCGGTCAATAGGCTGATAATAGGGAACGTAGCTATTTTTGAAGTTGTCTTCCAGCAACTGAAAGGTGAAGGTAGTTTCCGGTGCCTCCCGTATATCCCCGCTCATCTGAAAAGCAAATGAAGCATCCCTGTTGTACGCGATAGCCAACTTCGCCGCGTTCATCTGTAACACCGCGTCGTGGAGAGGAGAAAAAAGGGAGTCGTTCAGCAAGGAGTCGGTCCTGCCGTTTGCCAGCTGTAGCACCTTCTCCTCCACGCCTGGTCGGGTACGACAGGGAAAGGCATCCTCGAAGAACGTGATGTCACCCTCGTAATAGAACCGCCCCTCGAAGCGTTGTGCCGTTCGGTGGTAAAACTGCAGTTCCAGCAGCGCCCCGGTTTGCTTGAACAGCCAGTACCCCTGCACGTCGCCCCCCTTGTCCACCAAGGCGTAACGACCGGGAGCCCCGTCCCTCGAACGTACCACCTTCCACAGCTCGTCGCCCGATTTGAACCGCAACGTGCCCCGCAAGAGGGCTCCCTGGTTACTTAGTACCAGTTCCGACTCCCTCTCGTTAAAATCCACCTCCCACGATCCTTGATGCATTTCATCCAACCTCTGCCGCAATTCGCCAGATACCAGCGGCTCGCTTGCAAGTCCCGCTATACTCCCCACAGGCGAAACCGCGAGGGTACCCATGGCTGCCGTTTTTAAAAAGTCCCTGCGTCCTGTCATTCCTATTGAGTTAAATATTAAAAGCTACTATGAGCAAAAGTACACATTTTTATCAAACAATCCGTTTTCGGACAACCGAGAGGGCCTGCTATTAGAATGCGGATAAAAAAGCTCGGCAAGTGCTTTACACCAAAGGTTCACATGCTTACAAGCAACAAAAACGATATGGAAGAGAGAGGGATAATTTGATGAATTGTAAACAGAATAAATTACCTTTGCGAATGATGATCGAGCATATGAACCAATATTTCAGCAAATCAGATATGAGCAAATACACCGAAATAGCCATCGCTTACGACTTCGATGGCACACTGGCACCCGGGAACATGCAGGAGAGGAGCTTCCTACCCTCGCTAAACATAGATAAGCAGGACTTCTGGGATGAGGTGAAAGATATGTCAGAAGCCAACGATATGAACGAGATCCTATCCTACATGCATTTAATGTTGAAAAAAGCGAACGAGAAAAACCAACAAATCACCAAGCAGGCATTCAGGGATCATGGAAAAGATATCGAGTTTTTTGCCGGGGTGGAGGAGTATTTCGACAAGATAAACGGGTACGCCAAAACCAAGAACATCAAGG
>DUPB01000190.1 GCA_012838585.1 Bacteroidales bacterium
AAAGTACATTGAGAGGATAGGTTCTTACAATCCGAACACACATCCTGCTACGATCACTTTAGATTTCGATAGAGCTTTGTATTGGCTGCAAACAGGGGCTCAGCCCACGGACACCGTTCGTAGTATCCTGTCGAAAGAGGGGGTCTACCTGAAAAAGCACCTCCTGGGGGGTGTTGCTAAAGGGGCTTTTAATGAAGCGGAAGCCGAAAGAAGGTTCAACGCGTGGAAGGAGCAGAAGCTACAAGCCGCACACTCCATTAAGTCGGAAGACGAAGCGAAACGTCGGGCCGAAGCTAAGGTTCGTTTAGAGGCGGAGAAAGAGATTCATAAGGCCAAAGCCGAAGAACTAGCCAAGAAGAAGGCCGAGTTGAGGGCAGCGAACGCACCGGAGCCTGTCGTGGAAGGGACGGCCGCTGCTGAAGAGGCACCCAAGGCTGAGGAAACTGCTAAAGTAGAGAATGCACCCAAGGCTGAAGAAGCACCTAAGGCCGAGGAAGCTCCCAAAGCGGAAGCGACTGAAGAAAAAAAGGAATAGGGGTTACCTTGTAAGAGTATATTTAAAAAGCCGTCTCAGGATATTCCGAGGCGGCTTTTTTTAAATGATATCGGGCAACATCGCCTCGGTCACGCCTCTGCTTCACTACCCGCCATTCTTGGTGATATCAGAAATTATGAATAAATTTGTAACAAACCAGGATAGTCATTACACGCTTTCCCGGGTATTACCTAACTTAACTTTCGCATGTTGTTTACTGTTCCAGCTTTCAGAGCGAAGACCTCAGAAATATTTGCGATAAGCAGAACGCAGAGTCAAGCTTGCTTGAACTATGCCTGTCGAGCCTGAAAGCTATTAAACAGTTACGTGCGAAAGTTAAGTTACCTAATTGAAAAAAACACACAAGATGGATTCAATCGAAAAACATGTAATCTTTGCATTATTGATATTGTTGGCATATTCATGTGACACGTCCAAAAAAATACTGGTATCTCAACCGGTAGCTATTAATAGGCAAACACATGATACCATTCCCAATCAGAGTATCTCGTTGCAAAAAGGAAGAGTATGCTACCTTTCCACTACATCTTACGATTACGTGTTACCGGGTATGGATATTTTCGAATGCAAGAATTCTTCCGATTTCATCATGTCCTCTTCGCGATCTTCTCTCTCGGGTTCGGCTTCCGATTCCTATCAGACGGATACAGTGCTGCAGAGTCAATTCTTAGTGAGAACAGCATTGGAAAAAGTGGCCGAAAAGTTGTTACCCGGCTCTGAATATATATGTTATCATGTGGAAGAACATGAAAGTGATAAAAAAAGCCTCGACTCAATTATAGAAACACTTAATCCGGAATACATTGTTACCCTGAATAAACTGGAGTTTCGGGTAAATGGTAATGTTTTCGAGGGAGCATCAATCGCTTCGTCGAGCTATAGTACAGGCGATTTTCATGTTACTTCAACGGGACCAGTATTTACGCGTACGGGCAATATTTTAATTACTTATGATGCTTTGTGGAATATTGAACACCTGAAAGATAACCAACAAACAGAGATTGTTCAAAAGGGAGAGGTTCATGACGATTATTACAAAAATTATAATATCATTGAGCATTTGCAGAACACCGCGAGACAGGCCGGGAATGATTTTCTTTCGCTATTCAAAGAATAATCAATAGACAGTATTGTTCCGGGAGCCATTACAGGCCTAATAATATAGAAGACGCCATTTGGTTACTGACCGGTGGTTGCTTGGCTGCTATAAAAGCGAAGCCCTTGGCATCACTCTTGTAGAACCTTCCAAAAGCTCGCGGGAAGGTGAATGTTGGGTATGCTTACCGCTTCCGCGAAGAGGGGAGCCATCTCGGAGTCGTGAAACCCGGCGATGCCGCACCCTACGCGGGTGACCAGGAAGGTCAGCTCGGGGCGGGAGCGTGCGAACTCGATGAACTCGTCCACGTACGGCTTGATCTCCTCGACACCCCCATGCATGGTGGGTATCCCGTATGATTGACCTTGCAAGCCGACACCTTGTCCCCAGATGGCACCGAACCTCTCGCGAGCGATCTTTGCCGCACCGCCTCCATGGGCACCGTCAAGGTTGCTACCAAACACGAACACTTCGTTTGCTTTTAAATCGGATATAAAATCGGGCGATACTCGTTTATCCATGAAATTCATTCCTCCATTTAAGATTAGTTATTCAACGTTCAGACGTTGTTAGTTTAAGATGGTTGCTGGAAAAGTCTATGTTTTGCCAGCAACCATTAGTATTACTTAAAACCTGAGCAGTAACTCCACCGTGATCTTATCGGATCCCACCTCCGGGCTTTTGAAAATGGTGGGTGAGTTCGTCACGAAGTACCATTCGTAATCAACCCGGAGGATTGATGAGACACGACCTCGGCTGCTCCCGAAGCCCAGCCCGGCCGTTAATCGCTTCACTTCGAAGCCGGCATCCCCTTGGGTATCGCTTATACCGTCCCATCGCAGCGCGGGCACCATGTTGTTAAACAGTTTCGTTTTAAGTGGCAGCACGTAAGAACCTTGCAGGTAGTACGATAGCAGGTCGGTGTGAAAGTCGGTTTTGCTCTCCCGTTTCATCACCTCGCTTTCCACCTTCCAGTTCGAAGCCTCGTAGCGCAGGTCGGCCCCGTAAAACAGGTGGTGGGTCTGCTCATTGTTCGGGTAGTTATAGACTTTGGCGGACAGCCGTGCTCCCGTCATGCTTCCCACGGTGACGCGCCCACCGTACGATTTCTTCTTTTTCCACACGGGATTATTGATGGCATGCCCGTTGTATACTCCGAATTCCAGTCGGGTAGGCACTTCCCCTACACGAAAATCGTACCTCGTGAGCAGTCCCAGGTCGCGCGTGCTTACGAAGTATTTTCCAATGAAAGCACGATTCGCGAACATCATCTCGCTGGGGCTAACGATGTAGGTGTTGAACAAAGGTATGCTGGTCTGTCCCAAGGTGAACGAAAGTCCCTTCACCGGCTTGATGGTAGCGCTAAGGTCTAACGGCTTGAATTGACCCTCGTCGCTCAACTCCACCTGCACGCGGTAACCGTAGACTCCATCGATATCCCCGGTGATACCCACGCGGGAGTTGCGTACCGTAAACCTCGAGGTGCCAATCTCCGTGGCGTACTCGAACTTGTTTTTCAATGCGCCATCTAACTTGTAGGTGTGAGAGGGCTTAGCATCTTCTCCCGATACAGCGAAAGCGGCCTGGGAGATAACCATGAGTAGGAAAACGGTCAAAGGGTATAAAAATCTGATTTGCATTGAATTATAGTAGTTGAAAATGAATGTATAACACTTGTAATATATTTTTTATTAGCCTATTATAATTTTTTCGTGAATCTTCGCTTGATGTTTTATTAATGCTTGTTGATATCGCGCTATCGCTTCCCGCTACTCCCCCGGATCCACGATAAGTCGCTGGAACCCATCGGAACAGGTAACCCCGTAACTGCCATCCTCGCTCTCGTGAATCAGGTAGTACTCCAGTTCGGGTAGGCGGGCAGCCAACTGTTTCGATTTGTCCAAACCTAATGCCATGAACGCGGTGGCGTACGCGTCGGCGGTCATGCAGTCATCGGCAATGATCGTGACACTTAGTAGTTCATTTTGAGAGGGATAGCCGGTATGGGGATCGATGGTGTGCGCGTACCGTTTCCCGTCCAGGACGTAGAAGTTGCGGTAGTTCCCCGACGTGGCCAACGATTTGTCGCACAGACCCAAAACAACCTGTGGCTCGTGGATAATACCAATCGTGTCGTCAACGGGTCTGTCGACCTGTATGCGCCAGCAGATCCCTCTATCGTTCAGACCCCGGGCGGAAATCTCCCCACCGATGACCACCAGGTAGTGTTTAATCCCGTGGTGTTCGAGGAGGTCAGCGATCACATCGCACGCGTACCCCTTGGCGATGGCCGAGGTGTTAAGCTGCACACGGGGGTCGCTCTTCACGATCTTTCCTTGAGGGTCGATAGATATCTTCTCCTGACCCACGAACTCCCTCAGGCTATCGATCATTTCCGGGGTAACACGACCCATGTTCTGGAAGCCGAAGCCCCACGCGTTGATAATGGGCGACAGGGTGATATCGAA
Source organism: Bacteroidales bacterium (assembly GCA_012838585.1). Taxonomy (GTDB): domain Bacteria; phylum Bacteroidota; class Bacteroidia; order Bacteroidales; family Dysgonomonadaceae; genus Proteiniphilum. The sequence goes on from DUPB01000190.1 coordinate 4,121, forward strand.
CTTGCCGCCCGAATTTCTATGAACCTCTTCTGACTTGCGAAAAACGGTCAGGAAGAGCGAGTCAAGCTCCACCGGCTCGTTGCGGTTTACCTTCGAGATGATAGAGTTCTCCATGAAGGGGTTCAGCGAGAGGCTGAAAGCTTGAAACGCCGCCTCGATCTCCCCTTGCAACGAACGGTGATAGGCGTACTTGATGGAGTAGTTGGTGGCGAACACCATGCCCTGGTCGTGAAAGTAGCTCCAGTTCTCTTTTTTACTTCCCGTGTTGCAGGCCATGAGGAGCGTTATTCCCAAAAGCAGAAGGAGACTCCAAATGCCCTGGATTGTCCGCCTGCTTCGTGTGCCCTGTGTACTCTGTGTATTCTGACCACCTTGTACGTCCCAGGTGGGGCGTATTTCTCGGGTACTTCTCCCGTTGTTACCGTATGTCGTTATATTCAACTCCATGAAAATAGCTTTTGCGTTAAAACTCCTCCTCAATCCGGTAGTTGTTCCTTTCCGGGGCGTTCCTCGTGATGAGTTCTCCAAGGAAGCCGGCCAGGAAGAGGAAGGTTCCCAGGATCATCATGGTGAGCGAGATATAGAAGTAGGGCGATTCAGTGACCAACCGGTAGGGGTTGCCATGGTGCATATCGTATAGCTTGATGGCTCCCACCAGGATGATGGCGAGTAGCCCAAGGAGGAACATGATGCTTCCCCAGAGCCCGAAGATGTGCATCGGTTTCTTGCCGAACCGGTTCAGGAACCAGAGCGTCATCAGGTCTAAGTAGCCGTTCACGAAGCGCCTGGCGCCGAACTTGCTTTTCCCGTACTTGCGGGGCTGGTGCTGCACCACCTTCTCGCCGATGCGGGTGAACCCGGCATCCTTGGCTAATATGGGGATATAGCGGTGCATATCGTTATACACCTCGATGCTTTTGGCCAGCGAGGAGCGGTACGCCTTTAAACCGCAGTTAAAATCATGTAATTTGATGCCGGACACCTTTCGGGCGGTGGCGTTGAACAGCTTGGAGGGAAGGTTTTTCGTCAGCTTGTTGTCGTACCGCTTCCTTTTCCACCCCGAAACCAGGTCGTATCCCTCTTCCTTGATCATGCGGTACAGCTCCGGGATCTCATCGGGGCTATCCTGCAGGTCGGCGTCCATGGTGATGATGACATCGCCCCGGGCCTTCTGAAACGCGCACTGCAGGGCGGGTGATTTCCCGTAATTCCGCCTGAACTTGATCGCTTTCACGTGATCGGACTGGCCGCGGAGCCGCTTGATGACTTCCCAAGAGCCATCGGTACTTCCGTCGTCCACGAAGATGATCTCGTACGAGTAGTCATGTTCCTCCATGACCCGTTTAATCCAATCATGCAGCTCGTTAAGGGATTCTTGCTCATTGAGCAGGGGGATGACCACTGATATATCCATTGGTGTCATTTATTGTGGGTTGTTTTGTCGCGGTGTAAAACGAAGGGCGAGTGGAACGATGAGCAGCGAAAGGAGCAAGCCGATAAACACGTCGGCCATGATCACGTTATTAAAGATGTAAGTGAACGCATTGGGTAGGGGCTGTTCTGCCAATCGTGTGACAATCGCCTTGCTTGCCCCCAGCGCCTCCGCGAGCTCAATCATGCTGTCGTATAGATGGGCGAGGTAGGCGGGATCGATCCACCGGATGTGAATGTACACCACCAGCGCCTCCAAGATAGAAGCGAAGAAAAAGAGCAGGATGGTGAATTGAACACCCTGACCGAAACGCATCTCACGGTTCATCCACCCCGCGTTGTATTTAACCAGCAGGTAGTAGAGCAGGACGGGCGTACCGATGCTTAACGTGGTCCCGATCACGTTCATCCCCGGGTATTTGTTCCCCAGGATAACGAACAGGTACTTGAATATCCAAAAGAGTCCCAACAGGATGCCGGCGTGCATCGTGTATTCCAGCAGGTAGCTCTTGTTCTCTTCCTTCGATTCCATACTCCACGCGAATGTACGAGATTTTATCCTGAAAACCGCTTCTAATCTCAAATAAATAGCGTATCTTTGCCTTGAAGTTAATTGTTTCTGTTTTTCAAAAGCAACACGATAGTTAATTTCAGGGAGGCCTTGGTCTCCTTTTTTGTTGTTTTTACTGTTTTAATTCTCCGGGTGAAGGTGAAGCATGCTTTCCCGGAAAAACATAATGTCTTTAGATATGGAAAGTTTACAAGAGGCGTTAGGGCTGTTGATAATAGGCATGATTACCGTGTTTATCGTTCTTTGGCTGGTAACGGTAATCGGCAATTCAGTCATTCGGTTATCGAATCGATTTTTGCCCGAAACGAAAACAAAAGATACTCCCCGTACAGGAGGGGTAGATAAAGGGAAGATGGCGGCTATCGTTGCAGCTGTAGATGTGGCCACCGGTGGAAAAGGAGTCATAGATTCTATTGAAAAGAGATAACAAAAATATTACAGGTATGGGAAGAGAGATTAAATTTAGCCTGGTATACAGGGATATGTGGCAGTCGGCAGGTAAGTACGTGCCTACCGTGGATCAGTTGCTTGAGGTTGCCCCGGCTATCATCGACATGGGTTGTTTCGCGCGGGTTGAAACCAATGGTGGCGGGTTTGAGCAGGTTAACTTGTTGTTTGGCGAGAACCCCAATCGTTCGGTACGCGCGTGGACACAGCCGTTTAACGATGCGGGTATCAAAACCCGTATGTTGGAACGTGGCCTCAACGGCATACGCATGACCCCCGTGCCGGCTGATGTGCGTAGGTTAATGTTCAAGGTGAAGAAAAAACAGGGTACCGATATCGCCCGCTCGTTCGACGGATTGAACGACCCCCGTAACCTGGAGCACTCCATCAAGTACGCCAAAGAGGCGGGCATGATTTCACAGGTAGCCCTCTCCCTCACCGTGTCGCCAATACACACCGTGGAGTATTACACCAACCTGGCAGATCAGTTGGTCGAAATGGGTGCCGACGAGATTTGCATAAAAGATATGGCGGGTATTGGCCGCCCGGCAACCATTGGCAAGATCACGAAAAAGATAAAAGAGCGTCATCCCAAGGTGATCATGCAGTATCACGGGCATGCCGGTCCCGGTTTTCAGATGGCATCCATACTGGAGGCGGCATACGCGGGAGCCGACTACCTGGATGTGGCCATGGAGCCCCTCTCCTGGGGAACGGGGCATGCCGACCTGTTGGCAATTCAAGCGATGCTTAAGGATGCAGGGTTTAAGGTGCCGGAAATCAACATGAAAGCATACATGAAAGTGCGATCGCTTTCGCAGAAGTACATGGATGATTTCTTGGGCTACTACATCAATCTTAAAAACAGGGTGATGAACTCGCTGTTGATTGGTCCCGGCCTCCCCGGCGGAATGATGGGAAGCCTGATGGCCGACCTGGAGGACAACCTCGCTTCGCTCAACAAGTGGAAACGGAAACGCGGTCAACCGGAGCTCACGCAAGACGACCTGCTGATCAAGCTCTTTGAAGAGGTTCAACATATATGGCCCATGGTCGGTTACCCGCCACTGGTTACCCCCTTTAGCCAGTACGTGAAGAACTTGGCGCTCATGAACGTGATCCAACTTGAGAAGGGGAGAAAACGGTGGAGCATGATCGCCGATAATATATGGGATATGATGCTTGGAAAGTCGGGTAAATTACCGGGTGAGCTCGCTCCTGAACTGGTGAAGATGGCTGAAGAGCAGGGACGCGAGTTTTATACCGGGGTGCCGCAAGACCTTTATCCCGATGCGCTTGATGAGTTTAGGCTGGAGATGAAGCAAAACAACTGGGACCTGGGTGAGGATGAGGAAGAGCTGTTAGAGCTGGCCATGCACCCCGAACAGTACAGGGCCTACAAATCGGGTGAAGCCAAACGGGAGTTCGAGAAGGACTTGGCAATGAAAAAGGCAGAGGGAGAGCTGGTGCTGCCTACAACCGTGGCCGCTGCAACAGCCACACCAACGACAGCCACACCGAGAACTGTCGAGCCGGTCGCTTATCAGCCCAGAAGCATGGTGGTAAGCATCGGGAACGAGGAGTACGTGGTCAATATCTCCTATCCCGATTCCGGGGAGACCCCACAAGCTACTCAGCAGACCCATTCCTCGCAAGTTGATCAGCTTGCCTCTTCACAGCAAACCGTTCAGCCTGCCTCTTTCCAGCAAGCTGCTGCCTCTAACCCTTCACCACAAACCAAAAGGGTAGGTGCAAACGGGGAGGAGAAGACGCTTCTATCTCCCCTGGAAGGAAAATTTTTCCTCACGAAAGATTCCTCCGAAACAGCCATCAAGGTGGGCGATATCGTAGAGCCGGGAACCATTATAGGTTATATCGAGTCGATGAAGACCTACAACGCGGTAGCCGCCGAAGAGCGGGGTAGGGTGACGGAGATCTGCTTTGCCAACGGTGATGCGGTAGATGAAGATGATGTGCTCATTAAGCTGGTGTAACTTTCATACACTGAATAATTAAAAAACAATCGTATGCATGAAATAATTTCCGGCTTGCTGGAGATGACAGGATTTAGCATTGTTGGCTGGGAGACCATTTTGATGTGGATGATAGCCTTTATCCTGTTGTACCTGGGGACTTTCAAGGAGTACGAGCCGCTGCTGCTGGTGCCGATTGGGTTTGGCGTGTTGCTTGCCAACCTGCCGGGTGCCGGGCTGGGGATCGTGGCTAACGAGCTGGTGATGAACCCCGATGGCACCTATATGACCCTCATCGATATTGCTAACAATTATGGGATTTTGAACTTCCTCTACTACGCGCTGATAAAAACGGGTTTTTTGCCCCCTATTATCTTTATGGGGGTGGGGGCGTTGACCGACTTTGGACCCATGTTGAGGAATTTGCGGCTGGCCTTTTTTGGTGGTGCCGCGCAGATCGGTATTTTCTCCGTCCTGCTGGGTGCCGTGTTGGTGGGATTCACGCTCCCTGAAGCGGCATCGCTGGGTATCATAGGGGGTGCCGATGGGCCTACGGCCATATATACCACGATCAAGCTGGCGCCGCACCTGCTGGGACCAATCGCTATCGCGGCATACTCCTATATGGCGTTGGTGCCGGTAATTATACCGTTCGTGGCCAAGCTGTTGGTGACAAAAGATGAATTTAAGATTCACATGCGGAAAATGGACAGGGAGTATCCCCCCAAGCATGAGATAAAGCATATGCGGGTGGTGAAAATCGCTTTCCCCATCGTTCTGGGACTGGTGGTAGCCGTTTTGGTTCCCTCATCTGCCCCGCTGTTGGGGATGTTGCTCTTTGGGAACCTTATCAAGGAGATAGGCCCCAACACGGCTCGCCTGGCTGATGCCGCCTCTGGTCCCATCATGAATACCGCCACCATCTTCCTGGGGTTGACGGTCGGTGCCACCATGACGGGCGAGGTATTTCTTAACCTGCAAACCATCGGTATTATCGTGGGAGGATTCCTCGCGTTTTGCCTGTCGGTCGCGGGCGGTATCTTGGGGGTGAAGCTGTTTAACAAGTTTACAAAGAAGAAGATCAACCCGCTGGTAGGTGCCACGGGACTCAGCGCGGTACCCATGGCTTCGCGTGTGGCCAACGAGCTGGCACTGAAATACGATAAGTCGAACCATATCTTGCAGTACTGCATGTCGAGCAACGTGTCGGGCGTTATCGGCTCTGCCGTGGCGGCCGGCGTGCTTATCTCGTTCTTGGGATAGTGTAGTTCTGTAAGATCAAATTAAAGGGGCTGTCTTTACTGTTGAGATACAGCAGGTGGATAAACAAAAATCGGTCAGGAAAACTCTTGACCGATTTTTGTTTCACGTAGCGAGACCGGGGCATGATCCCGGGACCTCATGATTATGAATCATGCGCTCTAACCAACTGAGCTATCTCGCCAACGGCGTATCTTCTAAATTCGCGGTGCAAAAGTAGCACAACTTTTTGAATCTTGCAACTACTAATCCCTAAATCCGTTTTAAAAACGACAAAATGTTGTAATTTCGCGTAGGAAACGACATGCAGTATGATCTACCCCGATAATTTTGAACAGAAGATAGAGTTTCTGAAGGTGCGCCAACTCCTGGTCGACCGGTGCTTGAGCGTGCTGGGCGAGGAGAAGGTGGGGGAGATGTGCTTTCTTACCTCGCACGAGGAGATCGAGACACGGTTGGCGCAAACCGAAGAGTTCGTTCGCCTGCGGGAAGAGGAGGATGCCTTCCCGATGGATGGTTTTCACGATACTCGGGCAGAACTGAAGCGCATTCGGGTGGTGGGCTCGTGGATAGAGCAGGGTGCGCTGTTTAACCTGCGCCAATCCCTGCAGACCCTGAACGGTATCGTTGCCTTCCTGTGTCGCGACGAAGAGAACCCGAAGTACCCGAACCTGCAAGCGTTGGCCAGCGAGGTGGCCACCTTTCCCGAGGTCACGAGGCGAATCGACGCCATTTTGGATAAGTTTGGGCAGGTGAAGGATAACGCGTCTCCCCGGCTGGCGGAGATCCGCGGGGAGCTTACATCCACCATGAACGGGATATCCAGAACCTTGAACACGATCTTGCGAAGGGCGCAAGCGGAGGGGTACGTCGACAAGGATGTGTCACCGAGCGTGCGCGATGGGCGACTGGTGATACCCGTGGATCCCGCGTACAAGCGAAAAGTCAAGGGGATCGTGCACGACGAGTCGGCCTCGGGCAAGACGGTCTTTATCGAGCCGTCGGAGGTGGTGGAGGCCAACAACCGTATCCGGGAGCTGGAAGCCGAGGAGAGGAGGGAGATCATCCGCGTGCTTACGGAGTTCACCGCGTACCTGCGTCCTTTCCTGCCCGACCTGCTGGATTCGTATGACTTCCTGGCGACGGTCGACTTCATACAGGCGAAAGCATCGCTTGCCACGCTGATAGGGGGCATAAAACCGTCACTAGAAGAGAGGCCGCTTATCGATTGGGTGCAGGCGACCCACCCGTTGCTGGAGCTCTCGCTCAAAAAACAGGGTCGCAAGGTAGTGCCGCTTGATATCACGCTGGAGAAACCGAACCGGATACTGGTCATCTCGGGACCCAACGCCGGTGGGAAGTCGGTCTGCCTGAAAACAGTGGGGTTGCTGCAATACATGGTGCAGTGCGGACTGCTCATCCCGCTAAAGGAGAATTCCAGGGTGGGCCTCTTCCGGGACATTTTTATCGACATAGGTGACGAGCAGTCCATCGAGAACGACCTGTCGACCTACAGCTCGCACCTGCTGAACATGAAGCAGTTCGAAAGGCACTGCAACGACCGGTCGCTCCTGCTTATCGACGAGTTCGGAAGCGGTACCGAGCCGAGCATGGGGGCGGCAATCGCCGAGGCGCTACTGGAACGGTTCAACCGGAAAGGGGCGTTCGGCGTGATTACCACGCACTACCAAAACCTGAAGCATTTCGCCAACGAACATGAGGGGGTGGTCAACGGTGCCATGCTGTATGATCGCCACGAGATGAGACCGCTGTTTCAGCTCTCCATCGGCAACCCGGGCAGCTCGTTCGCGGTGGAGATCGCAAGGGGGATAGGACTGCCGGAAGAGGTCATCGCACAGGCTTCCGAGATCGTGGGGAGCGACTACATCAACATGGACAAGTACCTACAGGATATCGCGCGCGACAGGCGCTACTGGGAACGCAAGCGCGACGAGATACGCCGGGAGCGCAAGCGACTCGCGGAGATTACATCAGAGTACGAGGCTAACCTTGAGGAGGTTAACCGGCAGAGGAAGGAGATACTGGCCCAGGCGAAGGAGGAGGCGAAACGGCTGTTGGCCGAGAGCAACGCCCGGATAGAGAATACCATCCGGGGCATCCAGGAGGCCAAAGCGGATAAGGAGAAGACCAAAAAGTTACGGCAATCGCTCTCCGCGTTCCGTGAGGAGGTGGAGGCGATGGATGATACCAAGGTGATCACCAAGCGCGGCAAATCAAAGAGAGAGCAGTCAACAAGGGCACCAAAGTTACGTGGGGAACCGGGGGGAACAAAGTCACCGAAACCATCAAAGTCGACCCCAACTCTCCAAGCGGGCGATGCGGTGCGGCTGAAAGGGCAAACCGCACCGGGGAAGATCATGGAGGTGAACGGGAAAAAGGCGACCGTGGCCTTCGGGATGATCAAGACGACCGTTCCCCTAAGCCAACTGGAAAGGGTGAGCGGGCGACAACTCAAGCGGGAGGCGAAAGTGTCAAACGTGCGGGATCTGCTGCACGAGCGCAAGCTGAACTTCAAGCCGGACATCGACGTGCGGGGAATGCGGGGCGATGAGGCGCTGATAGCGGTGACCTACTTCGTGGATGACGCGATCCAGCTGAATATCCCAAGGATTCGTATCCTGCACGGCACCGGCACCGGTGCGCTCCGGCAAATCATCCGGGAATACCTGAGCGGCGTGAACGGTGTTGCCCGCTTCCAAGACGAGCACGTGCAGTTCGGCGGGGCCGGAATAACGGTGGTAGAGTTGGAGTGACGCGTTCAAATATTTTGTTATCTTCGCGACGATTATGTTATTATTCAATGTTCGTATCCTGCCTTAGGCTGTTTTTGCTTTCATGGCAACGTCTGTTGCTTGTTTTTGGGAACAGATCCTACGCGGTTCACGATATTTAAACACGCTTTAATGGGAAAATCGAAGTCATCATCAAACTCCATCAAACCAGGACTCTTTAGAAAACTGACCGCGAGCATCGCGAAATACTCGAAGGCGTTTTGGGTAGCCAACGTAGTAGAGCTCCTCGAGCGTTTGGCTTACTACGCGGTGTTTATCGTTATCACGCTCTACCTCTCCAACGTGTGGGGCTTTACCGATATCCAGGCAGGCTTCATTGCCGGGGCCTTCTCGGCCATGCTCTACCTGCTACCGGTGTTCGCCGGTGCCGTGGCCGACAAGATTGGTTTCCGGGCTGCTATCATCCTCGCGTTCTCGCTGCTCACACTTGGGTACGGCGGGTTGGGTCTCTTGCCTACTTTGCTGGAAAGCGCGGGATTGGTGAACTACGAGATGACCACGACCTATACCGGGCTAAGGGAAAGTTACCTGCAGTGGTCTATCGTGGCGCCCCTTATACTCATCGTGGTAGGGGGATCGTTCATCAAATCGGTCATCTCCGGTACGGTGGCACGGGAGACCACGACCGAGAACAGGGCCCGCGGTTACTCCATCTTCTACATGATGGTGAATATCGGTGCCTTTACCGGTAAGACGGTGGTGGACCCGCTAAGGCGCAGCATGGGCGACCAAGGGTTGGTCTACCTGAACTTTTTCTCGGCGGCAATGACGCTCATCGCCCTGATCGCGGTTTACCTCTTCTACCGATCGACCAAGACGGAGGGGAAAGGGAAGAGTTTAAGGGAGCTGGGACGGTCACTGGTGAAGGTAATGCTCAACGGGAGGCTGTTCTTATTGATATTGATCGTGAGCGGCTTCTGGTTGATCCAGAGCCAGATGTACGCCACCATGCCCAAGTACGTGATCCGCCTCATCGGCGAGGGGGCTTCACCCGGTTGGTACGCGAACGTGAACCCGCTGGTCGTCCTGGTGAGCGTCAACCTTGTCACGACGCTGATGAGAAGAAAAAAGGCCATCTCCTCTATGCTCGTCGGCATGTGTATCATTCCCCTCTCGGCATTAGTGATGTCGTTTGGGAACCAATTGGGCGATGGCCATATACTGGGTATGCACCCGGTGGCCTTTATGATGATCGTGGGAATCGCCATGCAGGCACTTGCCGAATGCTTTATCTCGCCCCGTTTCCTGGAATACTTCTCGCTGCAGGCACCCAAGGGAGAGGAAGGGCTATACCTGGGGTTCAGTCACCTGCACTCGTTTTTCTCTTTCCTGTTCGCCTTCGTTGTATCAGGCTTCTTACTCGATAAATATTGTCCCGACCCCCGCCTCTTTACAGATGCTTCCGGGGTACTCGATACGGTGGCATACACGGCGGCCACGCAGAACGCGCACCATATCTGGTACGTCTTCGTGGGAATAGGGGCCATCTCTGCTGTCGCGCTGTTCATCTACGGGCGGGTCACCAAGAAATTGGACGAAAAGAAGGCACGTGCCTCGGCGGCTTCTTCCCCAAGTTCAACTTAACACTTTAAGACCAAAAGGGTCTCTTTTTTTGGAATAATTACACCCAACAGTCATGGATAATAGCGTTTTTTTATGTAAGTTTGTGGCATAAGTCAATAAGCCATTTAAACCAGAAAAATATGAGATTAGATTTAAGTTCACACATCACGTTCGAAAGGGTTCCGAAGAAGTATTACCGTCCCGAGAACGCTTTCGAGGAGTATAACCTGGCACGCTTCGAGAAGCTCCCGTTGGCAATTTTCGAGGAGAGCCGAAAGGCCTCCCACAAGATCGCCAAGGATATCGTGAAGGATATGGAGAAGAAGAAGCAAAAGGGGAAACCTTTTGTCTTGGGCATCAGCGGGGGAACATCGCCCCTGGAAATATACGAGGAGCTGGTCAGGATGCACCGTGAGGAGCAGGTGAGCTTCCAGAATATGGTGGTGTTTAACACGTACGAGTTTTACCCGGTTCAGGACTTCTCGTTTAGCAACCTGCAGATGCTGAAAGAGGTGTTCCTAAGTAAAGTGGACATTGACCCGAAGAATATCTTCTCACCCGATGCAACCATCGAGAAAGACAGGATAGCCGATAACTGCGAGGAGTACGAGAAGAACCTCACCGATATGGGGGGACTTGATTACCTGCTACTTGGGCTGGGCAGCAAAGGGAACGTGGGCTTCAACATGCCAGGGAGCGGATTGCACTCGCAAACCAGACTGGTGATGCTTGACGGCGACTCCAGGAAAGACATCTCGCGCAACTTCGATTCGCCTGATAACGTGCCGGTTAGCGCCATCACGATGGGACTAGCCGATATGATGGATGCGAAAAAAATTGTCCTTGTAGCATGGGGAGGACAAAAGGCGGAGAGCATCCGGGACATCATGGAGGGCGGCGTGACCGACCTGGTACCCGGATCGGTATTCCAAACACATCCCGAAACGAAGGTTTACGTGGACCTGGAGGCTGCATCAGAACTGACTAGGATTAGCCGCCCATGGCTGGTCACCAACTGTGAGTGGGATAACAAGCTTATCCGGCGTGCCATAGTCTGGCTATGCGGAGTAGTTGACAAGCCCATCCTCAAGCTGACCAACAAACACTATAACGACAACGGGTTGAGTGAACTAATCACCTTGTACGGTTCGGCTTACAACGTGAACATCAAGATATTCAACGACCTGCAACACACCATTACCGGATGGCCTGGTGGCAAACCGAATGCCGACGACACCTACCGTCCAGAGCGAGCCAAACCGTACCCCAAAAAGGTAATCATCTTTAGCCCTCACCCGGACGATGACGTGATATCGATGGGAGGAACCTTCCAGCGATTGGTCAACCAGGGGCACGAGGTGCACGTGGCATACCAAACTTCAGGCAACATCGCCGTGGGGGATGAAGAATTAATCCGCTATCTATTCCTTTTTAATAACGCCATCAAGCAGTTCGATCACGATAATAAGCCGCTTAAGGGGAAAATTAACGAGGTGCTGAACTACCTGATGAATGAGAAGGGGAAAGATGGCCTGGAAACGCCCGACACCCTCTTTTTTAAAGGACGCATACGCCGTGAGGAGGCCCGGTCGGCTTGCCGCTACGTGGGACTGCCCGCCGAGAACGTGCACTTCCTGGATCTACCCTTCTACGAAACTGGGCGGGTGAAAAAGAATCCCATCTCGGAGAGGGACGTGATCATCGTGAAGGAGTTTATCGAGTCGATTAAGCCCCATCAGATCTACGTCGCGGGCGACTTGGCAGACCCGCACGGGACGCACAAGGTGTGCCTGGACGCTGCCCTGGCGGCAATCGACCTGGTGAAGGAGGATGATTGGTTCGATGATTGCCGCGTGTGGATGTATCGAGGCGCATGGATGGAGTGGGAGATTGACCATATCGAAATGGCAGTACCCCTTTCGCCCGAGGAGTTACGGCAAAAACGAAACACTATCCTCAAACATCAGTCTCAAATGGAAAGTGCACCGTTCTTGGGCGATGATGAACGCCTCTTCTGGCAACGCTCGGAAGAACGCAATCGCGCCACCGCTGATCTGTATTGGAAGTTAGGCTTGGCTTCGTACGAGGCGATCGAGGCATTCGTGGAGTACATTCCAGTGAGTTAAGGGTTATTTAACATGAGGCCGTTCCATCACCAGGAGCGGCCTTGTTTGCAATAGACGATTTTTTTGCCAACCCAAGGTTATTTTCCACTTGTTGTATCGAAAAAAGTTGTATATTGGTAACCGTTATTAAATCAATTGATGTCGAGGGAAAAATTTCATATCGAGTTCCTCATGGGCAGTGCTAGCCAGAATAGCTTGTGGCGGATGGTTAGCCAGATTGACGGCCTATCGGAATGGTTTGCCGACGAGGTGGAGGTGGATGAAACGGAATCAATATACACGTTCACCTGGGGCAAAAGTAGCCACGACGCGTATATCCTTCAAAATAGGCCCCAATCGCTTATTCGTTACCGCTGGGAAGATGACGACGAGTCGGTCTACTTCGAGTTTCGCCTCCGCAAGTTGGATCTCTCGGGCGATATGACCCTTGAGGTGACCGATTTTGCCGAACCGGCTGAGAAGTCGGATGCCATCGCCCTGTGGGAAGCGCAAATAGATGAGATGAAAAGAAGGCTGGGGGTTTAATAGTCACCCTGTTTACTCAATGAGAGATTTTTTCCACATAAAGCGGCTATACAGCTATATCCTAACGACTTTCATCCCGTTATTCCTGATGACGTTTGCCATATGCCTCTTCCTCGTGTTGATGCAGTTCCTGTGGAAGCACGTGGAAGATATGGTGGGTAAGGGGTTAGAGATTGGGGTCCTCGCGGAGATGTTCGCGGTGGCTGCCTTAAACCTCGTCCCGCTGGCTCTTCCGTTGGCGGTACTACTTGCCTCGCTCATGGTATTTGGCAATTTCGGAGAGAACCTGGAACTCCTCGCTATGAAGTCGGCTGGCATTCCCTTGCTGAAAACGATGAAACCCCTTATCATCCTGGTTTTGTTGATATCGGTGGGTGCCTTCTTTTACCAGGATAAAGCGCTACCGAAAGTACAAACCAAGTTCTACTCCCTCCTCATATCGATTCGACAGGCATCTCCCGCGCTGGATGTGCCCGAGCAGGTGTTTTACAAGGAGATAGACGGGTATAACCTTTACGTGGAGAAGAAGGACCACGAGACGGGGATGTTATACGATGTGCTGATCTACGATGTGGGTAGCGGGTTCAACGATATGACCGCCATCGTGTGTGACTCGGCCGAGATGAGCATGACGGAGGATAAAACGATGCTTATCTTTACCATGTATCACGGGCAACAGTTTAGGAACTTTACCGAGGGTGAAGTCAACCCAAGGCAGAAGAAGGAGTTCGTACCCTACTCGCGGGAAAACTTCACCAAGAAGACCATGATGGTCGCTTACGATGCCAACTTTAACCGGATGGACGAAGAGGTGATCGAGGGTAGCTCCACGAGCAACTACGTCTCCAAGAACCTCGTTCAGTTAGGGGTCTCCATTGACTCGATGCGAACGATCCTGGATAGCGTGAATATCGTGGATAGGAAGACGATGAAGAATTACTCCTACCTCGCGTTTCGAAGTGGCTACCCAGAGGAGATGAGAGATTCGATTATCGCTTCGGCACCATACTCCGAGGTGGAGATTCCGCTGCCGGACACGCTCCTGCAGTCGAAGGCCTTACATGAACAAGCGAGTATCTTGAACAACGCGTTCATGAAAGCTGATAATAACAGCAACGAGTTCCTCTTTCGGTCTATCAACAAGACAACTACCCGGAAGACGATCAACCGCCACTGGATCGAGTGGCATCGAAAGTTCACCATGCCGTTTACCTGCCTCATCTTTTTCTTTATCGGGGCACCCTTGGGATCGATCGTTAGAAAAGGGGGGCTGGGTACACCCATCGTCATTTCGGTCATCCTGTTTATCATTTACTACATTTTGGATAACGTGGGATACAAAATGACGCGCGATGGGGTGTGGGCACATTGGTTCGGGATGTGGTTCAGCTCCTTCATCTTGTTGCCAATGGGTGTCTTCTTGACCCACAAGGCGATCAACGATTCGGTTATCCTGAGCGCCGATACCTACACGATCTTCCTCAAGCGGCTCTTCTTTATTCGTGAGAGAAGAGAGTATCCGGTGAAGAGCGTGGTGATCGACCATCCTGAATATGACAAGATCATTGCCGACTTAACGAGGCTGTCGAAAGAGATCTCGGCCTTCCTGGAGAGGTATAGCCCAATAAGCTACAGGGCTTACTGGACGGACGGAAGATACGACCAGGGACTGCAATCCATCAAGTATAGCTTGGAGACGAGCATGAACCAGCTCTCGAACTCCAGAAGGCGTGAAGTGCTGGCCAAAGCAGAAGAGTTCCCGGTGTTCACCTATCGGGTACAGCCGTTCAAGGCCAATTCCACCTTGGCCCGTGCCTGCATGTACCTATTCCCCGTCGGAATCCTGCTGAGGCTCCTCTCTATGCCGATAGAGGCAAGAACGGTGAACGACCTGAAGAGCGTGCAGCGGCTGTGCGGAGAACTGATAGAGCGAATACGATACGGAGAGGAGGAGACCGTACAAACGGCTATCGCCTAACACCAACCGTGAAGGAATCGAGCGGAAATCGAGTAATCAACCGCTTGGCAAGTGTGGAAACGATCGCACGAATAAAAATGCATGATAATGGAAGAAAAGAGCAGATTGAACACGATTGAAGAGGCCATTGAAGAGATAAGGAAAGGAAACTTCATTATCGTGGTAGATGACGAGGATAGGGAGAACGAGGGCGACCTGATTATCGCGGCGGAATGCATTACGCCGGAGAAAATCAACTTCATGGAGACGCATGCACGTGGACTCATATGTGCACCGATCACCAAAGAAAGGGCGGAGGAGTTGGAACTTCCCCTGATGGTGAGCCAGAACACCTCCATCCACTCGACCCCGTTCACGGTATCTATCGACCTGCTAACACACGGCTGCACGACCGGTATATCGGCCTACGACCGGGCACAAACCATTTTGGCGCTGACCCGTGAGGAGACGACGCCCGACGAGTTTGGGCGACCGGGGCATATCTTCCCGCTACGGGCGCAATCGAAAGGGGTGCTCCGGCGTGCAGGACATACCGAGGCAGCCATCGACTTCGCGCGGTTGGCCGGTCTCTACCCGGCGGGCGCTTTGGCGGAGATCAAGAGCCCGGACGGCTCAATGGCTCGACTCCCGGAGCTGATGAAGATGGCCCGGGAGTTTGGAATGAAAATCGTTTCGGTGGCCGACCTGATCAAGTACCGGTTGAAAACGGAGTCGCTTATCGAGCGGGGCGAAGCGGTGAAGCTGCCTACCCGCTACGGCGACTTCACGATGATTCCTTTCCTGCAAAAGGCAACAGGTGAAGAGCACGTGGCGCTGGTAAAGGGGGAGTGGGCAGATGACGAACCACTGCTGGTGCGGGTGCACTCTTCGTGCATAACGGGCGATACCTTTGGGTCGCTGCGGTGCGAATGCGGGGAACAACTGCATAAAGCGCTGGAGCTGATAGAGAAAGAGGGGAAAGGGGTGCTGCTCTATCTTCACCAGGAGGGTCGGGGAATCGGGCTGATGGCTAAAGCGGAGGCCTACAAGCTGCAGGAGCAGGGGTACGATACGGTAGATGCCAACCTGCACCTGGGGTATCGTGCAGACGAGAGGGATTACGGCGTAGGTGCCCAGATACTGCGAAACCTGGAGGTGAAGAAGATGCGGCTGATGACCAACAACCCCAAGAAGCGGATCGGCTTGGAGTCGTACGGGTTGGAGGTAGTGGAAAACGTGCCGCTTGAGGTGTCACTCAACAAGTACAACCATTTCTATATGGAGACGAAAAAAAAGCGGATGGGACACCAGTTACGCGGGATTAAATAACAGTAAACCATTAATTCAATAAGAGATGTACACGAATATGAAACAACACCTGCAGGCCGAGCTGAAGGCCATTGATGAAGCAGGACTTTACAAGAACGAACGCATTATAGTCACACCACAAAGCGCCGAGATCAAAGTGGAATCGGGACAACAGGTGCTCAACTTCTGCGCCAACAACTACCTGGGGCTGTCAGATCACCCCGAGCTGATTAAAGCGGCTAAAAAAGCGCTGGACGAACGTGGCTACGGTATGTCGTCCGTGCGTTTTATCTGTGGCACACAGGATTACCACAAAAAGCTGGAGAAAACCATCAGCGAATTCTTCCATACCGACGATACCATTCTCTACGCCTCTTGCTTTGATGCGAACGGGGGTCTTTTCGAACCGCTCTTTACCGCGGATGATGCCATCGTCTCCGACTCGCTAAACCATGCCTCCATCATTGACGGTGTACGCCTCTGTAAGGCAAAACGTTACCGCTACGCGAACGCCGATATGGCCGACTTGGAGGAGAAGCTCAAGGAGGCGCAGGCACAACGTTTTCGGGTAATCATTACCGATGGGGTCTTCTCCATGGATGGGAACGTAGCACCGATGGATAAGATCATGGAGCTGGCCAAGAAGTACCAGGCACTGGTGATGGTGGATGAGAGCCACTCCGCCGGGGTGGTAGGCAAGACCGGGCGAGGGGTAACCGAACTGTACGGCATCTTGGGCCAGGTGGACGCGATTACCGGCACCCTGGGGAAAGCTTTCGGCGGCGCTATCGGTGGTTTCACAACCGGCCGCCAGGAGATCATCGATATGCTGCGGCAACGCTCGCGGCCCTACCTCTTTTCCAACTCCATCCCACCGCTGGTGGCAGCCGCAGGCGTCAGAGCCTTCCAACTGCTGCAGGAGAGCAACGAGTTACAGGATAAGCTGCACGAGAACGTCGACTACTTCATCGGCAAAATGAAAGCGGCCGGGTTCGATATCAAGCCGACCGAGTCGGCCATCTGCGCGGTGATGCTATACGATGCCCGGCTATCGCAAGAGTTCGCGGACGCCTTGCTTGAGGAGGGGATCTACGTTACTGGCTTCTTCTACCCCGTGGTCCCGAGAGGGGAGGCGCGTATCCGCGTCCAGCTCTCGTCGGGCCACGAACGCGAACACCTGGATAAGGCCATCAATGCCTTTATCAAGGTGGGAAAAGAGATGAAAGTAATCTAATTAGGAGGAAGTATGAAAGCATTGATTAAAGCACGCCCGGAAAAGGGGATTTGGATGGCAGAGGTGCCGATACCCGAGATCGGGGTGAACGATGTGCTTATTAAAATCAAGAAGACCTCCATCTGCGGAACCGACTTCCATATTTACAACTGGGACGAATGGTCGCAGAAGACCATCAAGGTACCGATGACAATCGGCCACGAGTACGTGGGCGAGATCGTGGATATGGGGAGCGGGGTGAAGAACCTGAAGGTGGGCGACCGGGTGACCGGCGAGGGGCATATCGCTTGCGGCCATTGCCGAAACTGCCGACGCGGCAAGCTGCACGTGTGCGAGAACACGATAGGGGTGGGAGTGAACCGCGATGGTGCGTTCGCCGAATACCTCTCTCTACCGGCAACTAACGTGGTGAAGCTTGACCACCGCATCCCGGACGAGATCGCATCTATCATGGACCCGTTTGGCAACGCCACGCATACGGCGCTCTCCTTTCCCCTAATAGGGGAGGACGTGCTGATCACGGGGGCGGGGCTTATCGGTAACATGGCGACCGCCATCTGCCGCTTTGCCGGTGCACGCTATATCGTGGTGAGCGACCTGAGCGAGTACCGGCTTGAGATTGCCCGTAAAATGGGTGCAACACTCACGGTCAACATCTCCAAGGGAGAGACCGTGGCCAACGCGGTGAAGCAACTGGGCATGCGCGGGTTCGACGTGGGGCTGGAGATGTCGGGGTCGCCCGCCGGATTCCGGGAAATGGTTGCCAACATGTACAACGGTTCCAAGATATCACTGCTGGGTATCTTGCCAAACAACACCACTGTCGATTGGAACGCCATCATCTTCAAGGCGCTTACCCTCAAGGGAATCTACGGCAGAGAGATGTGGGAGACCTGGTACCAGATGGAGCAGATGATCATCTCGGGACTGGACCTGACTCCCGTCATCACGCACCGCTTCCCCATCGACGAGTTCCAAAAAGGATTCGACGTGATGGAGGAGGGACACTGTGGAAAAGTGATCCTCGATTGGGAATAGGTTGAACGTTTGCCGTTTACAGCTTAACCCCTGCCCTGCATTGCAT
>DUPB01000191.1 GCA_012838585.1 Bacteroidales bacterium
TAACGAATACTGTCTTCCGTTCTATCTAATTTTTTGGCTAGCTCCTTTCTTGTAACTTGGGGATTATTTTCCATAATCATCATTATTTCTTCTTCGATTTTTCTTGGGCTTTTCTTGGGCTTTTCTTTGGCGTTTTCCGCTCCCAAACCCTCTTCCAAATACTTTTCAGAAACATTTTCTATTACCCTGAAAGCAGTTACCAACGAAAAATCGAAAACAGCTTTGCCGTTACCGTTTTCAACCAACTCTTTTTGTACCCGATACACACCACGGCTCTCTACGTTCATAACCGGCTGTGGCAGGATATTACCATCTGTGCGGATATTCGATGTTTTCAGCAACAGCTTGTCGTTTACTTTTAATCCTGATGGTTTCCCATCATTATGAGCACCGATGATAAAATAGCCGTTCTTTCCGCTTCCCGAAACATCATTGGAAAAGGCACGAATGGCTTGGCAGAACTTGTCCATATCGTTGGTGGATATGGTGCGTTCCACGTGAGAGCTTTTTGTGCTTGCAAGAAGGTGTTGGAGTTCAGCTTTTGAAATCATCTGAATAACCTGTGTTATTTAATTTTCAATGTTGTCTCATCTCGCCTTCCATCCCAAATTGCTAATACAACAAGTTCCGTTTCCGTGAATTCATAAAATATTAGATACTCTTTTACAATGTTGACTCGAACATTTTCGTATGAGGTTTTACGACCGGTCTCGGGATAAAGAGCTGATAGTTTCAATGTGTTTCTAATCAGTTTGTCTAATTTGATACTGTAAGTCTTTGAATGATTCCGTTGTATCCAGTAGTCTAATATCTCTTTTCGCTCTTCGTTTGCCTTTTCAGTCCAAATTATTTTTCGTTTAACCATTGCTCAATTTCCTCGTTTGCCTGTTGTTCAGATAATACTTTGCCGGCAAGGTATTCTCTCCTTGCTTCACTGATTCGTTGAGATTGCTTTGAGGTTAACTCGTATGCTTCATTATCAAGCTCAAAATCAAGTATATTTTGAAGCTCTTCAATAATTCGTACCTCTTCGGTTTTTGCTATTCGACTAATAAGATCTATTTTTAATTCAGCGGTATTTATACTATTATTCATACAGTTATTGTTTTTTTCATGTTCTATAATATCAATTCACTCAAATGAACTCGAAAGCAAAGCTACCAAAAAACCACGTCTCTGCCAAACTCTGTTTTGCACTCTATCATGGAATCCCCGTACTTCTTGAGTAATTGTTCCAAACCGGGAGCAAGTTAGTGAATTTTCTTGGGTTTTTTCTTGTATGTTTCTTTGGTATTTTCTTTTGCTTTTCTTGGGTAGCTCCTACCTGCCAATGAAACTTTGGCGGTGGCCTTATTTGAGTAACACGGAAAATGCATACCTTTGTTCAGGGGAACATCATATTCTTCTGTATCTGACGACATGAAGCTGTTTTTAGCACCGTGTTGCATTTACCAGTTAAACGTACAATCTAACCAGTATTGAATAAACAAAAAATGAAAACTATTAACCGTGGTTTATGGACAGTGGTTCTTGTTTGCTTGCTCGCCCTCTCCTGCTATCAATGCCAAAGCAGCCGTTCTGACGATATCGTTTACATCGAAAACAGGAAGGTGAGGCTGGGCTTCAAGAAAGAGACAGGCAGGCTCGTGGTGTTCACGGACAAGGTGAATCAACATGAATTTATTGATCCTGATGCGATAAACGGGGTGCCTTGGAGGATACAGTGCCAATCGGCATCATTGAACGAAACTGTTTTGAAAGAGATAGCAGGGGCCACATTTTCTTTCTCAAAGCCAAACCCGTTAACGCTTATACTGAAGTGGGGCGACTTTGAGACGCTGCCTGATTTTCAGGTTGAAACAAAGGTTTCTCTTGCTAAAAAAGAGCCGTTTTCCTATTGGAGCATATCGGTCGAGGGAATCGGTGATATGGCTGTTCAAGAGGTCGTGTTCCCCAGGATCCAGGGTCTAAGGGACTTGGAGAATGAAAAACTGGTTATCCCCACCTGGATGGGCAGCCTGATGAGTGAGCCCAGAGAGATACTCTCAAAGGGGAGTGGAAGAGTGGCGTGGGTTTACCCGGGGGCTTTATCGAGCCAGGTTGTTGCCCTCTATAATGCCGACAAATGTGGCTTTTACGCGTCGTGCAATGACTCCTTGAACTACAGGAAAAACTTTTCGTTGACACTGGATACCCTGAACACGATAACGTATGAGATGAGCAACTTCCCATCGTTTGATGCCACCGTCAAGACCTATTCTCCCACCTACCAGGGGGTAATCGGGTCATTTAAAGGAGACTGGATTGATGTGGCGGAAATTTACAAGGAGTGGGCCCTGCAGCAAAGATGGGCGAAGGAGAGCCGGTTTATCAACGGGCTAACCCCCGCGTGGCTGGAAAAGACGGCCCTATGGGTTTGGAACCGGGGAAAATCCGAAAATGTCATCGTGCCCGCCATGGAGTTAAAACAATCCCTTGGTTTGCCGGTAAGTGTCTTCTGGCACTGGTGGCACAACTGCTCCTATGACGATAATTTCCCCGAGTACCTGCCGCCAAGGGAAGGGAAAGAGTCTTTCGTTGAAGCGGTACAATTGGCACGGGATGCCGGTGTCAATGCCATCGTCTATATGAATGCCATCCAGTGGGGAGAGGCCACCGAGGAGTGGAAGTCGGGAAGGGTTCTGCCTTACGCGGTGAAAGACATCAACCAGAATGAGATCCCCCACGTGTACAATGCTTTTTCCGGTAATGCCCTGGTGAACATGTGCGTCGGCACGGAGTTCTGGAGAGACCACTACTCCTCCCTTTGCGATAGTGTTGTAAACAGCTATCAAACCAGCGGCGTCTACATGGACCAGACCTGCCTGAGCAGGATGTGCTACGATAAAAACCATGGTCATCCCCCCGGTGGAGGCAATTACTGGGTGGAAAGTTCGGCTAAGATGATTCGTCAAATCCGCTCGAAAGACTTTGGCGATAAACAGCCGATATTTACCGGGGAGGGATCATCCGAAAACTGGCTTCCACATCTGGATGCCTTCTTGACCCTGGAAGCGAGCAGGGAGAGGTATGCCGGTGTGGATAATATTGAGACGATCCCCTTTTTCCAGGCCGTTTTCCATCAATATGGGATTACCTACGGTAGCTACTCATCGTTGGTTTCACCACCCTACGATGAGTTGTGGCCCATAGAGTTTGCCCCGAAAGAGAGGGAGCAGCCGCTGGATGAGATATTCGACAAGCAGTTTTTAATGGAACAGGCGAAGTCGTTTGTATGGGGGGTGCAGCCTACCATTGCCAATTATCACACCTTTCTCGAATCTGAAAAGAGAGAGGAGATCGATTACCTGATGGAGATAGTCAAGACAAGGTATAATGCCCTGGACTATTTGTTGTACGGCGAGTTTTGCAGGAACCCGGATCTACATATTCCCCGTGAAAACATTGATATTTCCAGGCTGTCCATATACGCGGGCAGGACCGGGAACACCGTAACGGCCTTTGAGAAAAATGTCCCTTCACTATACGTGGGTACGTGGAAAGCCAAGAATGGAAATCTCGCTATCGCTTTGGCAAGTATCAGTGATGAGGTGATTCCTATCGACTTCACCATTGATCCAAAAGAGTATGATATCTCATCAAAAGGGGAGGTTAACCTCATTAAGGCGGGTAGAAAAAAACAGCTGAAAAGGTATCTGAATGATATCCATATTGAGATGGAGCTGAAGCCTAAAGGGATATGCATCATTGAAGTGGTGTCGAATAACTCGTGAGACGTCAACATTAACGACATCGTATTCATCGTCTCTTTTTTTGAATTCGAGTCAAAAAAGCCGAAAATCACGCAAGTAGAAGGTGAAAAATTTACATGATAAATTGAACGTTGGATAACTCGTTTCCAACTTCGTGTAAAGCTGATTCGATTTTTTTCATTTGCGTTTCGCTAATGTATTTAGTTGAACCACTCTTGTATTGGCGCAAGAGTGAAGGATTAATGCCTGCTCGTTCCGCGAATTTCGAGACGTTGATGAAGTCGTAATAATCAAAAAAAGACGCGATGTCGTACTTGTATTCAAAGGTAATACCTTTTAATTCGTCAGGAACTTCTTTGCCTTCTCCAGTATAAGAAGTAATTATTTCTACTACTGAATTTTGAAAGTCTTCTTTTGCTTCGATTACGGTTGCGCCTTCTCCGATGATCGAGTGTTTTAATTCGGGCGTGAAAATACCGAACGTACCATCTTTCCCCTTTTCGATGAGGGCTGTAGCGGATCTTTTTGCTTTCATTACGAAATAGTTTTACTTATCCCGGATAAGTTTATTTCAATAGGACAACACAAATATATAGCATTTTTGCAATATTGCAAAAATGTTATGTGTTTAATCATGAGATTAGATTAATTTAACAGGCTTGGTTTCTGAAAGGTCGTTTTTCTTTATAGATTCTGCCTAGCTATGTTGTTACCGGTACGCTTGAAACACGATGACCCTCCCCTTCGTCTTAACGGTGAACGTATCTCCCAGGGAGCTGTTCAACGAGCCCTGCCACCAGTTGGTGAGCACCCTGTTCTCAAGGGGATATTCAAGTCCGTACGTGGTGATGGGCTCGGGGTCGAAAGAGAAGAGGGAGACCGCTTCGCCCTTGAAGCTCTGGAACACCCTGTTGGCTTGGATGGGGGTGAACAGGCCCCAGTTGGTGGCCATGATCACGTTGACCTTCCGGATGTACTCGGCCAGCAGCGAGATGTTGCCCAGCGTGTGATCCTCCCGCTTGCCCGTTCCGCCCACGATCACGATATCGGTGATGCCCCGCTCGATACAGTAGTTCACCGACTTGGTCAAGTCGTTTATCTCCTGGTCATGAACGATATGGAGGATATTGGTGAACCGCTTCCGGTTCTCTTCCGAGATGGAGTCGCCATCGCCCACGATGGCGTCGGGTGTTCCCCCGAGGTCGATAAACTCGTTGGCAGCCCCATCGCAGCAGACGATGAACGTCGCGTTATCAATGTAAGAGAGGGGTAGGGGGTGCCGGGGAAACCGCCCGTTGGCGATTATCACCGCCGAGGTGCTGCTGTTCGTTTTCATCTTCTACTCATTTCCACGCGAAGGTATGAAAAAAACGACTAAAGGGGTTACCTTTGCACCTTGAAAGCGATTCGATCGAAATTAACAGTTAAAGTGAGATACACTGAAGTTCAATTTTCGCAGTTTGTATGATTGTTGTTTGCTTTCAAGGCGAAAGACTCGTAAACTTTTGCGGGGACACATCCTGCGAAGTTCGCGTTAGAAAAGAAAAGCTGTTTGAGCAACGCGAGTTCTATTCTTTTAGCGAACAAGCAGTTGATGGGTCGTAAAATTTACGTTAGTTGAGCCTGAAAGCAAACATGATAAGTGTTTCACAAATAAGTAAAATATGATATATATCGTCAATAAAAGCACCGACCCTGCGTACAACATCGCGCTGGAGGAGTACTGCTTTAAGCGGTTAATGCGGTTCGAGAAAATTTTCATCCTCTGGATTAACGAGCCGGCCATTATCGTGGGCAAGTACCAGAACACGATGGCGGAGATCAACGAGCGGTACGTGAAGGAACAGGGGATTCACGTGGTGAGGCGTATTACCGGTGGTGGAGCCGTGTATCACGACCTTGATAACCTCAACTACACCATCATCTCGAAAGAGGAGGAGGGGCGGAGCGATTTCGACTTCGAGGCTTTTTCACAACCGGTTATCGAGGCACTCGCCGGGCTTGGGGTGAAGGCGGAGTTCTCCGGGAGGAACGATATCACGATCGATGGCAAGAAGGTGTGCGGAAATGCACAGGCGTACGCCGACGGGCGGGTGATGCACCATGGCTGCTTGCTGTTTAATACCGACCTGACGGTGCTCTCCAAGGCGCTGGAACCCCCCAAGGAGACCGTGAGGTCGAAGGCGATCAAGTCGGTTCGAAGCCGGGTGGATAACATCCTCCCGCACCTGAAAGAGGAGATGAGCGTGCACCAGTTCGCCGATAAGGTGCTGGAGCAGATGGTGAAGCGTTTCCCGGAGATGCAACCCTACACGTTTAATGAAAGCGAGCTACAGGAGATCGAGCGGGCGCGCCGCGAGAAATTTGCCAACTGGGACTGGAACTACGGGAACAACCCGCGGGCGGAGGTAACGCGGGCGAGCCGCTACCCGGCCGGTAAGATCGAGGTGTTCCTTGACCTCAAGGGGGGCAAAATTGAGAAGATCCGGTTTTTCGGGACATTCTTCGGGAGGGATGGCGACCTCACTGAGGTGGAGAATCGACTAAAAGGGACACGGTACACCCGTGGGGAGGTGAGGGAGGCCCTTTCGACGGTCGATGTCCCGCGCTATTTTACCGGCTTCACGCTTGAAGAGCTGGTCGAGGCGATCGTCGATTGAACACTCTCCGCCTAGTTTTCCACTCTATTTACTCAACTTTCATGAGTGGCATTGTTGTTTGCTTTCAAGACGAAGGCCTCAGCGACTTTTCAGTTTCGCTGCGCATCATCCGAAGCCACTTGAAGTAACCGAGTATCGATATTATTGTATAAATCCCGAAGAGGATGGAGGTGGGGTACAACCCCTGCCAGGCGTACAAACCGCAAGATACCGCGTTGACCGCTACCCAGAGCAACCACTGCTCCACGTGCTTGTGTGCCAGCAGCAACATGGCGATGATGCTGAGTGCCGAGGTAAAGCTATCGACATACGGCACAGGGCTATCGGTGAACCGGATCAATACAAAGGCGATTGCCGCGTAGATGGCGGCGCCGATGACACTGAGTGGAAGAAACAGCCGTTTCGGTGTGTGGGTGATAGGAAGTTCTCCCTTATCGGTGGGTCGGTTCCACCGTATCCACCCGTATATGCTGGCGAAGAAATAGTAGATGTTGATGCCCATGTAGGCGTAGATTTTACTCTGGAAGAAAATCCAGATGTACAGGATGGGCATAATTACCCCCACGGGCCAGAGCCATTTGCTGGCCTTGTACTCCAGGTAGATGTAAACTAGCGCGATGATCGCGGCGATAATCTCGATGGTTTGCATAGGTTTGAATACCTCCTTTCCCTCCGCCGGCATTACCCGTATCAGGTTGTTATGGGTGTGATCTCAGCCCGTGATATTGGGGCACCCCCGTTCTTAGAAAGGACAAAATTACATGAAAATCTCCCTATTTCCAAGCGGCTGCTTGATAGAGCAAAAAGATAAGAACTTAATGAGCTACGGGTTATACCACTATGATGCCCCCATTTCGCTTTAATTTAGTTACGAGAGGTTGAAGGAGCAGGGAATTATGTTTTAATAATCGAGGAAGGAATAATCCGATGTATGATAACCTTATCACGGGAAATTGTATAAATAACGGACATTTTACGTTTATAGTGAACTCTACGAGCATTTGCGCCATACTGCAAAACGTCGGTTTGTAACGATACGGGAAAAGAGTGAGCCGAGTGAGAAAGTGATTTTATAAATTCAATTAAACCTTCGGCATATTTCTTCGCGGTAATGGGTGCAGAACAAGTATCCCTAATGAAAGAAACAACTTGCCGAATATCGTCTAAAGCTTGTCGGGTATATTGAATGTTGTAATGGGTCATAATTCTCGTAAATCCATTCCGTAAGTATGGTTAAGTTCATTCCATAGCCGCGTTTCAAACTCCTCTTGAGAGTAGAGCTTGTTATCGAGCCCGGTTTCTTTTCCCGGTAGAACACGATAGTTTTCAACAGGCTCATCAATGCTGTTTTGTTTTTCTTGCTTTAACGCGGTGATAAAAGCAGCAACCGTGCGAAGTTCTTCAGTGGATAAATTGTTGAGCTCTAATTGTAGTTTTTCGCGTAATTTGTTATCGGTAAGCATAATAGTGAGTTTTTGCTGATTGAATACAAAATTACATGAAAATCTCCCTATTTCCAAGTGGCTGTAATAAAAATCAAGGCCACCGTTTTCCCTATGCTTCCGTACCGTGCTCGAGGCACAAATGTTACCTTTGTAATCATTCACGGGCTTCACAGCCCCATTTATTAATTCCGGAATTTCATGGAAAAAGCATGTGGCCTTGACGTTCACAAGGATAGGCTTTTTTTAAGTTGATAGAAATGAAATTGTAACATGAGTTCAAGGCAAACTCACGTTATTTATAGTAATAGCTTTAATCAGTTTTGATTTATTTCGTCAAAAAATCCTGGTATTCACTCCATAAACCCTCCGTGGTATATTCGTCACCCAGTACGTATTGAATACCTCCATCAAAGCTCCAAGGTATGACATGCAACGTGGATTGATTGAATTTCTTCAGGAACTCCTCGTCTTTTGTCGTCAGCCATTCTAAAAAAAATCCGGTGGTCTGGTAGCCGTCCATCCAATGACCTCCGGGTTTTCGATTGGTGATAGGAAAATAATGGTTATGTGCACGAACGGCATCGGCCATTCCTTCAATAAATGCGAAAAAAGTTTTGTTGGTGCCGTACGAGCCTATGCCTTGAGGTTCCAACTGAAACCCGTGAACCAGTTCGTGGTAGAGAACGCCTTCCGTTTCGTAGAGAACCTGATCATCTCCCCCTTTTTTGGCGGCTTGTTCCACCCAGCGGGTGCTGTAAAAAATACTGATTTCCGGGACACCCCCGCTTTTTGCCGAAATTCCCTTAACATCTTCAATGGTGTAATTGATCTTACGTATATTCGGGATGCTGTCCGCGGGGCTCCAGTAAAGCGTTTTTAGTACCCCTAAAATGCATTCTTTAATAAGTTGATGGGGGTTGGGAACAATTCGGTTATAAATGTTCCAACCTTCGGTTCCTGCTGCTTTATTGACAAAATTGATTTCGGGATAATGAAAGGTATCCCATGATGGCGTTTTGTCAGCTGAAACCATGGTGTTCTTTGCATTACATGACACCAATAGCGTTGAAATGAATGTAAAGATTATCAGATTTTTAATTTTCATGAAAATAATATGTTTAGACAAATGTACAGGTATCTCTTCCAGGGATTTGTTACCCCGTAACAAAAGTACACAATTTTTGTGTTACGAGAATAAGGAGACGATAAGAGTGGCACATGAATATAATCGATTCAAAACGTTAGCGTGAGCCTCGCCATGTAGTTGCGGGTGGCCTGCGGGTAGTAGCCGATGTAATGCACGACGCTTCCATCCTCGAAGGCGTCCGTGGCTGCCCACCCGTTCGCCACGTACTTTCGGTTCAGTAGGTTGTTCACGAACAGCTGTAGCTGGAAGGTCCCCAGTGATTTTGTCGTAAACGTGTAGCCTGCCGAGAGGTTGACGATGAAGTAGGCGTCAATCGATTTCACTTTGTCGCCGCTGTTGTCCAAGA
>DUPB01000192.1 GCA_012838585.1 Bacteroidales bacterium
ATGAGCAGCTGACATTGCGGATGACGTTCATTGGGGAGGAGCTGTTGCTCTCGCGGGTCAGCCTGCTGAATAGACTAAGGGTAAGGGAGTTGATTTCAGTCAGGGCTGCCTACGGACGGTTAAGCGATAAAAACCTGCCTGGTGCCACCGGAACCTACCTGTTACCGCCGGTATCACAACGTTACGATAACGTGCCTTACGTGGAGGGAACGTTCGGGATCACCAATATCCTGGGCTTTTTGAGGGTGGAGTACGTGCATCGGTTTACTTATCGCGATCACCCCGATGCGTTACTGGGAGCGGTTAGGGTAGGTGCAACGTTGTAAGTTCGAGTTAGCTATGCTTTCATTGACGAGGGGTCTTTTCGGCAATCAAAAACATCTGTGATGTAGATGATATTGCCTTCAATCCTGTAGATGATTTTGTAGCGCTTGTGTCCCCGAAGGATGTAGCGGTATTCCTTTCCCGTCTTTTTGAGGTTTGCTTCAATGGTTCCTGATTCTGGAAAAGCTTCTATTTGGTCTGTGTTTAATATGTCGTCTATAATACTTTTAGCAATGGAAATACCTGCATTATCAAGTAAGAATTGATAAATATCGAGAAGCTCATCTAAGGCGGGTTCAGTCCAAAAGATTTTCACAATCCTAATTTTTCTCTTACCTCATTAACCGAATATATTCTATCCTCCGTTATCGCCTCTTCCGACTTGGTTGCTCGTTCTTCGAGCTCCTCTACCGTAAAGCGCTTTACGGTAGTAAAGTTCGTGAGAATATTCTCAATTTGTTCTATTACAGAAGCGTCATTCACCAGAGAAAGATTTTCCGTGATTATTCTTTTGCGTGTTTCTAAGCTTATGGTGTTCATCTCTTTTTGTTTCTTTCGCATGACAAACTTACGATAAATTCTTGTGAAATCCAACTCACTTAACTTAAAATCCGGTAATCGCTAGAACTTGGTGAAATCACACGCTTTTTTGTAGTATCTTTGTCTCCTAAATCCGATGGCTAAATGGTAACGATTTTGGGAATCGAATCCTCGTGCGATGACACGTCGGCAGCGGTAGTGAGGGACGGCGTTATCCTATCGAACGTGATCGCCGGGCAGGCGGTGCACGAGCGGTACGGGGGCGTGGTGCCGGAACTGGCGTCGCGTGCGCACCAGCAGAACATCGTGCCCGTGGTGCATGATGCGCTCAAGCAGGCGGGTATACCCAAGGAGGGGGTGTCGGCCGTGGCTTTCACACGAGGCCCGGGCCTGTTGGGTTCGTTGCTGGTGGGAACCTCTTTCGCGAAGGGGTTCACTGCCGCGCTTGGCATCCCGCTTATCGAGGTAAATCACCTGCAGGCGCACGTGTTGGCCCACTTTATCAAGGAGGATGAGAATGATAGGAATCAGCCCGATTTCCCTTTCCTCTGCCTGCTGGTATCGGGAGGGAACTCGCAGATTATCTTGGTAAAGTCTCTCAGCGATATGGAGATCATCGGCCAGACCATTGATGATGCGGCGGGGGAGGCGTTTGACAAATGCGCGAAGGTGATGGGACTTGGCTACCCTGGCGGCCCTGAGGTAGACCGCCTGGCGAAACTGGGCGACCCGGGACGTTTCACTTTCAGCAAGCCGAGGATCGACGGGTATGACTATAGCTTTAGCGGGCTGAAAACGTCGTTCCTGTACTTCCTGCGCGACGAGTTGAAAGAGGACCCGGATTTTATCGATAAGAATAAAAACGACCTTTGCGCCTCGCTGCAGAAGACGATTGTCGATATTTTGATGGATAAGCTTTGCCTCGCCGCAAAGGAGCTTGGCGTTAACGAGGTGGCATTGGCTGGGGGGGTATCGGCCAACTCCGGGCTGCGAAACGCGTTGGAGGCGTGTGGTAAAGCACGTGGGTGGAAGATCCATATCCCCAAGTTCGCGTACACGACCGATAACGCGGCGATGGTGGCGATAACCGGTTATTACAAGTACTTGGATGGCCTGTTTTGCGAACCGGACGTGGTGCCGTTCGCAAGGGTCTCCATGCAATAAAGAACTAACGAATTATAACAATATGACAACAGATAATCCTACAATGGAAGAGAGCAAGAGAAGCTTGAATTTCATAGAGCAGATAGTGGAGAACGACCTGAAGGAGGGGAGGAACGGTGGGCGTGTGCAGACGCGGTTCCCGCCGGAACCAAACGGCTACCTGCACATTGGTCATGCCAAAGCGATCTGTATCGACTTCGGTATCGCTGATAATTATGGTGGCACCTGTAACCTCCGGTTCGATGATACCAACCCCGTGAAGGAGGAGGTGGAATATGTCGATTCCATCATGGAGGATATCGAGTGGCTTGGCTTTCATTGGGATAACGTCTATTACGCCTCCGACTATTTCCCACAGTTGTGGGATTTCGCGGAGAAGTTAATCAGGGAGGGCAAAGCGTACGTCGATGAGCAGTCGGCCGAGGAGATTGCCCGACAAAAAGGGACACCGACCCTGCCGGGAACCGAAAGTTCCTATAGGAACCGACCTGCCGAAGAATCGATGGAGCTGTTCCACCAGATGAACAGCGGGGAGATTCCAGAGGGGCAGATGGTGCTTCGGGCTAAGATAGATATGGCTTCGCCCAACATGCACATGCGGGACCCGATCATCTACCGGGTCATCCATATGCCGCACCACCGGACCGGCACGAAGTGGAAGGCCTACCCGATGTACGACTTCGCGCATGGGCAGTGCGACTACTTCGAGGGGGTAACGCACTCGCTTTGCACGTTGGAGTTCGAGGTACACCGACCGTTGTACGACTGGTTTATCGACCAGCTGGCGGATAGCGATTACCGTCCGAGGCAGACCGAGTTTAACCGCCTGAACCTCACCTACACGGTGATGAGCAAGCGTCGGCTGCTGGAACTGGTGCAGGATGGACTGGTTTCCGGGTGGGACGACCCGAGGATGCCAACGCTCGCGGGGATGCGCCGCAGGGGCTACACGCCGGAGGCGATCCGCGGTTTTATCGACAAGATAGGCTACACCAAGTACGACGGCATGAATGATGTCTCCCTGTTGGAATTCGCGGTGAGGGAGGACCTAAACGCACGGGTGGCCAGGGTTTCAGGGGTGATCGATCCCGTGAAATTGATCCTCACGAACTACCCCGAGGGGCAGGTGGAGGAGATGGAGGCGATCAACAACCCGGAGGACGAGAGCATGGGTAGCCGGATGGTGAAGTTTAGCCGCGAGCTCTGGATTGAGCGGGACGACTTCATGGAAGATGCGCCCAGGAAATACTTCCGGTTGACGCCGGGCAACGAGGTGCGGCTCAAGAACGGCTATATCGTGAAATGTACCGGGTGCAAGAAGGATGACGAGGGGAACGTGCTGGAGGTGTATGCCGAATATGACCCGATGACCAGGAGCGGTATGCCCGAGGCGAACCGAAGGGTGAGAGGTACCATTCACTGGGTCTCCGTGCCGCATAGCCTTGACGCGGAGGTGCGGCTGTACGACCGCCTCTTCATGGTGGAGGACCCGCTGGCAGAAAAAGATAAGGAGTTTAAAGATTTGATTAATCCTGAATCGCTCGTGGTGCGAAAAGGGTGCAAGGTGGAGGAGTACCTCGCTGATGCGAAACCGCTTGAGAACTTCCAGTTCCAGCGAATCGGGTACTTCAACGTGGATTCCGATTCCACGAGCGGGGCGCTGGTCTTTAACCGGACGGTCGCCCTTAGGGACTCCTGGAAGAGGGGAACAAAGTAGCAGTAAAGTTTTAATGTCGATACTCTGCTGTGAATAGCTAAGAGTTTCTGGGAGCGGTGGTGAATTGTTGTGGAGCAGTGGTAACTTGAAGGAAGTGGTAATTGTGTGAAGGAACGTTTACATGGAAGATAGCGAACTGGATATTCGATCATTGGTAGAAAAGTACGAGCAGGCGCGCGTGCTTGGTAAGGCGATGTACTTCGACGCCGATGAGTTCGCATCGCTGGCCGATTACTACAATTCGGAGGGCGATAGCGAGGAAGCGGAACGGCTCATTGATGAGGGGCTGAAGATGCATCCCGGCAGCCACGAGTTGATGTTGATGAAGGTGAAGGTCCTGGTGTTCCTGGAGATGTACGAGGAGGCCCTCGAGTATATGCAGTGGGTTTCGGACGACGAGGATGTGGATTTCCTGTTGCTGAAAATCGAGTCGCTGCTTTACCTCGGGCATGACGATGAGGCCAATGATCTGATCAACAATATACTGGGTAGGAACTTGACGCCGAGTGATTACTACTACTTCATCACCGAGGTAGGGTACTTGCTCAATGATGTGGACCAGTTCGATCGCGGTATCCAGTTGCTCGAAGAGAGCATGAGTATCAATCAAACCAACATCGATACCATCGTGGACCTGGCTTACGCGTACGAGATGAAAGGCGATTACGAAAAGGCCATCGTTTACAACAACCGGCTCCTCGATATCGATCCATACTCCTTCGAGGGATGGGTGAACATGGGCAAGCTTTTCTCCATGAACGAGCAGCACGATAAGGCGATAGATGCGTTCGACTTCGCGATCACCATCAACGAGGACGATGTAAGTGTGCTGAAAATGAAGGCTCTGTCGCTGTTCCTGAATGACAACGTGGATGAGTCCATCGCCCTCTTCGAGGAGTGCTTGCAGCGTTCTCCTGACGATGAGGCGGTGTACGATTCCCTGTTCGAGTCTTACGCGACCATGGAGCGGTATGACGAGCTGGTTGACTTGATCGACAGGAAAGAAGCACTGTTCGGGAGCAAGGGAATCGTGATTAAACGGGCTTTCGTATGCGTGTACACGGGCGATTATAAAAAAGCCAACGAGCTGTTTAACCAGGTGCCCGAAGAGGAGCGGGAGACCCTCGACTATTTCATGCTGGAGGCGGAACTGGCTTTTCACCATAAGGACTACCCCCGTGCCGAGGGTGCCTACATCAAGGCTGCCCTTGTCTCGGAGGGGAACGAGGATGTGCTAGACAGGCTGGCGAACATCAGCGTGGTTCAGGGGAAATTCGAGCAGGCTGCCCAGTACCTTGAGGAGCTCCTCGAGCTTGAACCTAACTACCCCACCGCGAAATCGAGGCTGGCCTTCATCCGTTTCGAGATTGGGTCAAAAGAGCCCTTCGACGAGATCATGAATCAGTTCTCCGACAAAGAACTTCGCTCTCTCCTAGGTCTGATAATGGGTAGCGATGCCGATGACTTTTCCGACTATAGCCGCGAGAAAATCCTGATCCGCTTGAACGAGGCCCGCGAAAATCGGGTGCTATTTAAAAACATCAAGTATTGATTGTTCGCCAATGATTTGGTTGACGGTATGGGGGCTCTTTTACCTTATACCGAAAAATCTATAGCGCGTTCGTCGATGAATATTTGACAAGTCCTGTATATTTTCCTATTTTTGCGCGTTAAACTCAATTTTATAAGATGACAGCTGTTACAGAAAAAATTAAAAATTTATGCGCCGCTAAAAAGATTTCGGCAGAAGAGTTGGCCGAGGGTAGCGGGTTGACGGTACCCCAGGTGAAACGGATACTGGAAGAGGAGCGGATACCTTCGCTCGCGTCGATCATCAAGATAGCCCGTGCGCTGGGAGTACGTCCCGGCACGTTCCTCGATGATAGCGAGGCGATGGGGCCGGTCGTTACGCGACACACCGAGAACTTCCCCACCGTCACTTTCACGAGCCATTTGACCGACGACCATTCCCACATGGATTTCGCTTCGCTCGCGGCCAAGAAAGCCGGCAGGAACATGGAGCCTTTCCTGATCGAGATTCGGCCCATTAAGGGTGAGAAAAGTTTCTCCTCGCACGAGGGGGAAGAGTTCCTGTACGTTCTGGAGGGTACCCTCGTGGTCTATTACGGGAAAGAGACGTACGAGCTACACCCGGGCGATAGCATCTATTACGACTCCATTGTGGATCACCTGGTGACCGCCGGGGATAACGCCACGGCTACCATCTTGGGGGTGGTCTACGCACCCGCGTAAAACAACCAGTTTAATTTTCGCACGTAACTGCTTTATCGCTTTCAAGCTCGACTGACGCAAATTTCGTGACCCATCTACCGCTTGATGGCTAAAAGAAAAGAACTCTGCTTCGCTTCAAACAGCTTTTCTTTTTTAACGCCATCTTCTCAGGATGTGTCCCCACGAAATTTCACGCGGTAGATATTTGCTCACCTCAGCATAGTTCAAGCAAGCTTGACTCTGCGTTCGGCCTATCGCAAATATTCACGAGGTCTTCGCTCTGAAAGCTTACACAGTGAATAACATGCAAAGGTTCAATAATCAACAATAACGACAACAAGTATGAGCAATATAAGCAGCTTAAGCCTTTCTGAAAAAACCGTGGGCGATTGGCTGGAGTACTGGGCGGAGAAAACGCCGGATAAGGAGTATATCGTCTACTCCGATCGCGACCTGCGCTTCACGTGGGACACCTTTAACAAGCGGGTCAATAACATGGCCAAGGGGCTTATCGCGATAGGGGTGACCCGGGGCAGCAACGTGGGCATCTGGGCGCAGAACGTGCCCGACTGGCTCACCTTCCTCTACGCGACGGCCAAGATAGGTGCCGTGGCGGTGACGGTAAATACCAACTACCAATCAGAGGAGATCGCCTTCTTGATGAAGGATTCGGACATGCACACGCTCTGCATGACGGACGGCGCGGCGGGAAGCAACTATACCGACATCATTTACGGGCTTATTCCCGAGTTGAAAACTACCCGGCGGGGCACGTTTCAGTCGGAGCGATTCCCCGAACTCAAGAACGTGGTCTACATTGGGCAAGAGAAGTACCGGGGTATGTACAACACGGCTGAGTTGCTGCTACTGGGGGGTAACGTGCCTGACGATGAGTTCGACCGTCTGCGTGCGCTTTCCAACTGCCACGACGTGGTTAACATGCAGTATACCTCCGGTACGACCGGCTTTCCCAAAGGGGTGATGCTCACCCATTACAACATCGTGAACAATGGCTTCCTCACGGGGGAGCATATGAAGTTCACGTCTGACGACAGGTGTTGCATCTGCGTTCCCCTGTTTCACTGCTTCGGGGTGGTGCTGGCCACCATGTGCTGCCTAACGCACGGGAGCACGCAGGTGATGGTGGAACGGTTTGACCCGTTGGTGACGCTCGCTTCCGTCCATAAGGAACGATGCACCGTATTGCACGGGGTGCCCACGATGTTTATCGCTCAGCTGAACCACCCGATGTTCGAGCTATTCGACGTGAGCACGCTTCGAACGGGCATTATGGCTGGATCTTTATGTCCCGAGGAGCTGATGAAGGAGGTGAACGAGAAGATGTACATGGACTTGACGAGCGTTTACGGTCTTACCGAGACTGCACCCGGTATGACGCAGAGTAGGGTGGACGACCCGTTCGAGGTGCGGTGTGCTACCGTGGGACGGGCGTACGAGTTCACCGAAGTGAAGGTACTCGACCCCGAGACCGGGAAGGAGTGCCCCGTGGGCGTAGAGGGAGAGATGTGCTGCCGTGGTTACAACGTGATGAAAGGCTATTACAAGAACCCCGAGGCTACCGCTCAAGTAATTGATAAGAACGGTTTCTTGCACTCGGGCGACCTGGGGGTGAAGGATGAGAACGGCAACTACCGTATCACCGGTCGTATCAAGGATATGATTATTAGGGGAGGTGAGAACATATCGCCCAAGGAGGTGGAAGATTTCCTCTACCGTATGCCGGGAGTACAAGATGTGCAGGTGGTAGCCGTGGCTTCGGAACGATACGGGGAAGATGTCGGCGCCTTCATCATCCTCAAAGAGGGTTACGAGTATGAAACCGAAGATGTACGGGACTACTGCAAGGGGAAGATCGCCAAGTACAAGATACCGCGCTACGTCTTTTTCGTGGAGGAGTTCCCGATGACCGGTAGTGGTAAGATACAGAAGTTTCGCCTTCGGGAGATGGCCCTGGAGCTGTGCGAAGCGCGAGGGATCAAGATTTTATAACACGATAAAATAGAAGAAACATGGAAAAAACACCCAATTGCATTAAATGTCAAAGCAGCGTCACCTACTTCGATGGCTCCCTGTTTCATTGCACGGAGTGTTTCCATGCATGGACGCAGGAGGATATGGAGGCGGCTAATGAGTCAGGGAAGGTATTGGATAGCAATGGGAACGAGCTTTTTGACGGTGACGATGTGACCGTTATCAAGGACCTGAAGGTGAAAGGTTCGTCCATGGTGATAAAACGGGGCACGCGGGTGCGCGGTATCCGCCTTTCGGAAGAAGATCCCACGCACGTGCAAGGGAGGGTAGATGGTCAAACCATCTTTATCCTCACCGAGTTCCTGAAGAAGTAAACAGCATCAACCCGTTTTATATTTGTTCACCCATTGAGCATACGCATCGGTTATGTGAATTCTTCAGTAATTCATGTGAAAAACTGTTTATTTTTTCAATGTGAATCCCACGGGCACTTTAAGGAGATCTACATCATACATGTTGATATAGAGCACGATTTCTTTTGTTGCTCCCTTGTAGGTAACACTGTATTTGTCTAGTAGACCGGTACCGGTCGGACTGTTTTGGGTTTTGAAATGACAGCAACTCCCCATTCTGTAATAAGAAATTTTCTCGCCATTTGGACCAGCCAGCGCGTTAAGAAACCTTCTTTCATTCATGGGCCCTTCTGTTACGCCGCCAACCTTAATTGGATTCTTTTCGGTGTACCCGTATGATTCATCTTGGGAATACTCATCAACCTTGAAAGTCTGGTAATCTACAAGTTCATGCTTTCCACTAAACATGCTCTGAGTTGTACTTCTGTTTTTTGTTGAACCGCAAGAGATAAGTAGAAGCGCGGCAAATAGGATAATAATCTTTCTCATTGTTGTAACTGTTTGAATATTATAAATTAGTTAAGTGACGATAAATTGTTATAGGGCATTTCTATTCTGATCGTAACATGATTAAATTAACGCATCGCTCATAAACTATTTGTTTACCTGTCGACCAACGTGATTTGCACGTTGAAATCTTCTGTAATGTCTATTCTCGCCTTTTCGGTGTATTGCTTGTTCGTGGAATTAATCCCTTTGTTGCTTTCGTCAACAAACTTCCATCCAATTGGCTCAAAAAACTCCACAACGCTATAATCGTTTGTTTTCTTCGTGGTGCGGAAAAATCCCTTCTCCAGGAAATAATAGAGCGTCTCTTTTTCTTTGATTGGCTTGTACTCGTTGTCTGTATCAAGCTGGTGCGAGCGGTCTAATTTCAGGTTAGCCAGAAGGGTTGTGTCTCCTCTCATTTTATAAGGCAGGATATCGACAAAATGCCAAAAACCATTCAGGTATTGCAGGTATTTGGTTTGGTAGTTCATGCTCGTGCTCACTGACATATATTCTCTCCATCCTACTTGAATAGGATTACTATAAACATTTTTGTAAAAAGAAGCACTGTCTCCCCATTCGAGGGGGACATACCACTGAAATTGCCATCCGTTTTTTATCGGACGAATAATAGGCCCTTTTATCATGCTGTCATGCATCAACTTGTTGTATGTTTCCATTCCAAATACTTCTTGTAGGTCGGCATTGACCCTTTGCCAAGCCCACCACTCCATTGTTTTGGTGGTTCTAATCGGCATTATCACCAAGAAGAGGTAGATACCGATAATCGTTATTAAACCGATGAAAATAATTTTAAACGCTTTACTCTTCATATCTCAGCATCCCTTCTACGGTAGTGTTACATTTAGTGTGTCTGAGAAAGTAAAAAGCATAGACTATTAATTTCATTTTTTTTGTAGTTCACCAAATGTAAAACCATAAAATTCAAATTTTGTTTTGCCCTTTTGAATTATAAGTCACATTTCATCAATTACTCACGCGCCTACGTATCTCTTCTATTTTTTCTTCCCTCTTATTCATTTCGATAACCTGCTGGTCAAGAGCTTCTTCGTAAGAGGACTCTTTTTTACCTGCATCGTAATCTTTGTCATCTTTGATGAAAAAAATGCCCCTGTATCTTTGATACAGGTTGAAAGGGTAAAACTCTTGCGGGGTGTGGTGGCTCCCCTTAAATCGTGACAATACCAGTGTATTGAAATCGGCGGTTAAAGGAAGATATAAGGCATTGTCCTCCATAAGGTTTAATGCATATTCGATACTTTTTTTGGGGGGCTCTTTCAACAAGCTGTCTCTCATGTTGAATTCTGTATCACTCGCTACAGATTTCCCGCTTCCCGTTAAAAGGAGGAAGGAAGAGTAACCGTCGCCATACGTTTCACGCATATAGTGCCCAAGGGGGAAACAAGGAACCGCGGGAAAGGTTGAGACAGGATTGGTATGCGCGGCATGCGCGTAGATTATCGCTTTCGCATTATCCGCGTTGGCAAACCTGTCAATCAAATATTGCGCATTTAAAAACATCGTGGAGTCACGTCTCACGAATCTATCAATCGGGTCTTTACCCATCTCTTCAGAAATTTTCAAAATATGCAATATACTCTCTACCTCTTCGGGTGTGACTGCTTTCTCAGTTATATTCCTTTGATTATCAAGAAACTCTATGGCCTGATCTTGTTTCTCTTCTGCTAATAAAAGGGCGAATTGATCTACTGCCGATATCTTTAATTCTTGGTTCAGGTTAGTAACGAAATCAAATATATCTATAGCTGAACTTTTACTGGGGGTTAGGCTCGTGTTTATGTTCGTGTTGTAACCGATACCATACAACCTGACTTTCTGTTCATCGCTTTTATCTGTGTTGAAGCGTTGAAGTTTTTTCAAAAAATCGCTCGTGGTCTCGTCTAAAGCCGAAAAACTGTCAAAGGTGTAATTGACATCCTGAATAAACCTATTGTAGTGAAGTGATTTTTCTAACTGCATTTCCAGAAGTACCAACTGGCAATCTAATCGTTCAACGGCCTGAAGGATTAGCTTGTAGGCCATACCCTGTACTCCTCTATTTCCATGTATCGATTCCCCTAAGCCGATGATTTTGTGATTATTAAATTCATCCATCACCTCCGGGGATATGTTTTCATCCCTGTTTATCGCGGTATAGTAATATAGATCACCTGTTGTTAACGGGGGCAGTTCTCGGACGGGAAACTTATCAATCGGTTTGCCATCAATCACTATGTTTAATTTGGAGAAAGCGATATAAGCGTCGCTGTCAATTTTTCCTTCACTGTTGATGCGGATATTCAACAGCTTTGCATCTTTCAGCGCTATGTTTTTGGAAGCTACGCCCAATAGGGTATCCGGAACGAGTTTCATGGTGTCGGAAAAGAGGATCTTCTCTTCCTCATCAATGGCATCCAAGACGATAGAGAGTTGTTGAATATTTTTGCCTTTACTTTCAAATTCAACAACGGCCTTCTGCAGGTTACCATCGGGGAGCAAGATTCTCTGCCCGCATTCGGTTCTTAGCCGATTAAGAAAGGGGGATCCCTTTAAGTATATCCTTGCAATTAAGTTATTGGTTGAATCTTTAATAGATGCCGGAAGTGAGTAGAAGCTATACGCCCCATTATCAAGCCATGGATACCTCACCGTGGTGCCATGAGGCATGGCGAAATGCAAATCATATAGCTCTGTATATGTTTGCTTCTCCGATTGTGCCGTGCATGACATGGCGCAAAGTACTACAAAGGGCAGAAACAGGATGTAAGTTCTCATAGGATTATGTTGTCTTTAAATTTCATTATTGGACAGCTTAACATATCGCGAAAAGTTATTCTTTAGAAGGTTCACTGTTTTTGATGAAGATCATGCCATCCATTCTGGTTTTCGGATTAATAAGCATAAACTGCTGTCACGGCGTTGACACCTCCACCTCCGATGGTTATTCCCAGGCAACCATACCTATCCTTGTACAGCTCTTTCATGTAGGAGCCGAACGAGGGATGTGGTAGGTCAGAGTGATCCTTGGTATAATTTGCGTGACCGAAGTGTGTCCAAATGGTTACCGTTTCATTTTCGGGAGCGAATAAATCGATTAAGAAAACGGCATTGTCTTTCATGATTGCATCTCTCCTGTCTAACCGTGCTGGTGTAATTGGGGTAGCCTTTAATGACATCTCCAGGTTATGCTTAATCATGAGGTAATCAGTAGGCTGTAACGCTTCTTTTAGTTCCGGCCGTTCGTTTAAGTAGGCTAGTGCCCTGTTAGGTTCGCGAAAATCCAATTTTCTCGATAGTACTTCCGAGAAATCATTTAATGCTTGGCTGTTTATGGTACGGTTTAAACATGTGACATACTCGGAAAGTAGTTTCCGATTCTCCTCTTCCAACGGATGGATGTCTGTCCCCATTAGCGTTACCATGTTATCCGGATTTTCTTTGTTATATTGGGTTAACCACTTGATCAAGTCGCCTAAAATCGGGAGATCAAATAGAGGATTGGAACTTTTCAAAATGCTATCTCCTTTACATATCACTTCTCCCTGTACCTCTTTGTTAAAAAACATCATTATTTCAAAAGGAATCTCCAGCAAT
The DNA here is from genome assembly GCA_012838585.1 of Bacteroidales bacterium. Taxonomy (GTDB): domain Bacteria; phylum Bacteroidota; class Bacteroidia; order Bacteroidales; family Dysgonomonadaceae; genus Proteiniphilum. The sequence continues at coordinate 12,487 of DUPB01000192.1, forward strand.
ACAAGCTTGCACCCGTTGTTTAACACTTGATGTTTGATGATTTGGGAGGTGGCCCTGTTTATGGACTCGCTTCCATGTACTGTTTCCCCGAGGGCGATGATTTTTTTTACCTTGAGCTCTTCGATATGATCATAAAGGTTTTTATTGAACGAGAGCTTTTTCATGCTTTCGGGATCTGATACGGAAAACGGATGGATAGTGGGCGATGGAAACTCATTGATCGGTTTACCATCAAGCAAAATCGTTAACTGGTCCAACCAAAAAATCTTTTCTACTTCATTCATCTCATAAATCAATAGGCGCAAACCCATGAACTTCATGCCTGAGGCCGGGAGCTTGTATGATGTAGTACACCATGAGGTATCGTTGACATTGATACTCATGGTATCCGTGAAAAATATTTTTTCATCGCTTGATATCCTATCAACCAGCAGTTTGGCGTAACCAATGTTTTTTGATTTAGAGTTTACTTGTACTTGAATAGTGTCAATAAAAACTTCCGGAAGTAAAATTCGCTTGAAAAAATAACCCTGGAGGGCAAATAGATCATGCAACGTGAAGATTTTAAGGGGGTGCCTATTGTTGTAAACGATGGAGCTATCGACCTTTACAAAGTTGTATTGAGTAGGGTATATTGTCCAAGTCAATAGGTTGTCGTCAAAACATTCCACGCAGGGTTCACATTGCCCTGAAGGGGTGCCGAACCTGTTATTGGCTTCACATTGCGCCCAACTTAACAGGGCTATTATGGATAAAAAGAAGGGTCTCATAACGCTTCTTTTTCATCGATGTTTTTGACGATTGAACTCCTGTTGTTCTTTTTATCCCATACAATGGTTCCTTTTCTCTCGGATATAACCGTTTGTTGAATCCGTCCCTCTTTACTAACCCGGTACTCACACGTGCTGATTTCGCAAGGGAAAGGATAACGCTTGTTATTTTCGAATACTTTTTCGGGTACGTTCGCTTGTTCGACCGTGAGCACGAACGGCTCAACGGTGCCACGGTGATTGCATTCCCATAAATCTCCCTCGCGAGAGACTATTTCACTGTCTATTACTTCACCCTTTGGGGAATAGACTATAAGGATGTAATCAGTGTAAGGGTAACTGCCCGAAGGTGACGGGATGTCGCAACTCTTGGCAACGAACGCGATGATGAAATCCCCTTTTTCAATGGTAAACATATATCGATACCAAAGACCTTCATTCAAGCATTCACAGTCGGGAGTGCTTGTTACAAACTGTTCTACGAAGTCTTGGGTTAGGGCTTTAGACGAACCAAGAGAGAAATCGCTTCTCGTGGGGATACCCGTTTGAATGCTTTTGAAGTTAGATATGTAACTATCGAACTGGCTCTTGTTTTGACCTGTTACAACAACATGGCTAATTATGAATAGAAAGGCGAAAGCTTTTTTCATCGCTATTAACTATAATAAGGGTCACCTCACAAGATAAATTTCCTGAATATGCGTTTGGGCTTCATTGCCGAAGTTTTTGAAGTTATCCAAACGGATGGACTTGGTTTTAACGGGAGTTTTAAACTGTATGTAAAGTATTGGCTCGTCGAAAAAACCGAATTGACGAAACTGTGCCACACCCTGGTTGATGTACTTGCTACCTTTATCCGCCTTAACATCCAAAGAGGCTATTTGGTACCCTCCCGCCATCGAGTAGATGATGATTCCGCGTATAGTCTCCTCTTCCGGAAGTCCTAAGGACAAATAGTCGCCGGGACTTTGGGTCATCCATGACCGGTAGAAGTTGGATGTTATCCCGTCATTTAAAAAGTGGAGCAAATGGGCATAGCTTGAAGACTCGAAGGCGATGTTTTCGTTAAACCGCTCCCCTTCAATGGCTCCTACCGATGAATCCACGTTATCCAGCACGGGGGCGATGGTCCCGAATATCGATACGCGGGATAGGTTGGAGCTGATGTGCTCTTTCGTGTTATTTACCGATGCAATTTGAATGGAAAGCGATACATCATCGATAACCTCTTTTATCGTGTTGTCGATATTGAGCCGAACGGATATGGAGTCTTTTGATTCAACCGCCCCTTTCTCAACAACCACTTCGCTCTTTTCAAAAACGTAATAATTGGCGGGAAGCGAGATGTAACGGGTGTCGTGACGCTCGTTGTACTCATCCGTGAAGCCTTCGTCCACGGCGCATGTTATCACCAGCCTATCCTCGGCCGGGGCTGTGATCTTCACGGGAAACCTGAAGATGCTATCGCCGGTGATTTCCAGCCTGTTCTCCTTCTCCCGGTAGGTTGCCTGAAAATCATAGCGGTTAATGGGGAGCGTTTGATTATTGATGTAGACCTTGCTCTTGTAATCCGGTGCATCCTCCATGTAGGGGGTGTATGGCTCCGGCATACCGTAATCGCTATCGCAGGCAATCATGAATAAGCTGAAAATCAGTGCCAGCGCGTGTATGGAATAATATGGTTTCATAAGGGATAATTTTTACTGATTATGACGTTAATTAATTCAAGCCGGTTCTGCCTTTGCCATCGGAACGAACGTTGTCCAGCCAGCGAATGGGGGTGTCCGGTTCAACCACGAGGTTTGGAGCGCCTTCAACCGAGTTGTGAAGCAGATTTCCTTCCCCTTCATTCATTTTCCAATACATGATCAATCCTTCGGTTTTGGGATTAACCGTGTGGGCGTTATTGGCCACCTGCTGTTGCGTGCGACATACGTTCCACACCCTGAGCTCCTGCATCATGCAGGAGTTAACAAACCACTCCGAGCCTGAACTTGCCACCTGAATCTTTTCACTTATAACGGTGGTTTTCCCTTTCAAGTTATCGGTATCTACATCCTTCACGCCATCAACGTATAAGGTTATATTGGTCCCATCGTATGTAACCGCTACATGATACCACTTGTTGGGCTCAAATTCGGTGTTGGAGCGGGAAAAGGCGTTGCCACTACCCTCTAACCCGAACTTGACCTGAAGGGTGTTGTACGGGGTTCCGGCATCTCCAAAACGAATGTAGAGCTCACTACCCGGTCCCCAGGCCCCAAACAGGGCTTGATTGTTTTTTCTGAAGCCGTTCATGTTCACGCGCATCTCTACTGTCCACTCCCTCAGGGTAATATCCTCTTTGAGCGCTGCGGCCGCTGAGTGATATCTTCTTGTTGCCGGGTCTGTCCCAAGCACCGGAACGGACGAGATTATAACCTGGTCCACAACATATATGATGCTGTTAGCCCCTTCTAACAGGCAGATGTTATCCCCTTCCGCGAGTTCCACCTTTATCGGTAGGGCAAATTGATTGCCGGAGTCGATTAACTCTTTGCTCAACGCCTCGATGGCGATATTGATGGCCGGGGCGATGCTTTCGCCCTTTTTAACCACCACTTCCGTTTCACTTAACGAGTAGTGACTGGTGGGTAGCGGCGCGTAGCTGGTGCTGTTGCGCGTATTGAACTTCTCCAGGATGGAGGCATCTACCACGAATCTCACTTTAACGTCCTGGTCAACGGGGTTGCTTACCCTCGCCGTGGCCGATACCGTAGCCCCTTCTTCATCAATCGTCACTTTTTTAAACGCGTTTGCCGACGTTCCCGTCTCTGCCAAGAAAAGTTGATTGTTCAGGGTACTGTACTCCGCGTCATTGCAGCCGCTTAATAAAACAAGCAGTGAAATGGAGAGCGATCCAAGTAAATGTTTGATGATGATATGTTTCATGATGGTTTGTTTGAATGTTAATGTACTGCCGGGTTCATGATTTGAATAGCCTTGCGCATGGCAGGATAGGTGTAGGTGGGACCTCCAAGGTCATACTCAAGGTCAAACCTATAGGCGCCACATCCCCCCTTGCGGACCTTTTTGCCGTTCACGATGGGTGTCCAGCGCGCCATCCCTTCCAAAGAGCGGTAGGTGTTCCCGTACCTGTCTCTATAGGAGGTGCCACCGGTTTGGGCGTATTTCTCGAAATTTTCGGTGACGATGTACCGGTTGGCTACCTCCTCGGGAGTTAAAATCCCCTCGAAGTTGCTGATCGTGCGGGCCAAGCGGCTATCCAGGTTCGCGTCGCCGGAGCTACCGTACGCTTGGACGATAAAGTAGTTGAAGTAGGAACCCGATTCGGGGGGCATCGAGTGAGGCTCTCCATCCACCACCAGTAGCCTTTCACGCCCTCTTTCGGTTTCCGCTTTGGGCCCCACGCGTTTACCCATGGTTTTCACGAAAGTCATCATCCTGTCCGGGTGACCGCTCAGGTTCCCTTTATGTCCAAAGTTGGGTTCAAAGTCGATATCAAACCCGTCGTAGTTATACTTGTCTATCGTGTCGCACAACGCGTTGGTATATTTCTCGATCGCCGCGTGTATCGACGCGTCGTTATCGTCGTTCCATCCCCAATAGGTTTTAATGCTCTCCATGCTTTCGTTGTGCGGGGCGGGGGTGATGTTACCACTGCCGATATCTTCCACGATAAAAACCATGAGCGCTTTGATTCCTTTAACCTCTTGTGCGTAACGTAAGTCCTTCAACTGTGCTTCCGAGGGGTTGGACCAACTGCCCCACATGGAGACAACGTCCAGCGAGTCGGGCAGTCCCGCCATCGAGGTGACCATGTTGGCTCCCGTTCCGGACCAAGCACTGTACCAGCCAAAAGAGATGGCGTGATCCGACTTCTTGTAGGTGCGTAAATTCGCGTAATACTCGTCTGTTTTTACCGTGCTGATAACATGAGTCATTTCGGTTGGCATGATGGGTGTTGTTTCCGTCCAATCCTCGCAAGCAGAGAACAGGAAAACGACCGCTATCGCGCCTAAGAAAAATCTGCTAAATTGTTTCATACGATTATATTGTTTTTTTGTTTCGATGTATGGAGCTATTTCTTCTGCCACCACATTTTAGTGGCGTAATCATCGGTACCCCCCATCGCGGCAACGGCCGTCTCGACGTTTTCCCTGTTGTTGGTATATTCATCGGAGTTGAAAGGGATGCGGTTCGCCACTTTCAGGCTACCGTAATTGGTGGACTGGGCCAATGGGAATATACGCGGGTAACCGGTTCTGCGAATCTCGCACCATGCTTCGTGTCCATTGGGCCATAGGGCCAGCCACTTCTGGGTGATCAAGCGTTCAAGCTGCTTTTCCTCCCCATCCCTGTCGTTCCACTTTATCGTGATATGGCTCACGGCAGAGAGGTTTCCCGCCACGCTTTGGGGATCCGTGTAGTCGGCCTGGGTAAGCAGGTCGTCCTCGATGTACTTGCTCGCGCCGCTTACGCCCCATTGCTCGAACGAGAGGGTAATGCCTTCGTTGTACAACTCTTTCACGGTACCGCCCATGCCATTCCAGCCGATGAGTGCTCCTTCGGCGCGACAAAACGCCATCTCGGCAGCGGAAAGCCACAAGATGGGGTCTTTAATGCCGGCAACGGGCGATGAGTACCTCCTGGCGATCTCCTGGTTGGTGACGTTAGCGCCGGAACGGATGCCGACGATACTCCGGGATGCTCCCTCGATGTTGGAGGGCTGCGCGTAAGCGTTCGCACGGGGGTCGTTGTACCCGTTCAGGTAGCTCTCCATATCGGCGCAAAGCCTCGCGTCACCGTACGCGTTCCACATCACCTCGATGGGGTTTTTGGCGTAAGCTTCCATGGCGTTGTCGGCGTTAGCGGTAATGACCCCGTCTTTAACCGCCGCTTCGCCCATCTCGCGTGCCAACGCCGGATCCGCGTAGCGAATACGGATGGCCATGCGCAGCTTCAAGGAGTTGGCATACTTTATCCATTGATTCATGTTGCCGCCGTAAACCCGGTCGAATTCAGCGAAAGGGGTGCCCTGCGGGTTCGATGCCACGTACGACTTGAAGGTCTCTATCGCCTCGTTTAAGTCGGTGAACAGGTTCTTATACACCTCCTCTTGGGTGTCGTAAGAGGTCTTTAACTCTTCACCGGTAATTTTGGAATAGGGTATAGGCCCGTACATGTCGGTCAGTCGATGCATCGCCTGCACCCGTAATATTTGCGCCCAAGCGTAGCTTATCCCGCTCTTACCGGTAGCCCGGGCAATCTCGTTCCAGGCGGAGTAGATGTTGGTCATCACGTTGTTAAACGGGTAATTAACCCATGCCCTGGGGGCGTTGTAGGTGGTGAAGTTTGCCGAGCTCCACCCCGCGTTCGTGTACATCATGTACCTGCCCAGGTAGTCGCCAATGAGATTTTGATTCATCTGGTAATTATTCTCCTGAGCCGGGAAGGCGTTGTCTTGTAAGGTGATGAAGAATACCCCCGAACGGTAATTATCCCGGTTTAACTCCTCTTCCGACAAGGCACCGCCGAGACGGTTGATCTCTTCGAAGTCAGCCGTGCAAGAGGTAAACAGGAATATACCCACGATGAAGGCCTGCAACAAGACGTTGGTTGTATAATGTTTCATATTGATTAAAACGTTTATTTTTAAAGGTATCATGTGGACTATTTCGTTAAGCCAAATGAGCATTGGACAAGTGCACTTGGACAAGGCCATGGCGAGGAATAGTTTAAAACTGCAATTTCACGTTGAATCCAAAGTTACGTAAACCGGGTTGCATGAAGTAATCAAAGCCCTGGTAATATGTCCCCGTGGAGGCGGTTAGCTCGGGATCGAAAGGAGCCTTGTTGTAGATCATCCACAAATTCCTTCCGGTGAGCGTCACGCTCATGTTCACCTTGTCGTCAAACCAGCTTGAGGGCAGTGAATACCCGATAAATGCCTCTTGCAGGCGGACGTTGCTGCCGTTGTAGATGTACTCCGACCAGACGGCTGACTCGCCACCCACGACCTGGTAGTACGCCTCCGCGTTGATCAACCCGTTGTTCACCGCTATCCCGCCATTATCCCTGGAAATGGCCGTGGCCTTGGTTACCCCATGCTGGTCCAACATGGCTTGCGTGCTGGAAATGACCACGCCACCTAATCGGGCGGATAGCATGAAGCCGAAGTTAACGCCTCTCCAGGAGAAATCGTTCCTGTAGCCGAAATTACCGTGAGGCAGTACCGAACCCATGTAGCGGGGATGCGAACCCAACCCGATTTTAATAACGTTATTCTTATCGTTCAGGGCCATGTACCCTTCCGCCGTGCGTTGTAGCTCGTTGTAGATGTACAAATCGCCCATGGTACCCCCTTTTTTGAGCAGGATATCGGCCCCATCGAATCCGCCCTTGCTGATGAACTCATTTTCATCGGGGAGCAGTTCGATGATCTTGTTGCGGTTCATGCTGTAGGTGAAGTTCGTGTTCCAGGTGAACCGGTTCCACGTTTTGTTGTACCCTACCGACAGCTCGACCCCCCTGTTTTCCACGTTACCGGTTTGCACGTATTCACTGTCAAACCCGGAAGAGGAGGAGATGGGTCGCAGGAACGTTTGGTTTCGGGTGTTCGACTTGTAATAGGTCGCGTCAATGTTTACGGCACCGTTGAACAGGCGGGCCGAGATACCACCCTCCCACGAATCGGTACGTTCGGGGTAAAAGTTTTCGGGCATTATGTAGGTCACCGTTCCGTAAGCCTGTTTGGCAACATCGTATTGGTAGCGCCAAGGCGACGTGATATTGCGTTCGATGGCTGAACCGACCGATGCCCATGAACCCCTTACCCGCAGGAATGTGACCCAGCCCGGTAACTTCACCATTTCGGTGATAACCCCCGATAAGCCGACCGACGGGTAGAAGAAACCGGGGTTGTTCGTGTTAGACAAGGATGAGTCCCATTCCTGGCGTCCCGTTGTCGTGAGGTAGATCATGCTTCTCCAGCCCAACTCCAGGTTGTAAAAAACGGAGTTCGTGCGATGCTTCCAATCCCCGTAGTTGGGGTGATTGTCCTGATTGGCATTGCCGTAGTCAACGGCGTACGGACTAAAAACGTTGGAGGGCGATTTCAACCCGCCTTGAATTCCCAACGCGTGATACGATTGTTGCGCCAAGCTGACACCCACGTTCGCACCCACCGAGAAGTCACCAAGCACCTTGTTCACGTTTCCCATCAAGTCGGTGTAAAGTGACCGTTCGTCGGCCTTGTTCTGCGAGTAAAAGCCGTACTGCGAGCCGGAAGTGAACAGCTTGTAGGTAGACGCGAACCTCCTGTCCTCGGCATCGGTAGTCGTGTTATCCAGGCGAATCCTTCCGACCACGTCAAACCAGTCAGACACCTCGTACTTCAGGGATGCATCCGTCATGTAGCGATCGCGCTTGTTCGTGCGGTTCATCCTATGGGCAATCCAGTAGGGGTTTTGCATGTCGAGCGTGTTTCCCCACGTCCAGTTTTGCGTGTAAATATTCCTTGCCGGATCCCACAACTCGAAAGTTCTGACCGCGTCGAAGCTTTCCCCTCTCGGGAACAGGTAGAGTGCCGTGAGCGGGTTAAAATAACGTCCTTGAGCCATCAGGTTCTTATCGTTCTGAATGATGTAGTTAAACCCGAAGTCAAGCGTCATCTTATCCTGCAAAAAACGGGTGGTGTTGCGGAAAGTAAAGTTATACCTGTCGTAGGCCGTGTTGGGCATGATCCCTTGCGCGTTCGTGGTACCCAGTGAAAGGTAGGTTTGGTTCTTATCGCTTCCCATGGTCAGGGAGAGCGTGTTTTGTATATTGCTACCCGTGTTGAAGAAGTTCGCGGGGTCAAAAACCGCGAAGGGCGACTCCTCTTTGGCCCCCCACGAGGCGAACTCCCCGGGCCTGTTCACGTAAGAGGTTTGAAACTCCGGCATGATAAACGGGTGGGAGAAGGTGCTGTTATTGGTAAGGGTTACCGATACCTTTCCCTCTTGCCCTTTCTTGGTAGTGATCATGATTACACCCTGCGCGGCCGAAGAGCCGTATAGCGCCGCGGCGGCAGGTCCGCTGAGTATCGACATGCTCTCTATATTTTCGGGGTTGATGTCGGAGATACCTTCCCCGCCTGGTTGCGCGGAAAACTTACCGTCGGTACTCCCCTGGTTGATGTTAAACAGGGGAATACCGTCAACCACGTAAAGAGCCTGGTTGCTGTAGTTGATGGATTTGGGGCCGCGCATCACCACGCGGGTCGCGCCCCCGATACCGGCAGCCGATGCATTGATGTTCACACCGGCCACCTTCCCCGCCAGCGAGTTCATGAAGTTGGCATCCTTGATGGTGGTCAGCTCTTCGGCTTTCACTTGCTGGACGTTGTAACTCAACGCCTTTTCGCTTCGCTTGATCCCAAGGGCGGTGACCACCACCTCGTCGAGCATCTCGTCATCCTCTTTCAGTACCACGTGCAGTACATCTTTGCCCGCGGTGCTGACCACTTGCGTGATGTAGCCGATGTACGAGAAGGTGAGGCGGGCATCGCCTTCGACCACCAGCGAGAACTCGCCATCGATATTGGTCGCTGTACCGGCTACCGTTGCGCCATCAGGCACGATGTGGACCCCGATTAACGCTTCGCCGTTCTCATCCACCACCTTCCCGGAAACGGTTCGTTTCACTTGTGCCTGAACGGCGTCCCGCGAAGCCCCTTTTTTCGCGATCACGATGTAGTGACCTTGTATCACGTAGCCCAAACCGGGGTTCTCTTTGGCCAACAACACGTTCAACACCTCTTCAACCGATTGGTTGTCAAACTTGGCGCTTACCCGTTTCTCGGGGTTGATATCATCCACGTTGAAGATGATCGACAAGTTGGTTTGTTGCTTAATGCTTTTGAAAACCTCGCTTATGGGCTCGTTGGTGACGTTTAGCGTAACCTTTTGACTTTGAGCAAACAGGTTCGCTTGCATACTGGACAGGGAGAGGATCGCGATAAGCAGTAGGAGTCGCGCTCCGAATCTCCCTAAAACCTTACAATTCATTTTATCGTAGTTGGTTAAATGATAAGTATAATATAATCTTCTTCTCTCTATCATAGTGCTGCATTTTTGTCCTTTATAAGTAATACAAACCAAGACGAAATGTTACTAAACGATGAATGGAATAATTCGACGGAGGCAGCGTTAATGATTAAAAGAATTGAGTCCCCTTTGAAAACCCCGTTTTCACGAAACGGCCCACAAGACGGTTTCTTTCCGGGATTTCAAGGATTTGACGTTGTTGAAAAATATTTTCACTAAAAAAGATATTTTCGCCGGTACACCGGTGAGAAAACAGGACGAAAGCTGTCCTGAAAGCGTTCTTTCACTTGTTGTTGTGACATGTTTGAGGATCCTTCTGAAATTTATCCACGCGGAGCGTGAGTAAGCCCATAGTTTATGCTTACCGAGCGTTCTGTACCGGGTTTTACCGTGAGGGCAGTGGTAACCGAGTTGAAATATGGTAGCCTCCACGTCGTTCTCGTCAAAGTAGCGGTAACCCTTGCAGGTTTTAATTCGCCATCGCTTGACGGGTGTATTCTTTTTTGGCTTTGCCTCTATGGCTTGTTGTATCTCCCTCGTTTCACGGTCAATGACCGTGAGGGAACCTTGAGTATCGTCAAAGGAAAGGTCGTATCGAGACGGGCGACCCTGCAAGCCGGTAAGTATCAAAGGTGCTGAAAATAAACGATATGAGCAAGCAAAACGGGATGTTTGTCACAACAACTTATCGAGTGTTTTTAAAACGAAATGAACGATGACGAAAACTGTAAATTGAGAATTAATAAATTACAAAACGTCTGCCCCGACTTTTCGGAGTGGACTCATTGATTTATAATTAAATAAATTGTTATGCTAAGTAATAAAAGTATGAATGTTAGCCCCCAAATTTTATTTTTTATGAAAAGTCCTATCAAACCCGCTATGCCAGATGAAATAAAAACAATACTCCATCCCTTTAATAATTGATTTGGAGAATTAAAATTAATATAGAATCCCATGAGGATTAAGAATGATAATGCTATAAGTCCCACGATTTTATAAACTTTTTTATGCATATGTTTTTTTATTTACTGTTAGTATCAACGTTTTTATTTTATTTTGGCACCATACAGCCAAAATACCAAAGGCTTTTCATTCAATATATCATTATGAATTACAGTATCTATTACTTCCGGAAAAAAATAAACGATATTACTCATTTTTGGATTGTGCGAAATATCTAGGTATTCAATTGCTGAATGTGAAAATGTCAAATACGTTAAATTATTATAAGATGGAATTATCTTAAAGAAGCTAATTTACTTGTGCTTTCATTGCTTACGCATCCAACTTTTTCACTTTGCTTATCACTTGTTGAATGGCATGAAATAAAAAGTACGAAAACGCTTAATGTGATCATCAATTTATCCATGGTCTTTTCTATATTCATTTGATACGGCATCAATTGCTTTTTTTCAAGGTGTAACCCCAGCAATCAACACACCCTCCCTGCCAAGTACCTGCCTTAGACATTTGACGGCAAGCGTGCGAAGACCGATACTTTCAGTCCCGGTGCTTAGGTCAAGCAACGAAACACCCTCTTTGGTTATGCCACAATGGTCTCGCGGGAATTGCAAAGAATAGTACTTGCCGAAATGCTTGGCGATAATCTTCAGCGCTGCCGGGCCGCGATCTTGCAAGTCCATCTGATATTCTACGGGGAAACGGTGGAAGAGCATTAAGTAATTTCTTAGTTATTGTTCGAATTAAATTTAATTGAAAATTGTTTTGTCGTTATATGTAAAATCACTGATCCAAAATACTGTCTCAATTTTTTCATTTTTATTAGTCACTCGTTTTTTTAGTTCCTTGATTGGTACAAGGCAAGAGATAATAATAATATGACCTGATTTTAAATATAATTTATAATAATGATTGACCGTTATTCTAATAAATGGAAAACATACATTTATCTTGTTTATATCTCTAACATTAAAAGTTAGATGTTCTTTCCCGTTTCTTTTATAAACAATATCATCTGTATCATCTGCAAAAAGAATAAGTGTGTTTTTGTCATATAGATAAAAACGAACTAAAAATACAAGTGGATAGAAAGCTAATACAGAAAAAATCATAACAAAAAACATAATCAAAGCTATGTTTTTACTATTATTGTATTCTACATCCAAGAGAACAATCATTAATGATACAAAAAAAACAATATGTAAAACATTTAAAAAAATATAAACGCCACACTTTAAGGCAGATAGACTCGTTTTTTTCATAATCAGTAATGTAAAACATCTATTTTTCTCCTTTTGCTTTTAAGTTATCGAACAGCCTTTCGATTAGCCGTTTGCGCTTGGTGATAATTTCGGCCGTTCCCTTACTTTCAAAATCAAGTGGAAGCGTCTTCCCGAAATTGGTCATCGTGCCATCTGGAAACGAAATAAGTACCAAGTAGGCATCTACATCGCCGTTTGGTGTTTTTAACTTGCTGGTGATACGGGATACGACCGAAAGAGGGTATCATCACTTCACCCAAGATGCTGTTTTTATCGGGGATAATAGAGAAAAGTTCCTGTCCTGCTTGCACGGAACTGTTATTTCGCCAAAACCCGAGGTATTCCAATTCCCCATCGATAGACGCGTGTTGCAGGTAAGCGAGTAGAAAGGCATTGTTGGCTCCGCTTTCCAAATACGAAATGACATCTCCTTTTCGCAATTGGGTTAATGCGCCCGTTGCTGTTCGTTTATATTGTATTCGTTGACGATCATTTGACATTGCTCTTTTGCCTGAGTTTATGAACCACACGATGAATTTTTCCCAAGTTGGACATTTTTCTTTTTATACTTTAAAACTACCTTTTCTTTTCATCTTTGTTTTGCTTTTTTCCATCCTCTTGTATATATCTTGATTATTAATACTTTCGGATTCTTTTTTTCATCTGCAAAACCACTATAATTTATCAATTTGACTTCCTCGATATAATCTCTGTCAATCAATAAATCAGAAGGACTTTTTTCAATAAATTCATCATTTATCATGTAAATATGGCAGAAATCACGATACTTCACATAGATAGCGTTATCTACTTGTTCCAAGGGAATCAAAGTTACGGGAGTTCTCTTGTATGTTATGGAAAGATATTTATCATATTTTTTGTCATCAATCTGTATCAAAGTATCTTTCACAATATTTAACCACACAATACTATCCATATCTATGATAAATGGATGTTTCATGATTTCTCCATTAATACCAAATGCACAAGAATCAATGTGCGAATTAACAGGACTATTGTGTAGATAATCTTGGCCTTGAATAAAATAAATATTCATTATCAACAAGATAAAAACAAGATTCTTTCTCATGATTTACAAAAATTTAGTTAGTTGTTGCATAAAATATAAATGTATTCGTCCCATGTATATGGACTGAGGTAAGACCCATCTCCTCCACCGACAAATGTTTCTTTGTTTATGGGCATTACTACTTATTAATAGTCACTTTCAACACGAATATCATCAATAACATACATGTCATTTTTCTTTATTACGGAAACAAAAATATTAGTAGTCATATCTTGCCATTTTGTATAAGAAACCTTATATTCATCTCCATTAAGATGGGCAAAAGATAATGTTGGTAACCAAAGTTTATCAAAGTCATAATAGTCTATAAGTAAGTCATAGCCTTGTTCACTTGCTCTCGTTTTTTGAATCTTATCTGAAGCTTTTTTTGTACAAAACTTCTCGCGCAAAACTTCCAATCGATTTACTAAGTCTAAAGACATGGTGCAATACTGCATAGTGTATGTGGCATAGAATGTTTTTAAAAACAACATAGGTGATGATGAGTCTATCGTTTGAAGCGTATCCTGTTTACACAATAAACTATCTCCATATAAAGAATTATTCCACTCTGGTGTAATGTAGTCAATCTGTAGCTTGTTATCTTTGTTTTTCACTCTGATAGGAATTTTAATAACTTTATCATTATAAGTTGAGATATAACTAACCATATACCAATCCTCTTCCAAGTGTTTTACATCAAATGAGCTTAAGGCTTCTAAATTAAAATCTTGAGCTCGAATAATAGGGTCACTTCCTACTGCAGCTGAGATTCTATGAATTTTAGCAATTAGTTCTGGTGTCATATTTTCTTTCAGCAACACATCGTTTTCAACATCAAACCCATTAGAAACATTTGAAGCATAAGAGACATAGAAGTTTTTAATTGTTTGACTTATATCCTTTTCTTTTTTCTGTTCATTTGTTGTAAAAATAGACTTTTGTGATATTTGCCCATGACAGCTACATATAAAAAAAAGGAAAATAGAGAGCAGGTATAAAATTTTACTTTTCATTTTTGGATATTTTGTTTGAATTAGTTTTTTCTTAGAATCGTATATACAGTATTGGGATTATTTCGATAAGCAGATGAACCGTGTGCCACTTGCAAGCATACTGTCGTATTCAGCCTCAGAATACGGATTATTTTGCGAGCCACAACCTCTGCCGACAAATGATTATTGTGTCCTTTCACTCAACACTGGCATTACTTTTGCCAGCTCGTCTAAATTTTTTCTTGTAAGCTTTCTCATTTTATTACAGCTATGAAAACAACAATTGATAGCAGGTAGATGCCCCAAAAAATGTATTTACCCACTTTATATTCTTTTTCTGACAGTTCGCTTTCCCGCTTCTTGATTTTTGAAGGAGGGAATAATATGGCTAAAATCAATATGGCCGGAATAAGACAAATAAGACCGATAATATATTCCGTGAGTTTTGATGCGCTCTCCCCAAAACTTATCGTATGCTTCTTGTCAAGCAAAGCTAAGACGGAGCCACCGTTAATGATTAAAAGAATTAGAATAGAAGATAAGGTAGAAAAGTAGGGAATGTCTTTATTGAAATTCCTTTTGTGATAACGATAAATCACTGCCAACAAGTCCATTAGGTGTTCTACGGGGAAACGGTGGAAGAGCATGTAAAATCTGGATAATTAAAATGTTGTGACGTGATCTTCATATCTCAGCATCCCTTCTACTCGTTTCTGGTAAGACCTTAACCTCCTCCTTGCTTTATCGGTGTAAAAGCTTACGAGGTAAACGTAGCCACGGCCTTGCCTTTGTATTAAAAAGATGTCAACATGCTTGTACACCTCTTCATAGTAATCTCGGGGGTGAAGATGTAGGGATGTCCTGATGATGGTATCAGCACTCCATGTTTTTTTTGCTTTATCCGGGGGGTAGTATTCGAGTGAATCTTGCCAGCTTTCTGCAATACTATCTCCATAATAGTCTATTAAAATATTTCTCAACTGATCTTGGTGCTGTTTGTCCACGAGATTATATTTCTTCCTGAAAAGCTTTTCCATGCTTTGTTGGAACTCCGCGTCCAAAATTGGGCGATTTACAATGAATGTAATAAATTGCTTATCATTAGATTGCAGTTGATTCCCCATGCAGGTGAAAGTTTCTTTTAATAGCGGGTAGTCGTTAAAACATTCCGTTTTTCCTATCTCTTTAAACCTCTTGGGTTTTTTGTATACCATCCCTTTTTTAGTCAGGGTTTTAGAGTTTGTTCCCATCCACTGGTATAAAATAGGGGTAGGGTCGTCATCTATAAAAGTGATTGTGCGCTCCTGCGCATCCACTTTCAGTTGCGCATAAAGTGGGTAACTTGCAAGCATGAGAATACTTAACATCGTAGTTTTTAAAAAATTTCTCATACAGTTGCTATTCTTTTATCACAGTTACTATTCTTTTATCATTTATATAAAATTTTTGTCCTTTCGGATATTGATTTTGCTTGAGATATGAAAAATCAGCAGTGGATCTTGGTATTTTAGCAAAACCTGTCATTTTGTTGTCTCTTACAAAAATTAAAATACACGAATTATCAAAAGATGCTTCCGACTTGAAATTTTTTTGATATTTTTTAGGTATTTGAATATTATATTCTTCAATTTCATTGTACGAATAAGGTTTTAAAATATATAGGCTATTCCAAGGGTTCCGTGTGAGAGAATCGAAGGTAATTTCAGTTTCAGGACTTATTTTACTTAAATAATTTTCTATATTTTCATATTCACATCTATCTGAACATGATACCAATAAAATTAATGTTATAAAAACGTGATATTCGAATGCTCGTCTTCCGAGTTCGTACCCTATTTTATTATTATGTAAATCCATGTTCTTCTCCTCTTCTGAACTTACTTCGATGAGATTACTATCTCCCGCTTGTTAATCTCGTACCTAAACTTTTGGGTCAGTTCAAGCATGGACAGTATCTGGTAAATATTATCGGTCGTTTCGAACTCGGCGTTGAAGCGTTCGTTTTTGACGTTGTCATCCTTGAACACGATATCCACGTTGTAATGACGCTCAAGGGTTTTCGCGATCTCTGATAGTGAGGCGTTTTCGAAGATAAGCCGCCCTTCCTTCCAGCCAACCATATTTTCCGGGTGGGTGAGCTCTTTCACCTGAACCTGCCGCGTTTCCTTATCGAATAGCAGCTCTTGCCCCGGCTTAAGCATGATGTCGCTGCCGCTTGCCGGGTTCGAGAAAAGAATGGCACCCTCCATCAACGTGGCGGAGAGAAAATTCTCATCGTCGTTGCAACGGACGTTGAATTGGGTGCCGACTACCTCTATCTGGCTACCATTATTGGCAACGATAAAGGGAAGGGACTTGTTATGGGCCACGTCGAAATAGGCTTCCCCTTTTAAATTGACACGGCGAACACGCGGGAAATAGGACTGCTTGTACTCGAGGCTACTGTACGTGTTCAGCCAAACGTTAGAGCCATCGGGCAACTGTACCTGCACCCGTTCACCCAGGTCGGTAGTGATCCTCAGGGGTTCGACGTTCCGCTCCATCAACAGCAGCGTACCGAAAGTGCCCGAGAGAAAGAGAACGGCAATGATAGCCGCCACCGAAGCAACACGACGCCAAGTGGGGATGCGCTTCACTTTCCTTTCGCGTGACAGCGTGGCCAACCGCTGCTTGAACTCCTCGTAGGCACGCTCTACATCAATCTCCGATTGGGCTTTCACCCGATCGCCCACGAACATCAGCACGTAGAGGTTCTCAAGCGTTGCGCGATGCTCATCCGAGAGCGCGACCCACTCTTCAACCTTGCTTGCCTCTACCGGGTCAAGCTTCCCCTTTACATAGTCTATTAAAATATATTCTTCCATTTTTATCTCTGTTTCTTTTAACCGTCGAACATACATCATTTTTCATCAAGCTTCCCTTGTTACTCATCACTATTCATTTCCATATGATTAAAACGTCTGTTTTCAAGATTTTATATCAAATAGCCAAAATGCTATAACAATGGTCATTTTATTCATATTTGCGCCAGTCGAGCCTGAAAGTGATAAAACAGTTACATGTGAAAGTTAAGTCAATATTATTTCAAAAATCCCGTAAGAGCATACCTCTATATAGGTAATACAAACCAAGACGAAAAGTTACTAAACGATTCATGGATTTTTTTTGAATTCTCCCCTTTTTTCTATTTCTTTGCTATTAAAGCCGAATGAGATGAACGCGTTGCCTGACAATGAAAAAACGATACGCCTGCTGAAAGCGGACGATGGTCTTTTTTTCGAAAAGGTCTATAAGCATTACTTCGCGGCCTTGTATGCATTCGCCACCCGGTACCTCGACGGTGAGGAGGCCAAAGAGGTGGTTCAGGACGTGATGCTGTGGTTGTGGGAAAACCGCGCCTCCCTCATTCCGGAGATGTCCTTGAAGTCGCTCCTGTTTACCATGGTAAAAAACAGGTGTTTGAACCGTGTACGCCATGAAAAAATGAAAAGCCGCACCCTGGAGGCTATAAAAGAAAAGTACGAGCCGATATTTGACGACCCCGATTTCTACCTCGAAAATGAACTGCTCACGCTCTTCAACGATGCTTTGAAGCGACTTCCCGAAAGCTATCGGGAAGCCTTCGAGATGAGCCGTTTCGACGGGATGACCCACAAGGAGATTGCCGATTTGCTTAACGTTTCGCGACAAACCGTGAACTACAGGTTAAGCAAAGCATTGGAGATACTGAGAGAAGAGTTAAAAGATTACCTGCCCGCCCTCTTTCTCCTGCTTCTGTGAAAACAAATGGGTTAATTCACGAAAATGAGCGATAGATTTTATACCTTTGTACCTGTTTTATTCAGTAATAATGTCAAAAAGGCAGGAAATGTCACGAAAAATTCAGACGGCCCTCGTCTCGGTGTACCATAAGGAGGGATTGGAAGAGATACTTTACGAGCTTGACCGCTTGCAGGTAACGTTCATCTCCACGGGAGGAACCCGGGATTTCATCCAGTCGCTTGGGTACGAGTGCAAGGCGGTGGAAGAGGTGAGCGGCTACCCCTCTATCTTAGGGGGAAGGGTTAAAACGTTGCACCCGAAGGTGTTCGGGGGTATCCTCTACCGGCGCGAGAACGAGGCCGATAGGAAACAGGTCAAAGCGTACGATATTCC